>NZ_JBIWNZ010000030.1:0-108137 GCF_044767505.1 Kitasatospora sp. NPDC101235
TTCAGCGAGAAGACACGATCACGCAAAGGCCGCCCAGCTGTCAGGCGAACGACGAACCCCGCCAAGAGATGATCTTGGCGGGGTTAATAGTCAAGCTCAGTCCTCGCCGCCCTCCAGGTCCCCCTCGGTCTCCAGGAACGCGGCCTGCAACTGCTCGATCAGCTCCGGGTCCGGCTGCTCCCACAGCCCGCGGCTCGCCGCCTCCAGCAGCCGCTCGCTGATCCCGTGCAGCGCCCACGGGTTGGCGCCCGCGAGGAACTCCCGGTTGACCGGGTCGAGGACGTACTCCTGGGTCAGCTTCTCGTACATCCAGTCCGCGACCACGCCCGTGGTGGCGTCGTAGCCGAACAGGTAGTCCACCGTCGCGGCCATCTCGAAGGCGCCCTTGTAGCCGTGGCGGCGCATCGCCTCGATCCAGCGCGGGTTGACCACCCGGGCGCGGAAGACCCGGGCGGCCTCCTCGGTCAGGGTGCGGGTGCGGACCGTCTCCGGGCGGGTCGAGTCGCCGATGTAGGCGGTCGGGGCCTTGCCGGTGAGGGCGCGCACGGTGGCCACCATGCCGCCGTGGTACTGGAAGTAGTCGTCCGAGTCGGCGATGTCGTGCTCGCGGGTGTCGGTGTTCTTCGCGGCGACGGTGATCCGCTTGTAGGCGGTCTCCATCTCCTCGCGCGCCGGGCGGCCGTCCAGCCCGCGGCCGTACGCGTAGCCGCCCCAGACCGTGTACACCTCGGCCAGGTCGGCGTCGGTGCGCCAGTCCCGGCTGTCGATCAGCTGGAGCAGGCCCGCGCCGTAGGTGCCCGGGCGGGAGCCGAAGACGCGGACGGTGGCCTTGCGTTCGTCGCCGTGCACCGCGAGGTCGGCCTGCACGTGGGCGCGGACGTAGTTCGACTCCGGGGACTCCTCCTGGGCGGCGGCCAGGCGCACCGCGTCGTCCAGCAGGGCGACCACGTGCGGGAAGGCGTCCCGGAAGAAGCCGGAGATGCGCAGCGTGACGTCGATGCGCGGGCGGCCCAGCTCGGCCGGCGGGATCGGCTCCAGGCCGGTGACCCGGCGCGAGGCGTCGTCCCAGACCGGGCGGACGCCGAGCAGGGCGAAGGCCTCGGCGATGTCGTCGCCGGCGGTGCGCATCGCGCTGGTGCCCCAGAGCGAGAGCCCGACCGAGGGCGGGTAGGCGCCGTCGTTGTCCGAGCGGTAGCGCTCGATCAGCGAGGTGGCGAGCGCCTGGCCGGTCTCCCAGGCGAGCTTGCTGGGGACGGCCTTCGGGTCGACGGAGTAGAAGTTGCGGCCGGTCGGCAGCACGTTGACCAGGCCTCGCAGCGGCGAGCCGGACGGGCCGGCCGGGACGAATCCGCCCTGGAGCGCGTGCAGCACGGCGTCCAGCTCGTCGGTGGTGGCGGCCAGCCGCGGCACCACCTGGGTGGCGGCGAAGGCCAGCACCTCGCGGACGGGCTCCTGGACGGCCTCCGGCAGCCCGGCGACGACCTTGCCGACCGCCGCGGGCGCCCAGTCCTCCGCCTCCATCGCCTCGACCAGGGCGCGGGCCTGCTCCTCGGCCGCGTCGGTGGCGCCCAGGGTCAGCGCCGCTTCGTCGAGGCCGAGCGCCTCGCGCAGGCCGGGCAGCGCGCTGACGCCGCCCCAGATCTGCCGGGCGCGCAGGATGGCGAGCACGATGTTGACCCGGTCGGTGCCGGCCGGCGCCTGGCCGAGCACGTGCAGACCGTCGCGGATCTGGGCGTCCTTGACCTCGCAGAGCCAGCCGTCGACGTGCAGCAGGAAGTCGTCGAAGCCGTCGTCCTCGGGGCGCTCGTCCAGGCCGAGGTCGTGGTCGAGCCTGGCGGCCTGGATCAGGGTCCAGATCTGGGCGCGGATGGCCGGCAGCTTGGCCGGGTCCATCGCGGCGATGTTGGAGTGCTCGTCCAGCAGCTGCTCCAGGCGCGCGATGTCGCCGTAGGAGTCGGCGCGGGCCATCGGCGGGACGAGGTGGTCGACGAGTGTGGCGTGGGCGCGGCGCTTGGCCTGGGTGCCCTCGCCCGGGTCGTTGACCAGGAAGGGGTAGATCAGCGGCAGGTCGCCGAGGACGGCGTCGGGGCCGCACTCGGCGGACAGCGCGGCGGTCTTGCCGGGCAGCCACTCCAGGTTGCCGTGCTTGCCGAGGTGGATCACGGCGTGGGCACCGAAGCCGCCGTCCTCCTGGGCGGCCTCGATCCAGCGGTAGGCGGCCAGGTAGTGGTGGCTCGGCGGCAGGTCGGGGTCGTGGTAGATGGCGACCGGGTTCTCGCCGAAGCCGCGCGGCGGCTGGATCAGCACGAGCAGGTTCCCGGAGCGGATCGCGGCCAGCACGATGTCGCCGTCGGGGTTCTGCGAGCGGTCGACGTACAGCTCACCGGGGGCCGGGCCCCAGTGCTCCTCGACCTGCTCGCGCAGGCCCTGCGGGAGGGTGGCGTACCAGCGGCGGTAGTCGGCGGCGGGGATGCGCACCGGGTTGCGGGCCAGCTGGTCCTCGGTGAGCCAGTCCTGGTCGTAGCCGCCGGCCGCGATCAGGGCGTGGATCAGCGCGTCGCCCTCGTGCCCCTCGTCCTCGGTGCCGGTGTGGAAACCGGGCAGGCCGTCGCCGAGGTCCATGCCCTCCGCGCGCAGCCGCTCCAGCAGCCGCACCGCGCTGGCCGGGGTGTCCAGGCCGACGGCGTTGCCGACCCGGGAGTGCTTGGTCGGGTACGCGGACAGCACCAGGGCGAGGCGGCGCTCGGCGGCCGGCACGTGCCGCAGGCGGGCGTGCCTGACGGCGGTGCCGGCCACCCGGGCGGCGCGCTCCGGGTCTGCGGCGTAGACGGTGAGGCCGTCCTCGTCCAGCTCCTTGAAGGAGAACGGGACGGTGATCAGGCGGCCGTCGAACTCCGGGACGGCGATCTGGGTGGCGGTGTCCAGCGGGGACAGACCGTCGTCGCTGCCCTCCCACTGGGCGCGCGACCAGGTGAGGCAGAGCGCCTGGAGGATCGGGCGGTCGAGTCCGGCCAGCGCGCCCGCGTCCCAGGCCTCCTCGTCCCCGCCGGCCTGGGCGTCGGCCGGGCGGGTGCCGCCGGCGGCGAGCACGGTGGTGACGATCGCGTCCGCCTCGCCGAGCGCGGCCAGCAGCTCGGGCTCGGCGCCGCGCAGCGAGGCGCAGTAGTAGGCCCGGGCCCGGGCGCCCTGGTCCTCGACGGCCCGGCAGAGCGTCTCCACGAAGGCGGTGTTGCCGCTCATGTGGTGGGCGCGGTAGTAGAGAACCGCGACCGTCGGGCCATCGGACGTACGGGCCTCGCGCTCCAGCGGGCCCCAGGCCGGGGCGGAGGCGGGCGGGGCGAAGCCGTGGCCGGTCAGCAGCACGGTGTCGGAGAGGAAGGCGCCCAGCTCGGCCAGGTTGGCCGCGCCGCCGTGGGCCAGGTAGGCGTGCGCCTCGGCGGCGATGCCGGCCGGGACGGTGGACAGCTCCATCAGCTGGGCGTCGGGGGCCTGCTCACCCGTCAGCACCACCACCGGGCGGGGGCCGGCCAGCAGGGTGTCCAGGCCCTCCTGCCAGGCGCGGCGCCCACCGAGCAGGCGGACCACGACGAGCTCGGTTCCCTCCAGCAGCGCGGGCAGGTCCTCGGGGGTGAGCCGGGCCGGGTTGCCGAGCCGGTAGCGCACCGGGCCCTCGGAGGCACGGGCGCTGAGCAGGTCGGTGTCGGACGTCGACAGCAGCAGGATCATGCGAAGGCCCTCCCGGCCTCGTCGGTGGCCAGGGTGGCCGGGATCTGGGCCGGGTCGGCCGCTGTGGTGGCCGGGACGGCCGCGCGGTCGACCGGGGTGGTCGTGGCGGCGGCCGGAACGGCCGTGATGGCGGCCGGGGACGCGGGCGCGGGCATGCGACAGCGCTGGAACATTTCTGCCTTCCTCGGGGTCCGCGCCCCGGGCCGGTGGAGGACGGCAGGAGTTCCTGGCTCCCGCGGCCGACCGGTCTACCGGTGAGCCGCGGTCACAGTGGCGGGACCGCACCGGGTTCGCACCGGTTTCCTCCCCTGCGCCGTCGCTGGCGTGTGGGCGGCCCGCGGGGACCGTCCGCCAGCATCGTACGGGGTGCGGCTGACCTGGGGGAGGGTGAGCTTTCGGACGTCCGGCAGGCGGGGCGGCCTGCCGGGCCGGGGTGTGATGCAGCGGACGGAGGCAAGCGATCGGATCATCTGTATGCTCGCCGCCATGCCACCGACACCCGCCGCCGCCGCGCCGGGCGCCGCAGGACCCGACCGGGAGGTGCCCGACCGGGGGCGTGCGGACGCCTGCCCCGGAGCGCTTCGTCTGCATGCGGCCGACGACGGCGCCCTGGCCCGAATCCGCCTCCCCGGCGGCCTGTTGACGGGCCGTCAGGCGCTCGCGCTGGCCGAGGCGGCCGAAGCCCTCGGCGACGGCGAGCTGGAGACCACCTCGCGCGGCAACGTCCAGCTGCGCGGCCTGGCCCCGCACTGCGCGGCCGAGCTCGCCGACCGGCTGCGCGCCGTCGGACTGCTGCCCTCGGACACCCACGAGCGGGTCCGCAACATCGTCGCCTCGCCGACGGCGGGACTGGACGCCGCCGGCGACACCTCCGGCACCGCCGATGTGCAGGCCTGGGTGCGGGAGTTGGACGCACGGCTGTGCGCGAGCGACTGGGCGGCCGGGCTCTCCGGCAAGTTCCTGTTCGCGCTGGACGACGGGCGGGGCGACGTCGCCGCGCTCGACGCCGATGTGACATTGATCGCAGGCCCGGACGGTACCGGGCTGCTGCGCCTCGGCCGCGACGGGCGCGGACACCCGGTCGAGGCCGGGCAGGAGGTCACGGCCGTGCTGGACGCGGCCCGCGCCTTCCTGACGGCACTACGGACGAACGGTCGCAGGGCCTGGCACCTGCGCGAGGTCCCCGAACTGATGCCGGCCGGCTCGGCGCCGCTGCCCGACTTCGCCGGCACCGCGCCCGCCGTCGGCGCGCTGCCCGGCGGGCTCTCGGTGGGACTGCGCTTCGGCCGGGCGAGCGCCGGACAGTGGCGGACGCTGGTCGCCGCCTCGGCCGGTGAGCTGCGGCTGACGCCCTGGCGCGGGGCGGTGCTGCCCGGCGCCGCGGCCGACCGGCTGCCCGCGCTCGCCGCGGCCGGCTTCCGTACCGAGCCCGGCTCGGCCTGGGAACGGGCCACCGCCTGCACCGGGCTGCCGGGCTGCGCCAAGTCGCGGGCCGACGTCCGTGCGGACGCGGCCCGGGCGCTGGACGCCGGCGCCGCGGCGGGAGCCGGTGCCGGCCCCGCCGGTGTTCTGCCCGTCCACTGGTCGGGCTGTGAACGGCGCTGCGGCCACCCGGCCGGGCGGTGGGTGGACGTGCTCGCCACGGGGCGCGGCTACCGGGTGACGGTGAACGGGACGGGGCCCGGTGCGGCGTCCACCGCGACCGCCGCCGATGCGACGGACGTCAATGCGACGAGCGTCGACGTGACGAACGAGGAGATGGCCGAGGCGGTCGCCGAGGCCAGGAGGACGACGAAGTGATCGAGTACGAGAAGGACGGCGCGTCCATCTACCGCCAGTCCTTTGCCACCATCCGTGCGGAGGCCGATCTGGCCGCCCTCCCGGCGGACGTCTCCCAGGTCGCGGTGCGGATGATCCACGCCTGCGGGATGGTCGACCTGGTCGAGGACCTGGTGTACTCGCCCGGCGTGGTCGCCTCCGCGCGCGCCGCGCTGCACGCCGGTGCGCCCATCCTTTGCGACGTCAACATGGTCGCGAGCGGCGTCACCCGCAAGCGGCTGCCCGCCGACAACGAGGTGATCTGCACCCTCACCGACCCGTCGGTGCCCGAACTCGCCCGGAAGATGGGCAACACCCGCAGCGCCGCGGCCATGGAACTGTGGCTGCCCCGGCTGGAGGGCGCGGTGGTCGCCGTCGGCAACGCGCCGACCTCGCTGTTCCGACTGCTGGAGATGATCGAGGCGGGTGCGCCGCGACCGGCCGCGGTGATCGGCGTCCCGGTCGGCTTCATCGGCGCCGCCGAGTCCAAGCAGGCCCTGGCCGAGCACCCGTCCGGCCTGGAGCACCTGGTGGTGCGCGGCCGGCGTGGCGGCAGCGCGATCGCCGCCGCCGCCGTCAACGCGATTGCGAGCGAAGAAGAGTGACGGATCAGCAGAGGGCCACGGGTCGGCTGTACGGCGTCGGGCTCGGCCCGGGCGACCCTTCGCTGGTGACCGTCCGCGCCGCCGAACTCATCGGCAGGGCCGACGTGGTGGCCTACCACAGCGCCCGGCACGGCCGGTCCATAGCGCGGTCGATCGCCGATCGGTACCTGACTGGTGGTCAGGTCGAGGAAAAACTGGTCTACCCGCTCACCGTCGAGACCACCGACCACCCGGGCGGTTACCGCGGCGCGCTGGACGACTTCTACGAGGAGGCCGCCGCCCGGCTGGCCGCCCACCTGGACGCCGGGCGCGACGTGGTGGTCCTCGCCGAGGGAGACCCGCTCTTCTACGGCTCCTACCAGCACATGCACAAGCGGCTCGCGCACCGCTACCCGACCGAGGTGGTGCCGGGCGTGACCTCGCTCAGCGCGGCCGCCGCCCGGCTCGGGCAGCCGCTGACCGAGGCCGAGGAGACGCTCACCGTCATCCCCGGCACGCTGCCCGAGGAAGAGCTGACGGCGCGGATCGCCGCCGCCGACTCGGCCGTGATCATGAAGCTGGGGCGCACCTTCCCGACCGTCCGCCGGGCCCTGGAGCGGGCGGGGCGGCTGGCGGACGCGCAGTACGTGGAGCGGGCCTTCATGGCGGGGGAGCGGGTCGCGCCGCTCGCCGAGGTCGACGGTGAGACGGTGCCCTACTTCTCGGTCGCGGTGCTGCCGAGCAAGGTCGCGCCGCTGGAGCCGGAGGTCCGGCTCTCGGACGGCGTCGGCAGCGTGACCGTGGTCGGCACCGGGCCGGCCGGACCGCTCTGGCTGACCGCCGAGGCGCGTGGCGCGCTCGCCGAGGCCACCGACCTGGTCGGCTACACCACCTACCTGGACCGGGTGCCCGAGCGGCCGGGGCAGCAGCGGCACGGCTCGGACAACAAGGTGGAGTCGGAGCGCGCCGAGTTCGCTCTGGACCTCGCCCGCCGCGGGCACCGCGTCGCGGTGGTCTCCTCGGGCGACCCGGGGGTGTTCGCGATGGCCACCGCGGTGCTGGAGGTCGCCTGTGAGGAGGCGTACCGGGACGTCCCGGTGCGAGTGCTCCCGGGCATGACCGCTGCCCACGCGGCCGCCTCCCGGGCCGGCGCCCCGCTCGGGCACGACTACGCGACGGTGTCGCTCTCGGACCGGCTCAAGCCCTGGGACGTGGTGGCGAAGCGGCTGCGCGCCGCGGCCGAGGCGGACCTGGTGCTCGCGCTGTACAACCCGGGCTCGAAGTCCCGGACCACCCAGGTCGGGCTCGCCCGGGACCTGCTGCTGGAGTACCGGGCGCCGCAGACCCCGGTGGTGATGGCCCGTGACGTGGGCGGCCCGACCGAGCGGGTGCGGATCGTCCGACTGGGTGAGCTGGACCCGGCGCTGGTCGACATGCGGACCATCCTGCTGATCGGCTCCTCGCAGACGCAGGCGGTCGAGCGGGGCGGCGGCGTGGAGGTCGTCTGGACGCCGCGGCGGTACCCGGAGGAGTGACGGGCGACAGATGACAGCGAACAGATTTCATCATCTGTTCGCTGTCATCTGTTCGCCGTTCTCCGTCCCCCGGAAGCCGTTACCGGGTCGGCTTGGTGATCAGCAGCTCCGTGTTGTGGTCCTCGCCCGCGCCCAGCAGCGCCGTCGGGCGGCCGTTCGGGTCGTTGTACGACAGCTCGCGGTAGAGCGCCGCGAGGTTGGCGTCCGAGGTGCTGCCGAAGTCCGTCCCGTACGGCGCGGAGGACTCGATCAGCGTGGTGAACAGCGAGAGCGTGCCGTCCCCGTTGTCCGCGATCTCGATGATCCGCCCGTGCTGCGGGTAGTCGATGTGCGAGGCGGTGTTGATCTCCCAGAACGCCCGCTCCGGCACCGCGTGGCCGTGCGGCGTGATCTTGTTCATGTGGGTGTGCCCGTTCACCCACGCGACCACGTTCGGGTAGCGCTGGAGCAGCGCCACCAGCTCGTTGCCGTCGTGCCGCCCCTCGAAGATGTTGCGCGGGTCCGGCAGCAGGTTGCCCATCGAGCCGCTGGTGTGGTGGCTGAAGACCAGGATCAGCTCGTCCGTGCTCCCGCCCGTCACCCTGCGCCCGTCGGCGTCGTACCAGTGCCCGCTGTGTGCCTGCAACTGCTGCTCCAGCCAGCGCAGTTGCGCGGTGCCCAGCGAACCGTCGGCGAACCCGGCCTGGTTGGTGGTGTCCAGGCTGATGCCGACCACCTTCTCCGAGATGCGGAAGGTGTAGTAGAGCTTGCCGCTGTTCACCATGTCCGAGGTGAAGCCGTGTCCGTACGGGCCGGCGCCGGTGACCGCCGGGTTCAGGTGGGCCTTGGCGAACTCCTTGAGCGTGAACGGCCGGCGGCGCTCGTCCGGGGTGATCCGGCGCACCGCCTCGCCGCTGGCGATCAGCTTCGCCAGCAGCAGCACGGCGCCCGCCGGGTCGCGGCGCAGCGAGTCCATCAGCTGGCCGGCCGTGGCGTCGTCGCAGCCCTCCAGCTTGTACTGGCCGGTGTACAGGTCGTTCAGCAGCCCGAAGTCCGGCAGCGAGCCCTCGATGCTGTCGTCGTGGTTGCCGACCGTGGTGTACCAGGGCGTGCGCAGGCCCGGTGCGTCGAAGGGACGGCCGGCGGCGGACAGGAAGCCGGGCACCTGCGGGAAGCCCTTCGCCTTGTAGCCGTCGGTGTAGGTGAGTTCGGGGTTCCAGTAGGCGGCGTTGCCGGAGTTCTGCACGCCCTCGTAGCGGCTGGGGTCGCCGGTGCTCTGGGCCAGCCGGCCGCCGCCCATGACCTTGAGGTACCAGTCGAGTTCGGCGAGCTCGTGGTTGTCGGTGTTGTCGCCGGTGGCCATCACCATGCTGAACGGCATCCCGGTGTACGGGCCACCGGCGAGCGAGTTGACCCGCTCGACGAGAGCCGAGACACCGCGGGCGTTCAGGGCCTCCTGCGGCCGGTACGCACTGCCGTTGAGCTTGGCCAGGTACTCGAAGCGCACCGGGGACTCGGTGTCCACCAGGTGCAGGTCACTGAACTGGACGAAGCTGGCCAGGCCGGTCCGGCGGTCGTCCCGTCCGGCGGTCGCCGATGCCAGGTCGCCGCGCACCACCAGCGGCCAGCCCGGCCCGGCCGTCAGGCGCTTGTAGCCGCCGGTGCCGACCGGAGTGGCCACCTGCTCCAGCGTGGTCCCGGTGGTCCTGACCGCCCGCGCGGCTGTCGTGGCCAGCGCCTGGTCGCGCGCCGCGGCCGAGGCGAACTGCGCGCCGCCCAGCGACAAGGCCGACCAGGCCGCGGCCACCGACGTACCGGTGAGGAACGTACGCCGATTCATCCCTGCCACAAAAAACCCCCACATACTGATGGCCCGGCGGGGAAGTCGACCCCGACCGGGCCCACGTGTCATGAACCCGCTTCTGGCGGACCGCCAGATTACTCACTGGTAGGTGTGATGGGCGAGGCCCCTGCGGAGAACTCTTCGGGAAGGCGGGACGCCTCCTCCTTCGCAGCGCGTGCACAGGTGCTGCTCCGGCCCGCGAACGGGTGCGGGTCCTGGTATCTCCACAGGTCGCGCACGGCGCGGTGACCGCCACCCCGGTCGGGCCCCGCCCGGTCGGGTGGGGGAAAATCGGCGACGGCGACCGGTGCGGCCGCCGCAGCGGAGCAGGACGGCGCGGACGCCGTCGGAAACGGGGCGCAGGTGGCCGCAGCGGGAACCGAGACGGGAGCCGGAGTGGGAGGCCGGGCCGGCCAGCTGAAGAGCAGCGGCCTGCGGCCCGGCTGGACGACGGGAGCCTGTGCCACCGCCGCCACCAAGGCCGCGTACACCGCGCTGCTCACCGGAGAGTTCCCGGACCCGGTGGTCATCACCCTGCCCAAGGGCCAGCAGCCCGCCTTCGCCCTCGCCGCCGAGGAGCTGACCGGCGCCGAGGAGCTGACCGGCGCGGAGGGGGTGACCAGAGCGCAGGAGTTGACCGGTGCGGAGCGGCGGCCGGCCGCCGCCATGGCCGGGGTGGTCAAGGACGCGGGCGACGACCCCGATGTCACCCACGGCGCGCTGATCCGTTCGACCGTACGGTCCGGCGAGCCCGGCACCGGGGTGGTCTTCCGGGCCGGTCCCGGGGTGGGGACGGTCACCAAGGCCGGCCTGCCGCTGCCCGTCGGCGAGCCCGCGATCAACCCGGTGCCCCGGCAGATGATCCGGGACGCCGTCGCCGAGGTGGCCGCCGCGCACGGCGGCAGCGGGGACGTCGTGGTCGAGATCTCGGTCGACCACGGCGAGGAGATCGCCCGCTCCACCTGGAACCCCCGGCTCGGCATCCTCGGCGGTCTGTCCATCCTCGGCACGACCGGGGTGGTCGTCCCGTACTCCTGCTCGGCCTGGATCGACTCGATCCGCCGCGGGGTGGACGTGGCCCGGGCGGCGGGGCGCACCCACGTGGCCGGCTGCACCGGTTCGACCTCGGAGAAGGTCGCGGTCGCGGAGCACGGGCTGCCCGAGGACGCGCTGCTGGACATGGGCGACTTCGCCGGTGCCGTGCTCAAGTACCTCAAGCGCCACCCGGTGCCCCGGCTGACCATCGCGGGCGGCTTCGCCAAGCTGTCCAAGCTCGCGGCCGGCCACCTCGACCTGCACTCGGCACGCTCCCAGGTGGACAAGGGGTACCTGGCCGAACTGGCCCGTCGGGGCGGGGCGGACGAGGTGCTGGCCGAAGCGGTCGCGGGCGCCAACACCGCGCTGGAGGCGGTGCAGTTGTGCCGTGCGGCCGGGGTGCCGCTCGGGGACCTGGTTGCCGAGGCGGCCCGGGCGACGGCGCTCGGCGTGCTGCTGGGCTCGCCGGTCGCGGTGGACGTCATCTGCATCGACCGCGCGGGCACCGTCGTCGGCCGGGCGGAGCCGCTCGGGCCGT
Source organism: Kitasatospora sp. NPDC101235 (assembly GCF_044767505.1). Taxonomy (NCBI): domain Bacteria; kingdom Bacillati; phylum Actinomycetota; class Actinomycetes; order Kitasatosporales; family Streptomycetaceae; genus Kitasatospora; species Kitasatospora sp. NPDC101235. The sequence continues at coordinate 11,059 of NZ_JBIWNZ010000030.1, forward strand.
GAGGTGGTGCGCGCTCCGGAGGGAGCCGCCGGGGCCGTGACATTGTCACGAGTGTCACGACGGCGTGACAACATCACGTGGTGGTGTGAAGAACTGACGTCCATACGGGGCGAGAAGCGGACAAATGGAGCGGCATGTAGGGCCCCTGGTTCTGTCGCCATCTCAACCATGAGATATCGTCTGGCGAGTGACAGGCGACTACCTCACCCGTATCGGCACCCTCATCCGTACCGCGCGCCAGCACCGCGGCTGGTCCCAGGCGCAGCTCGGAGAGGCCCTCGGAACCAGCCAGAGCGCGGTCAACCGCATCGAACAGGGCAAGCAGAACGTCAGCCTTGAGATGATCGCCCGCATCGGCGAAGCCCTCGACAGCGAGATCGTCTCCCTCGGCTACTCCGGCCCGATGCACCTGCGCGTCGCCGGCGGTACCCGGCTCTCCGGCGCGATCGACGTGCGCAGCAGCAAGAACGCCTGCGTGGCGATCCTCTGCGCCTCGCTGCTGACCACCGGCCGCACCACGATCCGCAGCGTCGCCCGGATCGAAGAGGTCTACCGCATCCTTGAGGTGCTCACCAGCATCGGCGTCAAGAGCCGCTGGATCAACGAGGGCCGCGACCTCGAACTCACCCCGCCCGCCGAGCTGGACCTCGCGGCGATGGACGTCGAGGCGGCCCGCCGCACCCGCAGCGTGCTGATGTTCCTCGGTCCGCTGATGCACCGCGCCCAGCACTTCGCCATCCCGTACGCGGGCGGCTGTGACCTCGGCACCCGCACCGTGCAGCCGCACCTGACCGCGCTGCGCCGCTTCGGCCTGGAGGTCGCCACCACCGGCGGTGCCTACCACGCCTCGGTCGAGCCGGGCGCTCCGCTGGACCGCCCGATCGTGCTGACCGAGCGCGGGGACACCGTCACCGAGAACGCCCTGCTGGCCGCCGCGCGGCACGACGGCGTCAGCGTCATCCGCAACGCCTCGCCCAACTACATGGTCCAGGACCTCTGCTTCTTCCTGGAGAAGCTGGGTGTCAGGATCGAGGGCATCGGCACCACCACCCTCACCGTGCACGGCGTCCCGGAGATCACCTGTGACGTCGACTACACCCCGGCCGAGGACCCGGTGGAGGCGATGAGCCTGCTGGCCGCCGCCGTCGTCACCTCCTCCGAGCTGACCATCCGCCGGGTGCCGATCGAGTTCCTGGAGATCGAGCTCGCGGTGCTGGAGGGCATGGGTCTCGACTACGACCGCACTCCCGAGTACCGGGCCCACAACGGCCACACCCGGCTGGTCGACCTCACCGTGCGCCCCTCCAAGCTGACCGCGCCGATCGACACCATCCACCCGATGCCGTTCCCCGGCATCAACATCGACAACGTGCCGTTCTTCGCCGCCATCGCCGCGGCTGCGCACGGCACCACGATGATCCACGACTGGGTGTACGACAACCGCGCGATCTACCTGACCGAGCTGACCCGCCTCGGCGCCGACGTCAAGCTCCTCGACCCGCACCGCGTGCTGGTCCAGGGCCCCACCCGTTGGCGCGCCGCCGAGATGATGTGCCCGCCGGCCCTGCGCCCCGCCGTGGTCATCCTACTTGCCATGCTCGCCGCCCAGGGCACCTCCGTCCTGCGCAACGTCTACGTCATCAACCGCGGCTACGAGGACCTCGCCGAGCGCCTCAACTCCATCGGCGCCCAGATCGAGACCTTCCGCGACATCTGACGGATCGCCATGCTGCTGACCGGCCTCACCCGTCGAGGCCGGTCAGCAGCACGGCAACCTCCAACCCGGTGTTCAGGTAGTCCACGAACACCGGGTTGTTCAGCGCCCAGGGCGAGCGCCGCTGCCGGACCAGCCGGACCGCCTCACCGCTCTCGTGCCCGAGGTCGACCAGCGCCTGCGCCACCACCAGGCCCGAGCGGTTGTAGCCCGAGTGGCAGCGCACCAGCGTGCGCCGGCCCCGCCGGACAGCGGCTGCGGTGAGCTCGGCCGCCTCCTGGACGGCGAGCAGTTGACCGGGGGAGAGAAGGTCGTCGGGCACCTCCCGGACGATGTGCTCCACCCCCGGTGCCGGGCCGTGCCCGGGGAGTGTGAAGAGGCTGACCACCAGGTCGAACTCGGCCCGTACGATCGCGAGTTCAAGCTCGCCGCCGGGCGGGGTGTAGTAGTGCCCGCCCATCCAGAGCCCGGGGACGATCTCGTTCCAGGGCTCGGACGGCCCGGGGGTCCGGCGTTCCTTCTGGTGGGTCCGCACTTCCTGCTCGCTCCCTGTCTGCGACGCCGGCGCCGGTGCTGTCCGTCCTGCGCTGTCCGGTGCCCTCCGGTGCTACACGCCGGTGCTACACGCCGGTGGTGCCGTCGAGGTGCTCGCGGAGGAGGTCGGCGTGGCCGTTGTGGCGGGCGTACTCCTCGATCATGTGGGTGAGGATCCAGCGCAGCGAGAAGACCTCGTCGCCGTAGTGGCCCAGGACGTCCAACGACTCCGCGGCGGCCACGAGTTCCCTGGCGTGGTCGCACTCGCTGCGCCAGATCGTGAAGGCCTCGTCGGGGTCGGCGGTGTCGACGTCGAACTCGGCGAAGGAGCCGTCGGGGTGCGCCCAGAAGCCACGCGCGTCCTCGCCGTTGAGGACGTTGCGGAACCAGCTGCGCTCCACCTCGGCGAGGTGGCGGACCAGCCCGAGCAGGGAGAGCCCGGAGGGTTCCAGCACGTGGGCGCGGAGCTGTTCCGTGGTGAGGCCCGCGCACTTCATCGCGAGAGTGTCACGCTGGTGGTCCAGGAAGCCTGCCAGAGTGGTGCGTTCGTCGGCGGTACGGGGCGTCCGGGTACGCTGATCATCGCTCATCGGACCATCCTGCCCGTCATCCGGCGGGCCCGCCCGCCATTTCCCCGGGGCGGCGAACGGTCACCACGAGCGCGGTGGGCAGTCGTGGTCGCCGGGCCTCCTACCGCAGTTGCTCCAGCCAGCGCAGTGCGCCCGGGACGTCGGGTACGACCGGTACGCCCTCCGGTACCGGCGGGCGCTCCACGATGATGACCGGCAGGCGGAGTCCGCGGGCGGCCGTCAGCTTGGGAGCGGTCGCGGCGCCGCCGCTGTCCTTGGTGACCAGGACGTCGATGTCGTGCTTGCGCAGCAGCGCCTCCTCGCCGTGGACCGTGAACGGGCCGCGGTCCAGCAGGACTTCGAACGAGGGCGGCACCGGGGGCTCGGGCGGGTCCACCGAGCGGGCGAGGAAGTGGACGCCGTCCAGGTGGGCGAAGGCGGCGATGCCCTGCCGTCCGATGGTGAGGAAGACCCGCTCCCCGCGCCGGGGCAGCAGGTCGGCCGCCGCGGCGAGCGAGGGCGCGGGGAGCCAGTGGTCCCCGTCGACGCGGGTGAAGCCGGGGCGGCGCAGCACCAGCAGGGGAACGCCGGTGGCGGCGGCCGCGAGGGCGGCGTTCTGCGAGATGCCGGCGGCGAACGGGTGGGTGGCGTCCACCACCGCGTCCACGCGCTCCGCGCGCAGCCAGTCGGCCAGGCCCTCCGCTCCGCCGAAGCCGCCGATCCGCACCTCCCCGGCGGGCAGCCGGGGTTGGGCGACCCGCCCGGCCAGCGAGCTGGTGACCCGGTGCGCGGTCGGGGCGAGTTCGGCGGCCAGTGCCCGCCCTTCGGTGGTCCCGCCGAGGATGAGCAGGTGCCGCATCACGCCCCGCACGGCTCGTGCGGGCGCTCGCGGTCCGCCGAGTAGAGGTGGCTGTCACGGAACTGCTCGGCGGCCAGCGTGCGGCCGACGATGATGACGGCGGTGCGGACCACGCCCGCGGCCTTGACCTGCTCGGCGATGTCGCCGACGGTGCCGCGCAGCACCAGCTCGTCGGGGCGGCTGGCCATCGCGACCACGGCGGCCGGGCAGTCGGCGCCGTAGTGCGGGAGCAGCTGCTCGACCACGTCGTCCACGTAGCCGGCGGCCAGGTGCAGCACCAGCAGGGCGCCGCTGCGGCCGAGGGTGGCGAGGTCCTCGCCCTCGGGCATCGGGGTGGCGCGCTTGGCGATCCGGGTGAGGATGACGGTCTGGCCGACGGTCGGGACGGTCAGCTCCCGCTTCAGCGCGGCCGCGGCGGCGGCGAAGGCGGGCACGCCGGGGACCACCTCGTACGGCACGCCGGCCGCGTCCAGGCGACGCATCTGCTCGGCGACGGCGGAGAAGACGGAGGGGTCGCCGGAGTGCAGCCGGGCCACGTCCTGGCCGGCCTCGTGTGCGGTGACCAGTTCGGCGGTGATCTGGTCCAGGTTGAGCTGCGCGGTGTCGATCAGGCGGGCGCCGGGCGGGCACTCGTCCAGCAGCTCGCGCGGGACCAGGCTGCCCGCGTACAGGCAGACCTCGGCGCGGGCCAGGATGCGCTGGCCGCGCAGGGTGATCAGGTCGGCGGCGCCCGGGCCGGCTCCGATGAAGTGGACGGTCACGAGGCGTTCTCCTGGCGGGTGTCGGGTTCGGGGGTTTCGGGCTCGGGGGTTCCGGGCTTGAGGACGTCGGGCTCGGGCTTGACGGCGGACCACTGGGTGACCGGCATGGCCTGGCGCCACCCGGTGAAGCCGCCCACCGGGACGGCGTGGGCGACGGTGAGTTTGACGAGTTCCCCGCCGTGGCGCCGGTACCACTCGGTGAGCAGCGCCTCGGACTCCAGCGTCACGGTGTTGGCGACGATCCGGCCGCCCGGGCGCAGCGCGGCCCAGCAACCGTCCAGCAGGCCGGGCGCGGTGAGGCCGCCGCCGATGAACACGGCGTCGGGCGTGGGGAGTTCGGCGAGTGCGGCGGGGGCGGGGCCGGTCACCACGCGGAGTCGGGGAACGCCGAGTTCGGCGGCGTTGCGGGTGATCCGCTCGGCCCGCGCCGGGTTGCGCTCGATGCTGACGGCCTGGCAGTCGCGGTGGGCGCGCAGCCACTCGATGGCGATCGACCCGGAGCCGCCGCCGACGTCCCAGAGCAGTTCGCCGGGGGATGGGGCCAGCGTGGCGAGGGTCGCGGCGCGGACGTGGCGCTTGGTGAGCTGGCCGTCGCTCTCGTACGCGGCGTCGGGCAGGCCGGGGACGAGGGAGGTGTGGGGGCCGTCGCCGAGGTCGACGGCGATGACGTTCAGTGGGTCGCCGGGCGGGTGCGGCCAGCCGTCGGCGGGGCCGTCCAGGTGGCGTTCGGCGGGGGAGCCGAGCTGTTCGAGCACCCGCAGCCGGGCGGTGCCGTGACCGCGGGCGGTGAGCAGCTCCGCGACGGCGGCCGGGGTGGTGGCGTCGGCGCTGAGCACCAGCAGGCGGCGGCCGGGATGGAGGGCGAGGGAGAGGGTGTCCAGCGGCCGGCCGACCAGGCTGACCACCTCGGTGGCCTCCAGCGGCCAGCCGAGCCGGGCGCAGGCGTAGGAGACGGAGGAGGGGTGCGGCAGGACGCGCAGGCGCTCGGCGCCGACGGTCTCGGCGAGGGTGCGGCCGATGCCGTGGAACATCGGGTCGCCGCTGGCCAGGACGGCGACGCGGCGGCCGGCCTGGGCGGCGAGCAGCCCGGGGACGGCGGGGCGCAGCGGGGACGGCCAGGGGATGCGCTCGGCGGTGACCTCGTCGCGGGGGAGCAGGTCCAGCTGGCGGGGGCCGCCGACGACGACCTCGGCCTCCCGCAGCACGGCCCGGGAGCCGACGGCGAGACCGGGCCATCCGTCGGCCCCGATCCCGACGACGGTGATCGGGGGTGGCAGCTCGGGCACCGGGTGGCTCCTCGTCGTTCGATCCTGCGATCCCAGCGATCCTGCTGGCCGGGGCAGCCTACCTGGCGGTATGCGGGCGGTTCGGCGCCGGATCTCGGGGTGACGGATGACAATCGACAGATGACAGATTTCAGATGACAGATTTCAGACTCTGTTCGCTGTTACCTGCCATCCGTCACCCGCCCCCAGTCCCCCGACTCGATCAGTGCCGGCTGCTCCCGCAGCCGCGCCTCGGCCCTCGGCCCGGCGAGGTAGACCCAGGCCGCACGCAGCTCGCCCGTCACCGTCCGCACCGTCGTCCGCCGCCGCACGTACAGCCCGGTCCCGTCCGCCCGGCAGCCCTCCAGCCGGTCCAGAGCCTCCAGGGCTCCGGCGTACGCGCCCGGGCGTACGGTGACGAGCTCGCCCAGGATCCGGCGCCCGGGAGCCGGATCCGGCACCGCGTACGGGAAACCGGGGCCCTCGTGCAGCGCGGCGCCCTCCAGGACCGCCGGCCGGATGTCGGCGCAGCGCCCGGCCAGGTGGACGGCATGATTGCGGCCGCCGCTGCGCAGGGTGCCGTACACGAAGAACGGCAGTGCCTCCTCGGGTGCGGACACGGGTTCGACCTCCTTGCCGGGGAGCGCCCACGGTACGTCCTGTGCCCGATTTCTGATACCGACTGGCGCACCGGGCCGTCCATGCGCTGTCATGTCGGATGTTCGGCCAGCACCGTCCAAGGGGGACACACGTGACATCGTCCGCTTCGCACTCCCAACCGGCCGCGACCCACGGCTCAGGTCCTGACGCCTCTGGCGCCGCCGCCAGAGCCAGGACAACCCCCACCCCGCCCCCGCTCGCCGACGCCGACCCCACCCCCCGCCTGGGCGGCGCGGTCTGGCTGGCCCTCCTCGTGGTCTACATCGTCTGGGGCTCGACCTACCTGGCGATCAGGGTCGCCGTGGAGACGATGCCCTCCTTCCTCTCCGCCGCCGCCCGTTTCATCACCGCCGGCCTGCTGCTGGCCGGCTACCTCCTGGTGCGCCAGGGCCCGGCCGGCCTGAAGGTGACCGGGCGGCAGCTGGCCTCCTCCGCCCTGGTCGGCGTGCTGCTGCTGACCGGCGGCAACGGCATGGTGGTCCTGGGCGAGACCTCCGTCCCCTCGGGCCTGGCCGCCCTGCTGGTGGCCGCGGTCCCGCTGTGGATGGTGGTGCTGACGGCGTTCGGCGGGGAGCGCCCGAGGGCGGCCGAGCTGGCCGGGGTGCTCCTCGGACTGGTCGGTCTCGGCGTCCTGTCGGCCCCGGCGATCAGCGGGTCGATCGAGCCGGCCGGTGTGATCCTGATCATCAGTGCCACCCTGCTCTGGGCGACCGGCTCCTTCGTGAGCAAGAAGATCCCGATGCCGGGCAACGTGCTCGCCGCGAGCGCCTACCAGATGCTGGCCGGCGGCCTCGGCAACCTGCTGGTCGGACTGGGCCGCGGCGAGCAGCACGGGCTGGACCTCGGGGCGATCTCCGGCCGGTCCTGGCTGGCCCTCGCCTACCTGGTGCTGTTCGGCTCGCTGCTCGCCTTCACCGCGTACGCCTGGCTGCTGCGCTCCGCCCCGCTGACCCTGGTGGCCACCTACGCGTACGTGAACCCGGTGGTCGCGGTGCTGCTGGGTTGGCTGATCCTGGCCGAGCCGCTGACCGGCCCGACCCTCGCGGGCGGTGCGATCGTGGTGGCGGGCGTCTGTCTGGTGGTGAGCGTCAGCCGGCGCCCGGGCCGCTCGTCGCGCGCCGGGAGTCCGGCCCGCCTGGCGAAGGGGCCGTCCGCCCGTAGGTGAGCACGACGTTCCCGGGCAGCAGCCGGCCCTCACCCTGCCCGAGGTGGTGGCCGTCGACGACCTCTCGGCGCCGGTCGACACCGTCGTCGAGGGGATCGTCCCGGCCGCCTGATCGGGACGACCCCCACCGCGGGCCGCTGGACGTGCGGCTCAGAAGGTGCGCGGCGGCTTGCCCGTCCACCAGTTGCCGGGCGCGTCCGGGTCGCGGCTGGTCCAGAACTCGATGATGGCGTCGGTGAACTCGGCCGCGGAGAGCACCCCGTCGCCGTCGGTGTCGAGGTGGCGGAAGGCCTCGTCGGCGTCGTCGCGGGAGAGGCCGGCGAAGTGGCCGCGCTGGAAGACGAAGAACTCGCCGGCGTCCACCGTCCCGCTGCGGTCGGCGTCGGCGACGGCGAGGAAGGCCTCGGCGAGCGCGCCGAGGATGTCGCGCGCGGCCTCCGGGTCGTCGGCGAGCGAGCCGGTCGAGGTGACGAACTGCTCACGGGTGATCGCCTGGGTGCCGGCGGGCAGCCGGGCGAGGTGCAGGTCGTGCCAGGTCGTCAGGTAGGCGCGGACGATCACGGCCTCCGCCTCGGAGCCCTCCTGGTGACCGAGTGAGCGGGCCACCGAGAGGCCCATCAGGACGTGGTCCCGCTCGGTCAGCAGGCCGTCGCCGTCGGCGTCGAGGTGATCGAAGCCGTGGTTGATCTTTGCGATGAGCAGGTCGTCCGACAAATGTGCCCCCTCGGTTGGTGATTCCTTGCCCGGGTCTCCTACGTCACATCGCCTGCACGCTAGCGCCTTGAACCGGACCGGCGCAGCCGAACGAACGTCGGGCGACCTGCTGGTTCACTCCTGCGCCGCCCGCCGGGCCATCCGCGGATCACCCGCCGGGCCGCCCGCCGAGCCCCGCGTTCAGTTCTCCTGGTGGTCGGCCCAGACGTACGCCCCCGGCAGCAGGGCCGACACCGGTACGGTCTGCAGCTCCGGCCCCTGCCGGACGATGACGGCCACCTCGGGGAAGTAGTCCAGCAGCACCTGCCGGCACCGCCCGCACGGCGGGATCACCCCGCGTTCCCCCTCGCCCACGGCCACCACCGTGGTGAGCTCGTACGCCCCCTGGCCGGCCGCCGCGCCGATGAGCACCAGCTCCGCGCACGGCCCGCCGGTGAAGTGGTAGGCGTTCAGCGCGGTGACGATCCGCCCGTCGGCATTGCGCCCGGCTGCCGCCACGGTGTGGTTGTCACCCCGCGCGTACCGCCGTGCGACCTCCAGGGCCGCCTCCACGAGCTCCTCATCCACGGTTGCCCGGTCGCTGCTGGACATCGTTGTCGCACCTCTCCGATCGTGTCCTACGGGCCTCGATCATCTCAGGGCACCGCCGCCAGCAGCTCCCTCGTGTACTCGGTGTGCGGAGCCGCGAACAGTTGGTCCCGGTCGGTGGACTCGACCAGCCGGCCCCGGTGCATCACCGCGACCCGGTCGCAGAAGTGCCGCACCACGGCGAGGTCGTGGGAGACGAACAGGAAGGCGACGCCGAGCCGTTCGCGCAGCTGCATCAGCAGGTTGAGCACCTGGGCCTGCACCGACACGTCGAGCGCGGAGACCGGCTCGTCGGCGATGATCAGGCGCGGCTGAGGGGCCAGCGCCCGGGCGATGCCGATCCGCTGGCGCTGGCCACCGGAGAACTCGTGCGGGTGGCGGTCCAGATGCCCGGCCTCCAGCCCCACCTGCTCCAGCAGCTCCACCGAGCGCTCCCGACGTTCGGCCGGGCCCAGCGAGGTGTGCAGGCGCAGCGGGGTGTCCAGGGTCTGGGCGACGGTCCGGCGCGGGTTGAGCGAGGCGTACGGGTCCTGGAAGACCAGCTGGATCTCCCGGCTGAGCCGCTTCCGCAGCTCCCGGTCCGGCCGGGTGACGTCCTGTCCGTCGTACAGCACCCTTCCGCCGGTGGGCTGTTGCAGGCCGGCCAGGACCCGCGAGGTGGTGGACTTGCCGGAGCCGGACTCGCCGACCAGACCGAGCGTCTCGCCGGGCGCGATCCGCAGACCGACGCCCTCGACCGCCCGGACCGGTTCGGCCCGCAGGCCGGGGAAGCGCCGGCGCCCGGGGAAGTGCACGGACAGGTCGTCCGCCTCGACCAGCCACCGCTCGGGACGCTCGACGGTCCGCGGCCGGAACGTCCGTGACGGCGCCGGCTCGTCGACCGTCGGCAGGGCGGTGCCCGGCACCGAGTCCAGCCGGAGCGCAGCGCCCACCAGCGCCCGGGTGTACGGCTCGCGCGGGGCGGCCAGCAGCTCGGCCGTCGGCGCGGACTCGATCCCGACCCCGCCGCGGAGCACCAGCGTGCGGTCCGTCGTCCCGGCGACCACGCCCAGGTCGTGGCTGACCAGCAGCACAGCCGTCCCGTGCTCGCGCTGCAACTCGCCGAGCAGGTCGAGGACCTGCCGCTGGACGCGGGCGTCCAGGGCGGTGGTCGGCTCGTCCGCGATGAGCAGTCGCGGGTCGTTCATCAGCGCCATCGCGATCATCACGCGCTGGCGCATGCCGCCGGAGAACTGGTGCGGGTAGTCGCGCGTCCGGGCAGCCGGGATGCCGACCCGGTCGAGCATCTCGGCCGCCCGCCGGCCCGCCTCGGCCCGGCCCGCACCCGGGTGGTGCAGCCGGTACATCTCGGCGAGCTGGGCGCCCACGCCGTGGAAGGGGCTGAGCGAGGTGAGCGCGTCCTGGAAGACCAGCGCGGCCCTTCCGCCGCGCACCCCGCGCAGCGCGGACTCCTCGGCGTCGACCAGCTCCTGCCCGGCCAGCCGGATCGAGCCGGTGACGGTGGTGGTGCGCGGGTCGTGCAGGCCGAGGACGGCGAGCCCGACGGTCGACTTGCCGGAGCCCGACTCGCCGACCAGGCCCAGGACTTCACCGGGCGCGAGGTCGAAGGAGAGGCCCCGGACGGCGGTCACCGGCGCGCCACCACGCGGGTCGGCGAAGGTGACGGTCAGGTCGCGGACACTCAACACCGGCTCAGCGCTCTTCACACCGGTGCTCTTCGCGTCAGCGCTCCCCGTACCGGTGCTCTTCGCACCGGTCCCCGGAACAGTGGACTTCATCGAAGGACTCCCCATCAGCTCAGCCGGACACGCGGGTCGAGCCAGGCGACCGCGAGGTCGGCCAGCGCGACGAACAGCACCATGAAGCAGGCGGCCAGCAGCACTGCGCCGACCACGGCGGGCAGGTCCTGCCCGGCGACGGCCTCCGCGGCGAACCGCCCCACCCCGTTCAGCCCGAACACCGTCTCGGTGATCACGGCCCCGCCGAGCAGCACCCCGGCCTCCAGCACGATCAGCTGCACCAGCGGCCCGGCGGCGCCGCGCGAGGTGTACTTGAGGTGGGCGCGCAGCCGTCCCAGGCCCTTGCCGCGGGCCGTGCGGACGTACTCCTCGTTCATCGTCTCCAGGAGCTGCGAGCGCGAAAGCCGGGCGAACACCGCCGAGTTGACGAAGCCGAGGACGAGCCAGGGGAGCAGCATCCCGCCCGCCCAGGCGGCCGGGTCCTCGGCCGGCGGGGTGTAGGAGGGCAGGGGCAGCAGCCCGGTGGAGTACACCAGGAGCCACTGCGCGACGTACCCGAGGAAGTAGATCTGCACGCTGGCGCCGACCAGGGTGAAGCCGGACAGCAGCCGGTCGGTCCGCCCTCCGTGCCGCAGCGCGGAGACGAACCCGGTGCCGAGGCCGAACAGCAGCAGGACGGCGAGCGCCCCGGCGGTCAGCGAGAGGGTGACCGGCAGGTGGTCGGCCAGCGCCTCGCTGACCGGCTGGTGCAGCCGGTAGGAGTAGCCGAGGCAGGGGGCGTCGCAGCGGATGGTCGAGCCGTCCACGTCGCCGATGTCCCGCCCGGCGACGGCCCCGACCAGGTAGTCGGTGTACTGGGTGAGCAGCGGCTGGTCCAGGCCCATGCTCTGGCGCACCGCCGCGACCTGCCCGCTGTCGCAGCGCGGGCCGCAGGCGGCGCGGGCCGGGTCGGCGGGCGCGGCGTAGAAGAGGGCGAAGGCGGCGGCGGAGACCGCGACCAGGACCGCGAGGGCCTGGGCGGTCCGCCGCAGGACGAAGGAGAGCATGGCCGATCCGGGGTCGACGTGACGGGGAGGCAGGACGGAACTGCGGGACGCAGGTGAGGAACGGAAAACGAGTGGTACGGGGAGCGAGCAGGACGGGAAGCGAGTGGTGCGCGAAGCGACCAGAACGGGAAGCGAGCAGGACGGCGACACCGGGGCCCGCTCCCGCCACTCGCGAACAGGCGGCGGGAGCGGGCCCCGGCGCTCAGGACTTCAGGTACAGCCAGGCCAGCGAGACGGTCCCGTAGATCGGGTGGACGAACGCCCCGCCGACGTTGCTGCCGCGCAGCTGGTTGACCGTCGGGTAGGCGAACGGCAGCACCGGCACGTCCTTCATCACGGTCTGCTCCAGCGCGTACAGCTCCTTGGCCTTGGCGCGCGGCTCGCCGATCCGGTTGATCCGGTCGATCTCCTTGTCGACCTCCGGGTTGCGGTAGCGCGCGGAGTTGAGGTCGCTGCCGGCCCGGCCGTCGAAGGAGAACGGGATCAGGGTGGACGGGGTCGGCCAGTCGACCGAGCTGGTCTCCTCGAACAGGTCGTACGGGGAGTCGGGGCGGTGCACCTCGTCCAGGAAGGCCTTGGGGTCGACCGGCTTGGGCACGACGGTGATCCCGGCCTTGCCGAAGCCCTCGACCAGCACCTGCGCCACGCGCTGGCCCGTCGGGGTGTTCCGGTACGCGTAGGTCAGGCTCCCGGGCGCCTGCTTGGCCTTGGCGAGCGCGGCCTTGGCGGCCTCCGGGTCGCCCTCGGGCCTGACCGGGTAGAGGTCGTACTTCTGCCAGTCGATCAGCGCGGGCGAGCTGAGCGTGGTGGCCAGCTCGCCGGTCCGGGCGCCGCCCTGGACCTGGCGGGCCTGCTGGCGCGGGTAGGCCAGGTGCAGTGCCTTGCGGACCTCGACGTCCGGCACCCGCTCGTTGTTGACCATCAGCTGGGTGACGAAGGCGCCCTGCCGGCCGGAGACCACCAGCTCCCTGGCCTTCGGGTCGGTGTCGGTGGTCTGGTACAGCTCGGCGGAGAGGGTGTCGGACGCGGTGGTGGCGTTGGCACCGCCGTCCCGCCCGGAGAGGATCTCCTGGTTGAGGTTGAGCGCCTCCTTGCCGTACGTGAAGACGAACTTCTCCGGGTACTGGCTGCGGATCGGGTCGGTCTCGGGCTTCCAGGCCGGGTTGCGCTCCAGCACCATGCGGGTGTTCTGGACGTGCTCGACGATCCGGTACGGGCCGGTCGCGAACGGCAGGCGGTCGTAGTCCGTCCCGGTGTCCTTGTCCCGGCGCACCGGCGAGGAGGAGGACTGCGCGGCCATGTACGGGACGTCGGCCTGCGGCTGCGGGAAGTGGAAGACGATGGTGCGCTCGTCCGGCGTCTCGATCGCGTCCAGGTCGCCGGCCTGCGGGCCCGCGTACTTGGCGCGCGCCGCCTCGTAGCCGGCCTCGCCGGTGAGCCACTGCGGCCAGTACGGCGGGCCGACCTCGTAGCCCTTGCCGAAGGTGCGCTCGATGCCGTACTTGACGTCCTGGGCGGTGATCGGCTGACCGTCCTCCCAGGCGACGCCCTGCTTGAGCTTGTACGTCCAGGTGCGGCCGCCGTCGGCCGGGGTGCCGGTGTCGGTGGCCAGGTCGCCGACCAGCTTGGCCCTGCCGTCCACGACCTGGTACTGGGTCAGCTGGCGGCCCCAGAGCAGGGAGGCGTTGTAGGTCGCGCCCGCGTAGACCTTCTGCGGGTCGAGGTGGCGGAACTCGACGCTGTTGTACACGTTCACGGTGCCGCCCGCACGGGCGCCCGGGACGGCCGGGGCCGGCCCGGCGCTCTCCTGCTCGCTGCCGAGCACGGCGGTCAGCGGGGAGGTCTCCCTGGCGGAGGCCCCGGCGCCGCCGGAGCCGGTGGTGCTGCCCGCGCCGGCCGAGCAGGAGGTCGCGAGCAGGGCGGTGGCGATGACGGCGAGGGACGGTCTGGTCCAGCGCATGGCGAATCTCTCCTTGCCCCGGCGGATCGTGCCGGGACGGGCTTGGGCCGATGGACGGGAGATGGAGGTGAATGGACGGGAAGGGACGGGAGGGGAGCGTGAAAGGTCTCAGCGGGCGCCGGTGCGCGGGTCCAGCGCGTCCCGGACGGCGTCGCCGAGCAGGTTGAAGGCGATGACGAACAGCAGCAGCGCCGCGCCGGGGAACACCATGTAGGTGGGGTCGGCCTGGAAGACCTCGGAGCCGCGCGCGATCATGCGCCCCCAGTCCGGGACCGGCTCGGTGATGCCGACGCCGAGGAAGGACAGCGCGGCCTCGGAGGCGACGAAGGTCGGCACCGCCATGGTGGAGTGCACCAGAAGCTGCGAGCGCACATTCGGCAGAAGTTCGTGGACGACGACGTGGAACCGGCTCGCACCCTGGGCCCGCGCGGACTGCACGAAATCCCTTTCCCGGAGCGAACGGACGGCGGCCCGAAGGGAAAGCGCGAGCGGAATCCAGCCAAACGCCGAGAAAACCAGGATCAGCACCAGGAACTGCATCCACTCCGGTTCCGCGGAGCCCGGGTCGACCAGCCGGGACTGGATCACCGGACTGAGCGCGAGTAGCAGGAGCAGCGTGGGAAAGGCCAGCAGCACATTCGCGAGGAATCCGAACAGCCGGTCCGTGATCCCGCCGAGGTAGCCGACCGCGACGCCGGCCAGCACGCCCAGCGTGGTGGTCACCGCGGCGGCCGCGAAGGCGATCAGCAGCGAGGTGCGGATGCCGTACAGCAGCTGGGTGAACACGTCCCGGCCGAGTCCGGGCTCCAGGCCGAACCAGAAGTCGCCGGAGATCCCGCCGTTCGGCAGCATCGGCAGGCCGCTGTCGCTGAGCAGGCCTGGGATGTCCTGGCCGTAGTGGTCGACCGGGTTCTTCCCGTACAGCGCGGCGACCAGCGGGGCGCCCAGGGCGAGCAGCAGGAACAGCACCACCACCGCCAGGGCGGCGGCGCCGACCCGGTCCCGCAGGATCCGGCGGAGCAGGCCGGGGCCGGCGGCGGGCGCGGGCCCGGCCCCGGTCACTGGGACGGTGTCGACCACTGCCATGAGGCGTAACCCCCGAATTCTCCGCCGCCCGATGGATGAGGGTGCGTTGGTGTGCATTTCCGGTACGGCCTCCGGGGGTTTCCCGGTGGCCGTTCGAGCGCCATTGGATCGGATGTGTCCGAGGTTCCGCAAATCATCCTCGGCTGACGTCCGGGTAATTCCTGCCGAACTGTTTCGGGAAATGTGGCGGCTTCATTTCGGTGAAACACCGGCGTTGCAAAGGAATGGACATACCATGACAGAACGGACCGCCTGTTCCGCATTCTGAGACCTCCGCCACAGTCCCTCCGGTGTTGATACGATCCCGGTGGGCCGCAACTGGCGCGCAGGGATGGAATCAACCATCGGGAAGCGGCCCCGTGAATCCTCACGTGCACGTTGCCGAGCGCCTGGGCCCCCGCATCCCCACCAGGAGACCGCCATGGCCCAGCAGCCCCACACCGCCGCCTCCGCCGCGGCCGACACCGCCTTCCGCAGCGCCCTCGACGTGGTCGCCGGCGTCGAACCGAGGATCGCCGCGGCCATCGGCCAGGAGCTCGCCGATCAGCGCGCCTCGCTCAAGCTGATCGCCAGCGAGAACTACGCCTCCCCGGCCGTCCTGCTCACCATGGGCAACTGGCTCAGCGACAAGTACGCCGAGGGCACCGTCGGCCGCCGCTTCTACGCGGGCTGCCGCAACGTCGACACCGTCGAGAGCATCGCCGCCGAGCACGCCCGCGAGCTGTTCGGCGCCGACCACGCCTACGTCCAGCCGCACTCCGGCATCGACGCCAACCTCACCGCCTTCTGGGCCGTCCTCTCCCAGCGGGTCGAGAGCCCGGCCCTGGAGCGCGCCGCGGTGCGCAACGTCAACGACCTCACCGAGGAGGACTGGGCCCAGCTGCGCCAGGAGCTCGGCAACCAGCGGATGCTCGGCATGTCCCTGGACACCGGCGGCCACCTCACCCACGGCTTCCGGCCGAACATCTCGGGCAAGATGTTCGAGCAGCGCAGCTACGGCACCGACCCGGCCACCGGTCTGATCGACTACGACGCGCTGCGCGA
Organism: Kitasatospora sp. NPDC101235; assembly: GCF_044767505.1. NCBI lineage: Bacteria > Bacillati > Actinomycetota > Actinomycetes > Kitasatosporales > Streptomycetaceae > Kitasatospora > Kitasatospora sp. NPDC101235. The sequence goes on from NZ_JBIWNZ010000030.1 coordinate 26,763, forward strand.
GACCGCCCGCGAGTTCCGCCCGCTGATCATCGTGGCCGGCTACTCCGCCTACCCGCGCCTGGTGGACTTCCGCAGGATGCGCGAGATCGCGGACGAGGTCGGCGCGACCCTCATGGTCGACATGGCGCACTTCGCCGGCCTGGTCGCGGGCAAGGTGCTGACCGGTGACCACGACCCGGTCCCGCACGCCCACATCATCACCACCACCACCCACAAGTCACTGCGCGGCCCGCGCGGCGGCATGGTGCTGTGCCAGTCCGAACTGGCCGAGCACGTCGACCGCGGCTGCCCGCTGGTGCTCGGCGGCCCGCTTCCGCACGTCATGGCCGCCAAGGCGGTCGCCCTCGCCGAGGCCCGCCGCCCCGAGTTCCGGGCCTACGCCCACGCCGTCGTCGCCAACGCCCAGGCGCTCGCCGAGGGGCTGCTGCGCCGCGGCGGCACGCTGGTCACCGGCGGCACCGACAACCACCTGGTCCTCGCCGACGTCTCCGGCTACGGCCTGACCGGCCGCCAGGCCGAGGCGGCCCTGCTCGACTCGGGCATCGTCACCAACCGCAACTCCGTCCCGCAGGACCCGAACGGCGCCTGGTACACCTCGGGCATCCGCCTCGGCACCCCGGCCCTCACCACCCGCGGCCTCGGCACCGCCGAGATGGACGAGATCGCCGACCTGATCCACACCGTCCTGGGTGCCACCACCCCCACCACCGCCGCCAACGGCTCCCCGTCCAAGGCCGCCTACACCCTGGACGCCGCCCTCCGCGACGCCACCGCCAAGCGCGCCGCCGACCTGCTCGCCCCGTACCCGCTCTACCCGGGCGTCGACCTGGTCTGACGGCCGGTCGGAAGCCGCCGGGGCCGTGCTCCGGGCGGCACGGGGAGCCACCCGGGGCCGTCGAACCTCCGCTCGACGGCCCCGGGCCCGGGGCCGTCCGCGGCCCGGCCCCGCTAGTACTGCAGCGACTTGTACTGGAGGAACTCCTCCAGCCCGTGCCGGCCCAGCTCCCGGCCGAGGCCCGAGCTCTTGTAGCCGCCGAAGGGCGCGAGCGGGTTGAAGCGGCCGCCGTTGAGGTCCACCTGGCCGGTGTCGAGGCGGCGGGCGAAGGCGGCGGCGGTGTCGGTGTCGCGGGCCCAGACGCCGCCGGCCAGGCCGTACGGGGTGCCGTTGGCGAGTTCGGCGGCGTGGTCCTCGTCGCGGTAGCGGAGGATCGCCAGGACCGGGCCGAAGACCTCCTCCTGGGCCACCGTCATCTCCGGGGTCACGTCGGCGAGCACGGTCGGGCGGACGTAGTAGCCGGTGGGCAACTCGTCGACCGGCTCCGAGCCGCCGACGACCAGCCGGGCGCCCTCGGCCAGCGCGCCGTCGATGTAGCCGCGCACCCTGGCCAGCTGCCGGGCGTTGACCAGCGGTCCGATCCGGGTCCGCGGGTCGGTCGGGTCGCCCGGCCGGTACTGGGCGGCGACCTCCTCGGCCCGGGCGACCGCCTCCTCGTACTGGTCCTCGTGCACCAGTAGCCGGGTCAGCGCGCTGCAGGTCTGGCCCGAGTTGGCGAAGACGTTGGCGACGTTCGCCTTGACCGCGCGGGCCAGGTCGGCGCCCGGCAGCACCACGTTGGCCGACTTGCCGCCCAGCTCCAGGGAGACCCGCTTCAGCCCCCGGCCGGCCGTCTCGGCGACCTGCCGGCCGACGGCGGTGGAGCCGGTGAACGAGACCGCGTCCACCTCCCGGTGCCCGACGAGCGCCGCGCCCGCCACCGCACCGGTGCCGGTCACCAGGTTGAAGGCGCCCGCCGGGAACCCGGCCTCGTGCACCAGCCGGGCGAACAGCCGGGCCACCAGCGGGGTGTCCTCGGCCGGCTTGAGGACCACCGGGCAGCCGGCCGCCAGCGCCGGGACGGCCTTGGCCACGATCTGGTGCAGCGGGTAGTTCCACGGCGTGATCGCCGCGACCACGCCGGCCGGTTCGGCGTGCACCACCGAGTTGCCGATCCGCTCCTCGAAGGGGTGGTCGGCGAGCAGGGTCAGGTAGGAGGTCGCCACGGCGAGCGGCAGCCCGGCGTGCACGGCCCCGGCGAAGCCGACCGGGGAACCCAGCTCGGCGACGACCGTCTCGGTGATCTCGTTCTGCGCGGCGGCGATCCCGTCCCGCAGCCGGGTCAGCAGCGCCAGCCGCTCCTCGCGGGTGGTCGCGCCCCAGCCGCGGGCCGCCCGGCGGGCCGCCGTCACCGCCGCGTCGACGTCGGTCGCGCCGCCGGCCGGCACCGTGGCCAGCACCTGCTCGGTCGCCGGGTTCAGCACGGTGATCGACCCGGTGTCCCCGGAGGGCCGCCACTCGCCGTCGATGTACTGGTCGCTGTACTCCGCGTACTGCCGCACCGATCGTCCTCTCATCCGCCCAGACCTTGACCAGCAGCGCTGGTCGAAGATCAGTCAATGCGGCGCGGGAGGCCGCGCGCAAGAGCCAATCCGGACCGGCGGGCCTGGCGGTTACTTCGGAGCGAACCGTGCGGTGTACTCGTCGAACGGCTCGATGCCGACCTCCGCGCGCCGTTCGTCCAGCCGCTCCGGCTCCTCGCACGGCCACGGCACCGGGCGGCCGTCCGCCACCGCTCCGATCTGCGTCCCGTAGCGCTGTTCCCGGCCCTCGTTGACCGCCAGCCGGTCCTGGAGGAAGGCCAGGTCACGGGCGCTCGCCTCGCCCCGCGCGACGGCCTCGCCCATCAGCGCCACCGCCCGCCGCTGGACATCGAGCTGCCGGTCCGCGTGCTGCGCCACCAGCCAGGCCGCCCGGGCGGCCTGGGGGCCGACGGTGCGCTCGGTCGGCCAGCCGTGGGCCGCCATGATCTGCGCGAGCCGGTCCCCGTGCCGGGCGGTGAGCCGCCGCCAGGCCGCCTGCTCGGCCAGGTCGGGGCTGTTCGCCAGCCGGGCGGCCGCGCCGTCCTCGGCCATCATCCCGGTCAGTTCCCCGGTCAGCTCTGCGGCCGGTGCCGGTCCGGGTCCGCCGTCCTGCCGCCGTGCTTCCGCCATGCCGATCCGCTCCTCGTGCCCGGGTCCTCCTGCCGAGGACCGCCCGCCACCACGCTAGGTGCGGAAATCGCGACGAAGATCATCCCCGAAGACGGTGACCCGGGGGTGCCCGCCACGGCAGAATGGATGCACGCCGGGAACGGAGCGCATCCGCCCCCCACGGACGCCGAAGGGCCGGTCGGAGGATTCCGACCGGCCCTTCACCGTGTGCTCATGAGCTCCGCTCGTCCGCGCCTCAGACCCGCGAGCGCTCCGAGGCGTCGGCCGGCGCGGCGCCCTCGGCCTCCGCCATCTCCTGGCGGACCGCGGCCAGCGAGGGGTTGGCCCAGGCGCTGGCGACGCCCCAGCGGTAGAACGCCAGCCCGATCGCGGCGACGATCAGCAGGTCCCAGCCCTCCGGCAGGTAGCCGTGCCCGCCGAAGTCGGCGCTGCCCGCCCAGGAGACGCCGGCCATCACGAACAGGTACGCGACCATCCAGGCGCCCGCCTTCAGGTGCGGCTTCAGCTCGGCGAACGGCTTGCGCAGCTCGTACCAGGCCCAGATCGGCAGACCGGCGGCCATCAGCAGGATGACCTTGCCGGTGAGCGGCCAGCGGGCCCAGTAGAGCACCAGCGAGCCGAACACCATCGCGACCGGGGCGATCACCGGCATGGCGCGCAGCCGGACCGGCCGGGGCAGGTCCGGGGCCAGACGGCGCAGCGCCATCACGGCGACCGGGCCGGTGATGTACGAGATCACGGTGGCCACCGAGACGATCTCGGCCAGCGAGCCCCAGCCGCGGAAGACGGCGAGGAACAGGAAGGCGACCACCAGGTTGAGCACCAGCGCCGGGCGCGGGATGCCGGTCTTGGCGTCGACCCTGCCGAAGACCTTCGGCAGGTGGCCGTTCTCCTGCACGCCGTGGATCATGCGCGAGGTGGTGGCGGCGTAGATCATGCCGGTGCCGGACGGCGAGATGAAGGCGTCCGCGTACAGCGTGATCGCCAGCCAGTTGAGGCCCCAGGCGATGGCCAGGTCGGCCAGCGGCGAGGTGTAGGAGAGGTTGCTCCAGCCCTGGGCGAGGTCGCCGTCCGGGATGGCGCCGAGGAAGGCGATCTGGAGCGCGACGTAGATCACCAGGGCGATCAGGATCGAGCCGATGACGGCCTTCGGCAGCGACTTGCCGGGGTTGCGGGCCTCACCGGCCAGGTTGAGCGGGGACTGGAAGCCGTTGAAGGCCCAGACGATGCCGGAGACCGCGACGGCGGTGAACACCGAGCTCCAGCCGTTCGGCGCGAAGCCGCCGTGGTCGGTGAAGTGCGACGAGTCGAAGTGCGCGAAGAGCAACGCACCGGCGGTCAGCGTCGGGACGACGACCTTGAAGACGGTGATCGCGGTGTTGGTCTTGGCGAACAGCGTGATCGCGAACCAGTTCAGCGCGAAGTAGACGAGCAGCAGCACGCTGGCGAGGGCCACACCGCTGAGGGTCAGCTCCTTGCCGTCGTACAACCCCTGCGCCCAGCCGAAGTGCCAGGAGCTCATGTACTGCACGGAGGCGGTGGCCTCACCCGGGATGACCGAGACGATGGCGATCCAGTTGGCCCAGGCGGCCAGGTAGCCGGCCAGCGAGCCGTGCGAGTACTGGCCGTACCGGACCATGCCGCCGGCCTTGGGGAACATCGAGCCCAGCTCGCTGTAGGTGAGCGCGATGGTCAGCGCCACCGCGGCACCGATCACCCAGGCGAGGATCGAGGCGGGGCCGGCGAGCTTGGCGGCCCGCTCGGCACCGAACAACCACCCGGAGCCGATGATCGATCCAAGTCCGACCGCGGTCAGGCTGATGGTGCCGAGCGATCGGCGGTAGTTCTGGTGTGATGCCGTCGACGGTTCAGACTCACTCAACGTATCGGTCCTCTCGCTCGTGGTTCATCGGGTGGTGTCGGTGTTTTTACGATTTTGAGTCGTTATTTCGGACAAACGGAGAGCAGCCTATGGTCCAAAAACGGGCGAATACCTCAGAGGAAGCTCAAACCGTCCGATTGTTGCCATCTCGTGTCCGGCTTCCGGCTCGGTGCGAACCGGTGAGGAGACCGACGCCACAGCGCCCGGAAGGACTGTGGCCGGGATGGCGATCAGGGCCGGCCCGGGGAAAGGGGGCGGCTCGGAAAAGCGAAATTCCCCGTGCGAGCCTTTCGGCTCCCACGGGGAATTTAGGCTGTGTCCGAGGGGGGACTTGAACCCCCACGCCCGATAAAGGGCACTAGCACCTCAAGCTAGCGCGTCTGCCATTCCGCCACCCGGACGGGGTGTGTGCTTCGGGAGTTTTTCTCGCCCCCTCGGCGACAGAGAGAACATTACCAGGCTTCTGGAGTGCTTCTCACCTGCGCTTCCCCGCGGCCGTGCCACCGGACATCCTGGTCGGGCCGCTCCGGGGCCCGTGGGGCCGCGGCATCCGGCCCCCACCCCGCTCGCACCCGTCCGCACAGGTTGGTATGGCCTGTGAACACGCTCGAATCCGGCCCGAACCGGTGGTGTCCGCGAAGGAACCGGTCGACTCCGGCCCCGCCCGCGGTCGGTTGCGGCCGGAACCGGTCCGACACGGGCAACTTGTCGACGGTGCCACGGCCGTCGCGGCGGCTCTCCTAGCCTCTGTGGACCGAGGGCGCCATGAAGCGGATCGCCTGATTCCCGGGTCGCGGACGAAGGGCGGCTGGACGTGGAGCAGATCAGCGGAGCGGCGAAAGCCGAACCGAGACGCGGCAGGCGGAGGGAGGGGCCGGGCGGGACCACGGCCGCCGGAGGCCCCGTCGAGGGCGTGTGGCGCTTCCCCGTGCCCGCCGCCGAGGCCTCGGTGCCGCTCACCCGGCACGCGGTGCGCGACCGCCTGCTGGCCCAGGGCATGACCGGGCTGCGCTACCAGGAGCTGGTGGACGACCTGCTGCTGATCGTCTCGGAGCTGGTGAGCAACGCGGTGACGCACGCCGCCGAGCTGTCGCCCGAGGTGGTCACGGAGCTGTCGGTGGGCCGGGCCTCGGTCCGGGTGGCGGTCGAGGACGGCGACCCGTACCGGCCGAAGGCGCTGGAGAACGACACCGGGCGCACCGGCGGGCGCGGCCTGCTGCTGGTGAAGAGCGTCACCCTGCAGGCCGGCGGGGTGTGTGACGTCGAACGCACGGGGGAGGGCGGCAAGGTCATCTGGGCCTCGCTGCCCGTCCCTCCGGAGCCCGGCCGCTGAGCGGCCGGGCTACCAGTCCCGCCCGGCGATCTCCCGGATGCCCGGCAGCGCGGCCTCGAAGACCGTCTCGAACCAGACCGAGAACGGCCGCTCCGCCCGCAGCTCCCGCAGTTCCTGCGCGGTCACGAAGGCGAAGTCGTCCACCTCCTCCGGGTCCGGCTCGACCGGCGCGGTGACCAGTCCCACGAACAGGTGGTTCCACTCCCGCTCGATCAGCCCGGACGCCTCGTCCGGCAGGTCGTAACGGACGGTGCCCGCCTCGCACAGCAGAGCCGGTGCGACGCCCAGCTCCTCGGCGGTGCGCCGGGCGGCGGCGACGAACGGCGGCTCGTCCGGGTACGGGTGGCCGCAGCAGGTGTTCGACCAGACGCCGGGGGAGTGGTACTTGCCGAGGGCCCTGCGCTGGAGCAGCAGCCGGCCCTGGCGGTCGAACAGGAAGACCGAGAAGGCCCGGTGCAGTCGGCCCGGCTGCTGGTGGGCCCAGAGCTTCTCGCCGGTGCCGATCGTGACGCCCTCGTCGTCGACCAGTTCCAGCAGGATCTCGGCTCCGGCGGGCGCGGACCCGGTGGCCCCGGGATCGGCCGTCACATCGGTCTCCACGTCGAGACCGGTGTCGATCTCGGCGGCGAAGTGCGTCGGGTCGGTCGGCAGACTCTGGGGCATGGGGCCTCTTTCGGGAGCGGGGGCAACGGGAGCATCGGGTGTCTCCGACGCACCGGGCGGAGTGTGGCGGACACAGCGGGGCACCGGCGCCGATGTCGGGCTCCAGTCTGCCGTATGGGTGGCACTCGACAGGGGTCCCACGCACAACCGGACGGATCATGACCCGGAGGAGTCGGAAACCGGCCAGAGAAGGGGTCGGGAAGCCCCCACAAGGGTCACGGAATTCGCAGAACCGTTCGGTGTGCGTTCGGAGCCCGTTCGACCGGCCGGGGGCGCCCTCCGGGCGGAGCCGGTGCGGACCCCGGGCCGCTCCACCGTCACCCCGGCTGCCGCCCGCCCGTCGTCCCGGGGCCTCCGGGTGCGTTCTGGCCGGTCGCCCTGGTCGCCTACCATCACATACGACACGGTGCCCGGATCTGTGCCGGCACCGGCGCGCCGCCACCCGGCCCGGTCGAACGCCGGTCCGAGTGAACGGTGGCGCCGTCGACTCCGGCACGGCCCCCGCGCACAGCACGACGGATCAGGAGACCCGCATGATCGGCCTCGTTCTGGCAGCCGGCGCCGGCCGCCGGCTGCGCCCGTACACCGACACCCTGCCCAAGGCGCTGGTGCCGGTCGACGGGGAACGGACCGTCCTGGACCTCACGCTCGGCAACTTCGCCGAGGTCGGACTGCGCGAGGCCGCGATCGTCGTCGGCTACCGCAAGGAGGCGGTGTACGACCGCAAGGACGCCCTGGAGAGCAAGTACGGCGTCAAGCTCCACCTGGTCGAGAACGACAAGGCCGAGGAGTGGAACAACGCCTACTCGCTCTGGTGCGCCCGCGAGCTGTTCGCCGAGGGCCTGCTGCTCGCCAACGGTGACACCGTCCACCCGGCCTCCGTCCAGCGCACCATGCTGGAGGGCAACCGGCGACTGACCGACGCGGGCACCGCCCCGGGCATCCTGCTCGCCCTCGACACGGTGAAGAAGCTCGCCGACGAGGAGATGAAGGTCGTCGTCGACCCGGCCACCGGCATGCGCCGCATCACCAAGCTGATGGAGCCGGTCGAGGCGACCGGCGAGTACATCGGCGTCACCGTGATCAACCCGTCCGCCGCCGCCGACCTGACCGACGCGCTGCGCGCCACCTACGAGCGCGACCCGCAGCTGTACTACGAGGACGGCTACCAGGAGATGGTGAACCGCGGCCTGCGGATCGACGTGCAGCCGATCGGCGAGGTCTCCTGGGTCGAGGTCGACAACCACGACGACCTGGCGAAGGCGCGGGAGATCGCGTGCCAGTACTGACCCGGCTGGTCCCGTCGCCGCTGTTCGTCGAGATCCGCCCGGGCGCGCTGGACGCGCTCGGCGGCATCCTCGCGGACCAGCGGCTGTCGGCCTCGGGCCGGATCGCGGTGGCGATCAGCAACGGCTCCGGCGCGGCCATGCGCCGCCGCCTGGAGCCCGCCCTGCCCGGCGCCGACTGGTACAACGTGGACGACGGCACCCTGGACAGTGCGGTCCGGCTGGCCGAGGAGATGCGCGGCGGGCACTACGACGCGATCGTCGGCCTCGGTGGCGGCAAGATCATCGACGCCGCCAAGTACGCCGCCGCCCGGGTCGGCCTGCCGCTGGTCGCGGTCGCCACCAACCTGGCCCACGACGGCATCTGCTCGCCGGTCTCCACCCTCGACAACGACGCGGGGCGGGGCTCCTACGGGGTGCCCAGCCCGATCGGCATCATCGTCGACCTGGACGTGATCCGGCAGGCGCCGCCGCGCTTCGTGGCGGCCGGCATCGGGGACGTCGTCTCCAACATCTCCGCGTGCGCGGACTGGGAGCTGTCGCACGCGGTGACCGGCGAGCGGGTGGACGGGCTGGCCGTGGCGATGGCCCGCTCGGCGGGCGAGAACCTGCTGCGGCACCCGGGAAGCACCCAGGACCAGGACCTCCTGACGGCGCTGGCCGAGGCCCTGGTACTGTCCGGCATCGCGATGAACATCGCGGGCAGCACCCGGCCCTCGTCGGGCGCCTGCCACGAGATCTCGCATGCCCTGGACGTGCTGTATCCCAAGCGGTCCGCCCAGCACGGCGAGCAGGTCGGCCTCGGCGCCGCCTTCGCCAGCTTCCTGCGGGGCGAGCGTGAGCTGACCGGTCTGATCGTGGAGCGCCTGGCGAGCCACGGACTGCCGGTGACCGCGGCTCAGATCGGCTTCACCGAGGCGGAGTTCACCGAGGCGGTGCACTACGCTCCGAACACCCGCCCGGGGCGCTTCACCATCCTCGAACACCTCGACCTCTCCCCTTCCGCTATCAGGGACGCGTACGCCGACTATGTCCAAGCCGTCAACAGCTGACCCCTCCACCGCGGGCGCCGAACGGCCCCCGGTGGACCTGACCCGCCGGCCCTCGATCGAGGAGCTGCGCGCGGTGATCCACCCGGAGGGCATGCTCCAGCGCCGCAGTGCCGAGCACTGGGCCGGACGCCTGTACATGCGGAAGATCTCGCTGCGGATCACCCGCGTGCTCTCCACCGTGACGGCGATCACGCCCAACGGCCTGACGTACCTGATGATGTTCACCGGCATCCTGGCCGGTGCCGCGCTGATCGTGCCGGGCATCGCGGGCGCCGTCCTGGGCGCCCTGCTGATCCAGGTCTACCTGCTGCTGGACTGCGTGGACGGCGAGGTGGCGCGCTGGCGCCGGCAGACCTCGCTCACCGGCGTCTACCTGGACCGGGTCGGCCACTACATGTCCGAGGCGGCCCTGCTGACCGGCCTCGGCCTGCGCGCCACCGACCTGCTGCACCGCGAGGGCGGCGGCTCCCACTGGGAGTGGGCGTTCCTCGGCACCCTGGCCGCGCTCGGCGCGATCCTGATCAAGTCCGAGACCGACCTGGTGGACGTGGCCCGGGCCCGCAGCGGCATGACGGCCGTCGAGGACAGCGCCTCGGTGCCGCGCTCCGCCTCCGTCGCCAAGGCCCGCCGGGCGGCCTCCCTCCTGAAGTTCCACCGCCTGGTCGGCGCGGTCGAGGCCTCGCTGTTCATCCTGGCCGCCGGCATCGCCGACGTCGTGCACGGAGGACTGCTCTTCACCCGGCTCGCGGTGGTCGTGCTGGCGGCGATCGCGATGCTCCAGACCGTGCTGCACCTGCTGAGCATCGTCCTCTCCAGCAGGCTGCGATGAGCGAGCGGAGCGAGCGAATGACCGCGGAGGACTTCCGCCTCGGCGCCGTGATCATCACCATGGGCAACCGGCCCGCCGAGCTCAACGCCCTGATCGAGGCCGTCCGCGCCCAGGAGGGCCCGGCGGTCGAGCTGGCCGTGGTCGGCCAGGGCGTGAAGCTGCCCCCGCTGCCGGAGGGCGTGCGCAGCGTCGAACTGCCGGAGAACCTCGGCATCCCGGGCGGGCGCAACGTCGGCATCGAGCTGTTCGGCCGGGACGGCGCGGAGGTCGACGCCGTCCTCTTCCTGGACGACGACGGGAACCTGCCGCGCACCGACTCGGCCCGCCTGCTGCGTGAGGCCTTCACCGCCGACCCGGAGCTGGGCATCGTCTCCTTCCGGATCGCGGACCCGGACACCGGTGTCACCCAGCGCCGGCACGTCCCCCGGCTGCGTGCCAGCGACCCGCTGCGCTCGTCCCGGGTGACCACCTTCCTGGGCGGCGCGAGCGCGGTGCGCTGCAAGGTGTTCGAGCAGGCCGGGCAGTTGCCCGCCGAGTTCTTCTACGCCCACGAGGAGACCGATCTCGCGTGGCGCGCGCTGGACGCCGGCTGGGCCATCGACTACCGGGCGGACGTGGTGCTGCACCACCCCACGACCTCGCCCGCCCGCCACGCGAGCTACTTCCACAACGTGGCCCGCAACCGGGTCTGGCTCGCGAGGCGGAACCTTCCGGCCCTGTTGGTGCCTCTCTATCTGGGAACCTGGTTCCTGCTGACCCTGGCCCGCCGCCCCTCCCCGGAGGCGCTGAAGGCCTGGTGGGGCGGGTTCCGGGCGGGCTGGCGCGAACCCTGCGGTCCGCGGCGGCCCATGCGGTGGCGTACCGTTTGGCGACTGACCAGGCTGGGCCGACCACCGATCATCTGATCGCATCTGATGGCATCCGCATCGAATGATCGATCGCTGCGGCCGGTGCTCACACACCGGCCGGCTCCCCGAGATCCCAGTGGATCCCCATCGGCGCACGACCGGCGGACCCCGCCGACCGGCCGCCCCGACCGATCCCGCATGAAGGACGAATGTGTCGACAGTGAGTGAACCCGTCAGCCTCTCGGCCCCCAGAGGGGCGGACGCGGGCCTGACCCCCAAGCAGCTTGCGGCCAAGTACGGTCTGGCGGTGAGCGGTGCCCGTCCCGGCCTGTTCGCCTACTCCAAGCAGCTCTGGGCCCGGCGCCACTTCATCTGGGCCTTCGCCACCGCCCGCCTGGTGGCCCAGTACACCAACGCCAAGCTCGGCCAGCTGTGGCAGGTGGTGACCCCGCTGCTCAACTGCGCGGTGTTCTACCTGGTCTTCGGCGTGATCCTGGCGAGCAAGCAGGGCTTCCCGGACAACACCTACATCGCCTGGCTGTGCATCGGCGTCTTCGTCTTCCAGTTCACCCAGAACGCGGTGCAGGCTGGCACCCGGGCGATCTCCGACAACCTCGGGCTGATCCGGGCGCTGCACTTCCCCCGGGCCAGCCTCCCGATCGCCTTCACCGTGATCCAGCTCCAGCAGCTGCTGATCTCCATGGTCGTCCTGGTCGTCACCGTGCTCGCCGCCGGCATCACCCCGGGCCGGACCTGGCTGCTGATCATCCCGGCGCTGCTCCTGCAGACGCTCTTCAACACCGGCATCTCGCTGGTGATGGCCCGGATCGGCTCCAGGACCAGCGACATCTCCCAGCTGATCCCCTTCGTGATGCGCGCCTGGATGTTCCTGTCCGGTGTGATGTTCAGCATCCAGGACAAGATCACCCACTGGCCGCACTACATCCAGACGCTGATGGCGGCCAACCCGGCGTCGGTCTACATGGACCTGCTGCGGCACGCCTTCGCGCCGGTCATCTACAACCCGCACCAGCCGGTGCACCAGACCCTCCCGCCGCACCTGTGGGTGTACGGCCTCGGGTGGGGCGTGGGCATGTTCGTCGTCGGATACGTCTTCTTCTGGAAGGCCGAGGAGGAGTACGGCCGTGGCTGACATCGACCTGAACACCAGCGACACCGTCCCGGACGCGGACGTGGCCCGCGAGCCCACCGTCGTCGTCGACGACGTGCACATCGTCTACAAGGTGCACGGCGCCGGCTCCGGCAAGGGCAGCGCCACCTCGGCGCTGAGCCGCATCATCAGCCGCAAGCGCGCCGCCGGCGTGCGCGAGGTGCACGCGGTCAGGGGCATCAGCTTCACCGCGTACAAGGGCGAGGCGGTCGGCCTGATCGGCTCCAACGGCTCCGGCAAGTCGACCATGCTGGCCGCCATCGCGGGCCTGCTGCCGACCGAGAAGGGCGGCATCTACACCAACGGCCAGCCCTCGCTGCTGGGCGTCAACGCCGCGCTGATGAACGAGCTCACCGGTGAGCGCAACGTCACCCTCGGCTGCCTGGCGATGGGCATGACCCCGGCCCAGGTGCGGGCGCGCTACCAGGAGATCGTCGACTTCTCCGGCATCAACGACAAGGGCGACTTCATCTCCCTGCCGATGCGCACCTACTCCTCCGGCATGGGCGCCCGGCTGCGGTTCTCGATCGCGGCCGCGAAGACCCACGACGTGCTGCTGATCGACGAGGCCCTCGCCACCGGTGACCAGGCCTTCCAGCAGCGCAGCAAGCGGCGGATCGACGAGCTGCGCAAGTCCGCCGGTACGGTCTTCCTGGTCAGCCACGACAACAACTCGATCCGCGAGGTCTGCGAGCGGACGATATGGATCGAGGCCGGCGAGCTGGTCATGGACGGTCCCACCGAGGAGGTCGTCAGCCGCTACGAGCGCGGCGAGCGACCGTAGTCTCCGCCACTCACACAGGGGCCGGTCCCGGATCCTCCGGGGCCGGCCCTTCGCGTTGCCCGCGCCTCGGGCGCCCCGGGCGGTCCGCCGCCGCGGGGGTGAGCGCCCGGTGCTCCGGGTGGTGCGCCTTTCTCCGGCGCGCCCGGGCGTGTCAGCCTGGTGGTCTCGGGGGCGGTGTGCCGTGCGTGACGCCCGCGCTCGGACGCGTGTCCGAGTCGGGCCGGTCGTGCCAAGCGGTGTAGAACGGGGGAGTGACAGCAGTGTCGGCTTCGGCCCAGCCCAGAGATACGCCGGTGAACAGTTCCGTAGGACAGACCCTGGAGAAGGCGGGCGCGGAGAACTTCCCGGTCGCCCCGTTCTTCCTGCCCGCGGCCTGGCGCGACGACCTGATGGCGGTGTACGGCTTCGCCCGCCTGGTCGACGACACCGGCGACGGCGACCTGGCCGACCCGGCCGCCACCGCCCGCCTGCTCGGGGTCGAGCAGACGCCCCCCGCCACCCCTTCGGACCAGTCCGGCCCGCCGACTGCGCAGGAGACCGCCTTCCGGCTCGCCCTGCTCGACGGACTGGAGCAGGACCTCGACCGGGTCTTCGAGACCGCACTGCGCTCCGCCGGCGGTTCCGGGGCCGGCCCCGACCGCCCCCGCCACCCGCTGATGAGCGCGCTCGTCCCGCTGGTCGACCGCCGAGGCCTGACCCCCGAACCGTTCCGCCGTCTGATCGAGGCCAACCGGGTGGACCAGACCACCACCCGCTACGCCACCTTCGACGACCTGATCGGCTACTGCACCCTCTCCGCCGACCCGGTCGGCCGCCTCGTGCTGGCCATCGCGGGCGTCTCCACCCCCGAGCGGATCGAGCTCTCGGACGCCGTGTGCAGCGGCCTCCAGGTGGTCGAACACCTCCAGGACGTGGCCGAGGACCTGGCCCACGGCCGGATCTACCTGCCCGCCGAGGACATGGCCCGCTTCGGCGTCACCGAGGCCGACCTCGCGGCCCCCTCCGCCGACGGCGCGGTGCGCGAGCTGATCGCCTTCGAGGTCGAGCGGGCCCGCACCCTGCTCGACCGCGGCGCACCATTGGTGGGTACGGTTCGGGGGAGGCTTCGACTGCTCCTGGCGGGATTCACCGCAGGCGGCTACGCGGCCCTGGCGGCCGTCGAGGACGCCGGGTACGACGTGCTCGCCCAGCAGGCGAAGCCGGACAAGCGCCGCCTCGCAGCGAAGGCGGCGGCCATCTTCGCGAAGGGAAGGTGAACGCCCGAGTGGCGGCATCACCACTGGCGCCGGCCCAGGTCATGGCGGCGTACCGGTACTGCGAGGCAGTCACCGGGCTGCAGGCACGCAACTTCAGCTACGGCATCCGGCTGCTGCCCGAACCCAAGCGGCTGGCCATGTCGGCCCTGTACGCCCTGGCCCGCCGGGTGGACGACATCGGCGACGGCGACCTCCCGGACGACCGCAAGGCCGAGGCTCTGCTACGCACCCGGGAACTGGTGGACGAGGTCCGCTCCGGGGTGGTCGCCGAGGACGACACCGACCCGATCAAGGTCGCCCTGGCCGACGCGGCCCGGCGCTTCCCGATCCCGCTCGGCGGCTTCGACGAGCTGATCGACGGCGTCGAGATGGACCTCAAGGGCGCCGAGTACCAGACCTACGAGGAGCTGAAGGTCTACTGCCGGTGCGTGGCCGGCGCGATCGGCCGGCTCTCGCTGGGCGTCTACGGCTGCGACGACCCGGAGCTCGGGGCGCGCTACGCGGACACCCTGGGCCTGGCGCTGCAGCTCACCAACATCCTGCGCGACCTGCGCGAGGACGCCCTGAACGGCCGCACCTACCTGCCCGCCGAGGACCTGGTCCGGTTCGGCTGCGAGCAGGGCTTCGCACTGCCCGAGCCGCCGCTCGGCGCGGACTTCACCGGCCTGGTGGCCTTCGAGGCCGCCCGCGCCCAGGCGGCCTTCGAGGAGGGGCTGCGGCTGCTGCCGATGCTCGACCGCCGCAGCCGCGCCTGCACCGCCGCGATGGCCGGGATCTACCACCGGCTGCTCGGCCGGATCGCCGCAGACCCGGAGTCGGTGCTGCGCGGCCGGGTCTCGCTGCCGGGCTGGGAGAAGGCGTACGTGGCGCTTTCCGGGCTCGCCGGGGGGCGTTCTTGATTCTCGCGACAGTTCTGTCACGCTGTGTCAGCGGGGAATCACGAGCGGGCAGTTCCGTGTTGACCGAGCGAGTACCGGCTTCAGCGACCGCCTGCGGGCGGTCCACCGACTGCGAGGGGGAGGGCCGATGACCGGGCGAGCCGATGCTGCCTGCCCGGCGGCCGTCGTGGTCGGCGGCGGCCTGGCCGGGATCACCACCGCACTGCGTCTTGCCGAGGCGGGCCACCGGGTCACCCTCGCGGAGGGCCGGCCCCGGCTCGGCGGCCTGGCCTTCTCCTTCCGGCGCGGCGAGCTGACGGTCGACAACGGCCAGCACGTCTACCTGCGCTGCTGCACCGCCTACCGGGGCCTGCTGGAGCGCCTCGGCGCCACCCGGCTGGTCCACCTCCAGGACCGCCTCGACATCCCGGTACTCGCCGTCACCGGGCCCGAGGCCGCCCCGGTGCGCACCCTCGGCCGGCTGCGCCGGGCCGGCCTGCCCGTCCCGCTGCACCTGGCCGACAGCCTGGCCCGCTACCCGCACCTGTCCCCGGCCGACCGGGTCCGGGTGGTCCGCGGCGCGCTCGCCCTGCAGCGCCTGGACCTCGCCGACCCGGCACTGGACGGGGTCTCCTTCGGCGAGTGGCTGCGCCGCAACGGGCAGAACGCCGCCACCCAGGCCGCCCTGTGGGACCTGGTCGGCGTCGCCACCCTGAACGCCCGGGCCGACCAGGTGTCGATGGCGCTCGCCGGGATGGTGTTCAAGACCGGCCTGCTCTCCGACCCGGGCGCCTCGGACATCGGCATCGCCGCCGTTCCGCTCGGCACGATCCACCACGACCGGGCGCTCGCCGAGCTTGAGCGGGCCGGAGTCCGGGTGCTGCTGCGGGCCCGAGTGGCCGAGCTGAAGCCGGCCGCGCCGCAGCACGCCGTCCGGCTGGAGGGCGGGGAACTGCTCACCGCCGAGACCGTCGTGCTGGCCGGCGCCCAGGACAGCGCGGCCGCGCTGCTGCCGCCGAACGCGATCCCCGGGCAGGAGCGGCTGGCCGGTTTCGGCACCGCGCCGATCCTCAACGTGCACGTGATCTACGACCGCAAGGTGCTGCGCCGTCCGTTCTTCGCCGCGCTCGGCTCCCCGGTTCAGTGGGTCTTCGACCGCACCGCGCACTCCGGCCTGGCCGCCACCGGGCTGGGCCGGGCCCACCCGGGCGCCCAGTACCTGGCGCTGTCGCAGTCCGCCGTGCAGGACGAGATCGACCTGCCGGTCGCCGAGCTGCGCCGCCGCTACCTGCCCGAGCTGGGCCGGCTGCTGCCGGCCGCGGCCCAGGCAGAGGTGCTGGACTTCTTCGTCACCCGGGAGCGCACCGCGACCTTCGACCCGGCCCCGGGCAACGGGGCGCTGCGCCCGTCGGCCCGCACCGAGGTTCCCGGCCTGCTGCTGGCCGGCTCGTGGACGGCCACCGGCTGGCCCGCGACCATGGAGGGGGCCGTGCGCAGCGGCCACGCCGCGGCCGACGCCGCGCTCGCCGCGGCCGGCACCCGGGTGCCGGTGGACCGCGGCGACGGGAGGTGGCCCAGGTGACGGCGGGCCCCGCCGCCGGAGAGCCCGCCAGAGCCGACGGGCGTACCGTCGAGCGCATCGGCGCAACCACCGGGAGCGGTCCGGCCGGCCGCACCGGCACCACCGGCACCACTCGATTCGACACCGGCCGCACCGACAACACCCGGCCGCCCCGTGCGGTCCGGCACCACGAGGGAGAGGGAACGCACGTGGAGTCACGCACCGGCTTCGCCGTCGGAGGCACGGCGCACGCCGAACCGGTCTCGGTGCCGGAGCTGCTCGCCCGCAGCCGTACGCTCTGCACCCCGCCACTACGGGCCGCGGTCGCCCGTTTGGCTGCACCCATGGAGACCGTCGCCGCCTACCACTTCGGCTGGATCGACCGGGACGGCACCCCGGTGACGGGGGACGGCGGCAAGGCCGTGCGCCCGGCGCTGGCGCTGCTGTCCGCCCGGGCCACCGGCGCGGAGGCCGAGGTGGGGGTGCCGGGCGGAGTTGCGGTTGAACTGGTGCACAACTTCTCCCTCCTTCATGATGATCTGATGGACGGTGACGAGACCCGGCGGCACCGGGCCACCGCCTGGACGGTCTTCGGGCCGGCCCAGGCGATCCTGGTCGGTGACGCCCTGGCGACACTCGGCACGGAGGTGCTGCTCGACGCCGCGGTGACCGGTGGCACGAGCGCCACCGACGCCGCGCGCGCCGTCCGACTGCTCACCACGGCGACCCGCCGGCTGATCGACGGCCAGGCCATGGACGTCGCCTTCGAACAGCGCGACAGCGTCACGGTCGCCGAGTGCCTGGAGATGGAGGGCGGCAAGACGGCGGCACTGCTGGCCGCCGCCTCGGCGATCGGCGCCGTCCTGGCCGGTGCGGACGACAAGGTCTCCGGCGCGCTCCAGCGCTACGGCCACCACCTCGGTCTGGCCTTCCAGGCGGTGGACGACCTGCTCGGCATCTGGGGTGCCACCGAGGTCACCGGCAAGCCCCACTGGGGAGACCTGCGCCAGCGCAAGAAGTCCCTGCCGGTGGCCGCCGCACTGGCCGAGGGCGGAGCGGCCTCGCGTCGGCTCGCCGAGGAACTGGCCGACCCGAAGGGACGCGGGGAAGAGAGTGAGCCCGAGCTCGCCGCCCGGGCCGCGCTGATCGAGGAGGCCGGCGGCCGGGCCTGGACCCAGGAGGAGGCCCGCCGCCAGCACACGACTGCCCTCGCCGCCCTGGACGAGGTGCCCATGTCCGACGAGGTGCGCGAGCACTTCGTCGCACTCGCCGAATTCGTGGTGGTACGAGAGAGGTGACGTTACGTTGACAGCAACCGCGGACGGCCGGCTCGACCCTGAGTACGATTCCGAGCCGGTCGCGGTGGGCGACCGCCCCCCGGCCCTGCTGGGCGCGGGGCGGCGGCAGCCCGAGGACACCGGCCAGCTCCGGCCGGCCGGTGAGGCGGACCTCCGACCGGCCGACGCGCGGGAGGCCCTGGCCCGCGCCACCACCCACCTGCTCTCCCTGCAGTCTTCGGAGGGCTGGTGGAAGGGTGACCTGGAGACGAACGTCACCATGGACGCCGAGGACTTACTGCTCCGCCAGTTCCTGGGAATCCGCACCGAGGAGCAGACCCACGCCACCGCCGAGTGGATCCGCTCCCAGCAGCGCGAGGACGGCACCTGGTCCACCTTCCACGGCGGTCCGCCCGAACTGTCCACCACGGTCGAGGCCTACGTCGCGCTCAAGCTGGCCGGCGACGACCCGGACGCCCCGCACATGCTGGCCGCCGCGCGCTACGTCCGCTCCGCCGGCGGCATCGCCGCCGCCCGGGTGTTCACCCGGATCTGGCTCGCACTGTTCGGCTGGTGGCCCTGGGAGCGGCTGCCCGAGATGCCGCCCGAGATCATCTTCCTGCCCAAGTGGCTGCCGCTGAACATCTACGCCTTCGGCTGCTGGGCCCGCCAGACCATCGTCCCGCTGACCGTCGTCTCGTCCCACCGCCCGGTCCGTCCGGCCCCCTTCGCGCTCACCGAGCTGCACACCGACCCGGACGACCCGTACCCCCACCGGCCGCTCGCCCCCGCCACCACCTGGGACGGCCTCTTCGAGCGCCTCGACAAGGCGCTGCACGCCTACCACCGCCGGGCCTTCCGCCCGCTGCGCCGGCTCGCCGTCTCGCAGGCCTGCCGCTGGATCGTCGAACGGCAGGAGGCCGACGGCTGCTGGGGCGGCATCCAGCCCCCCGCCGTCTACTCGCTGATCGCCCTGCACCTGGAGGGTTACGAGCTGGAGCACCCGGTGGTGAAGGCCGGGCTCTCCTCCTTCGACCGCTTCACCGTGCACACCGAGGACGGCAAACGCTGGCTGGAAGCCTGCCAGTCCCCGGTCTGGGACACCTGCCTGGCCACCATCGCCCTGGTCGACGCCGGGGTGCCGGCCGACCACCCGGCGCTGGTCTCCGCCGTGGACTGGATGCTCGGCGAGGAGATCCGCAAGCGCGGCGACTGGGCCGTCCAGCGGCCCGGGCTCGCCCCCGGCGGCTGGGCCTTCGAGTTCGAGAACGACACCTACCCCGACATCGACGACACCGCCGAGGTGGTGCTCGCGCTGCGCCGGGTCGCCCACCCCGACCCGGCCAGGGTCGACGCGGCGGTGGACCGGGGCGTGCTGTGGAACCTCGGCATGCAGTCCAAGAACGGCGCCTGGGGCGCCTTCGACGTGGACAACACCAGCACGCTGCCCAACAAGCTGCCGTTCTGCGACTTCGGCGAGGTGGTCGACCCGCCGTCCGCCGACGTCACCGCGCACGTGGTGGAGATGCTCGCCGAGACCGGCCGCTCCCGCGACCCGCGGACCAGGCGCGGCATCGAGTGGCTGCTGCGCAACCAGGAGGCGGACGGCTCCTGGTTCGGCCGCTGGGGCACCAACTACATCTACGGAACCGGCTCGGTGCTGCCCGCCCTGGTGGCGGCCGGCGTCCCGGACGAGCACCCGGCGATCCGCCGGGCGGTGCGCTGGCTGGAGGACCGGCAGAACGCCGACGGTGGCTGGGGCGAGGACATGCGCTCCTACGACGACCCGGCGCGCTGGGCCGGGCGCGGCGACTCCACCGCCTCGCAGACCGCGTGGGCGCTGATGGCGCTGCTCGCGGCCGGCGAGGGGCCGCAGTGCCGGGCCAACCCGGCGGTCGAACGCGGCGTGGAGTGGCTGGTGCGCACCCAGCTCCCCGAGGGCACCTGGGACGAACCGCAGTTCACCGGCACCGGCTTCCCGTGGGACTTCTCCATCAACTACCACCTGTACCGGCTGGTCTTCCCGGTCACCGCGCTCGGCCGCTACCTCAACGGCACCCCGGGCACGAGCCGGGCCGACGGCGCCCCGGCGATCGGGGTGGCGCGGTGACCACCGCGCCCCTGCTGGTGCTCTGCGCCCTGGGCCCCGAGGTCTGGGCCCTGCGCGGCGGGGACTGGCGCGGCGCGGCCGGCGGATCCCCGGTGCTGGTGCGCACCGGGGTCGGCCGGCGGCGCGCCGGGACGGCCGTCCGGCGGCTGCTCGGCTCCGCCCCCACCGGCTACGGCGCCGTGGTGGTGGCCGGCTTCGGCGCCGCGCTCGGCCCGGGCGTGCTGCCCGGCGACGTGGTCGCCGCCGACGGAGTGCGCGACGCCGAGGGCCACCTGTACCCGCTCGACTCCGGGGCGGAGCTCGGCCGGGCGCTGAAGGAGCGCGGCCTGACCGTGCACACCGGGGTGCACCACACCGCCGACCACGTGGTGCGCGGCCTCGAACGGCGGGCGCTGCACCTCCAGGGTGCGCTCGCCGTCGACATGGAGGCCGCCGCCGTCCTTGCCACGCTGCGCGAGGTGCGGTCCACGCTGCCGACGGCCGTCCTGCGGGTGGTGGTGGACACGCCCGAGCACGAGCTGCTGCGGCCCGGCACCCTCCCGGCCGGGGTGCGAGCCTGGCGGACCCTGCGGGCGACGGTACCCGCCCTGGTCGACTGGTACCGGCAGGAGTGCGCGCCCGGCTCCGCAGACCTGAACCACCCCACATCCTCGACGCTCCCCCAGGAGGCGAGCTAGCCATGGCCATGCCGTTGCGCCAGACCGTGCGGGTCGGCACCTACCTCATGCAGCAGAAGCTGCTCAAGCGCCGGGACAAGTTCCCGCTGATCGTGGAGCTGGAACCGCTCTTCGCCTGCAACCTCGCCTGCGAGGGCTGCGGCAAGATCCAGCACCCGGCGGGCGTCCTGAAGCAGCGGATGCCCGTCGCCCAGGCGGTCGGCGCGGTCCTGGAGTCGGGTGCCCCGATGGTCTCGATCGCAGGCGGCGAGCCGCTGATGCACCCGCAGATCGACGAGATCGTCCGGCAGCTGGTCGAGCGCCGCAAGTACGTGTTCCTCTGCACCAACGCGCTGCTGCTGCGCAAGAAGATCGACAAGTTCGAGCCCTCGCCGTACTTCACCTTCGCCGTGCACATCGACGGCATGCGCGAGCGGCACGACGAGTCGGTGGCCAAGGAGGGCACCTTCGACGAGGCGGTGGCCGCGATCAAGGAGGCCAAGCGGCGCGGCTTCCGGGTCACCACCAACAGCACCTTCTTCAACACCGACACCCCGCAGACCGTCATCGAGGTGCTGGACTACCTCAACGACGAGCTCAAGGTGGACGAGATGATGATCTCGCCCGCCTACGCCTACGAGAAGGCCCCCGACCAGGAGCACTTCCTCGGCGTCGAGCAGACCAGGGAGCTCTTCCGCAAGGCCTTCGCCGGCGGCAACCGCAAGCGCTGGCGGCTCAACCACAGCCCGCTCTTCCTGGACTTCCTGGAGGGCAAGGCCGACTTCGAGTGCACCCCCTGGGGCATCCCCAACTACTCGCTGTTCGGCTGGCAGCGGCCCTGCTACCTGATGGCCGACGGCTACGTGCCGACCTACCGCGAACTGGTCGAGAAGACCGACTGGAGCAAGTACGGCCGAGGCAGGGACCCGCGCTGCGAGAACTGCATGGCCCACTGCGGCTACGAGCCGACCGCCGTCCTCGCGACCATGGGCTCGCTCCAGCAGTCGCTGCGCGCCATCACCGAGACCCTCAGCGGCAACCAGGGCCGCTGAACCGGGAGTTGACCCCCAGGCCGGCACCCCGGCCCGGGCCTCCGCGCCCGGGTCGGCTCCGTCCCCGAACCAGGCCGGGCTCCGTCCCCGGGCCGGGCGGAGGCACCACCGCACCGCTCCGAGTCGTGAGGTGTACCCATGTCAATGCTCTCCCGCGTCACGTCCCCGGCCGAGCTGCGCAAGCTCCCGACGGCCGAGCTCCCGCTGCTCGCCGACGAGATCCGCGACTTCCTGATCGACGCCGTCACCCGCACCGGCGGCCACCTCGGGCCCAACCTCGGCGTGGTGGAGCTGACGATCGCGCTGCACCGGGTCTTCGACTCACCGTACGACCGGATCGTCTTCGACACCGGCCACCAGAGCTACGTCCACAAACTGCTCACCGGCCGCCAGGACTTCAGCCGGCTGCGGATGCGCGGCGGCCTCTCCGGGTACCCGTCGCGGGGGGAGTCCGAGCACGACCTGGTCGAGAACTCGCACGCCTCCACCGCGCTCTCCTACGCCGACGGCCTGGCCAAGGCCGCCCGACTGCTCGGCCAGCACGACCGGCACACCGTCGCGGTGATCGGCGACGGAGCGCTCACCGGCGGGCTCGCCTGGGAGGCGCTCAACAACATCGCCGAGGCCCGCGACCGGCCGCTGGTCATCGTCGTCAACGACAACGAGCGCTCCTACGCCAGGACCATCGGCGGCCTCGCCAACCACCTGGCCACCCTGCGCACCACCCAGGGCTACGAGCGCTTCCTCGCCCTCGGCAAGGAGGCCCTGCAGCGCACCCCGCTGGTCGGCCAGCCGATCTTCGACGCGTTGCACGGCGCCAAGAAGGGGTTCAAGGACGCCTTCGCCCCGCAGGGCATGTTCGAGGACCTCGGCCTCAAGTACCTCGGGCCGATCGACGGCCACGACCTGGGCGCGGTCGAGCAGGCGCTGCGCCAGGCCCGCAACTTCGGCGGGCCGGTCATCGTGCACTGCCTGACCGTCAAGGGGCGCGGCTACCGGCCGGCCGAGCAGGACGAGGCCGACCGCTTCCACGCCGTCAACCCGATCGACCCGTACACCTGCCTGCCGATCTCGCCCAGCGGCGGCGTCTCCTGGACCTCGGTGTTCGGGGACGAGCTGGTCACCCTCGGCGCCGAGCGGCCGGACCTGGTGGCGATCACCGCGGCCATGCTCCAGCCGGTGGGCCTGGCCCCGTTCGCGAAGGCCTACCCGGTGCGGACCTTCGACGTCGGGATCGCCGAGCAGCATGCCGTCACCAGCGCGGCGGGGCTGGCCACCGGCGGGCTCCACCCGGTGGTCGCGGTGTACGCGACCTTCCTCAACCGGGCCTTCGACCAGGTCCTGATGGACGTCGCCCTGCACAAACTGGGCGTCACCTTCGTGCTCGACCGCTCCGGGGTGACCGGGCCGGACGGCGCCTCGCACAACGGCATGTGGGACATGTCGATCCTCCAGGTCGTCCCCGGCCTGCGGCTCGCCGCGCCGCGCGACGCCGAACAGCTGCGCGTCCAGCTGCGCGAGGCCGTCGAGGTCGAGGACGCCCCGACCGTCGTGCGCTTCCCGAAGGGGAACGTCGGGCCCGCCGTGCCGGCCGTCGAACGGATCGGCGGGGTGGACGTGCTGCTGCGCACCGGGCGGGCGCCGGAGATCCTGCTGGTCGCGGTCGGCGCCACCGCCTCCGCCTGCCTGGACGCGGCCCGGCTGCTGCTCGCCGAGGGCTTCACCGCGACCGTGGTCGACCCGCGCTGGGTCAAGCCGGTCGACCCGGTGCTGCCCGAACTGGCGGGCGCCCACCGGCTGGTGGTCACCGTCGAGGACAACGGTCGTACCGGCGGCGTCGGTTCGGCCGTCGCCCAGGCGCTGCGCGACGCCGACGTGGACGTGCCGGTGCGGGTGCTCGGCCTGCCGCAGGAGTTCCTCGACCACGCCTCGCGCGGGGAGATCCTGGAGGAAGCCGGGCTGACCGGGACCGGGGTCGCCGCCCAGACCGCCGTCTTCGCCAAGAACCTGCTACCGACCCGAGGAGCGAACCCGCGCCATGCCGGCTGAACCAGACCGCCCCGACTTCGACCTCGCCGCGCTGATCGCCGAACGCGGCGGCGAGCGCTACGAGTTGCAGAGCCGCTACCTCAACCCGCAGCTGTCGCGGATGCTGCACACCATCGGCTTCGACAAGTACTACGAGCGCGCCCGGGGCCAGTACTTCTACGACGCCGAGGGCAACGAGTACCTCGACATGCTGGCCGGCTTCGGCATCTTCGCGCTCGGCCGCCACCACCCGGTGGTGCGCTCGGCGATCCAGCAGGTGATGGACCTCGACCTTCCGGACCTGCTCCGCTTCGACTGCTCGCCGCTGCCCGGCCTGCTGGCCGAGCGGCTGCTGTCCCACGCGCCCGGACTGGATCGGGTGTTCTTCGGCAACAGCGGCACCGAGGCGGTGGAGACCGCGCTCAAGTTCGCCAGGTACGCCACCGGGCGCCGGCGGATCCTCTACGCCGACCACGCCTTCCACGGACTGACCACCGGCTCGCTCTCGGTCAACGGGGAGAGCGGCTTCCGCAAGGGCTTCGACCCGCTGCTGCCGGACACCGCCATTCCGCTCGGCGACCTCGGCGCACTGGCCAAGGAGTTGAAGCGCGGCGACGTCGCGGGCCTGATCGTCGAGCCGATCCAGGGCAAGGGCGTCCAGGCGCCGCCGCCCGGCTGGCTGCGGGCCGCCCAGGCGCTGCTGCACGAGCACAGGGCGCTGCTGATCTGCGACGAGGTGCAGACCGGCATCGGCCGTACCGGCGTGTTCTTCGCCTACCAGCACGAGGACGGCGTGCTGCCCGACCTGGTCTGCGCGGCCAAGGCACTGTCCGGCGGGTACGTGCCGGTCGGGGCGACGCTCGGCAAGAGCTGGATCTTCGAGAAGGTGTACTCCTCGATGGACCGGGTGCTGGTGCACTCGGCCAGCTTCGGGTCCAACGCCCAGGCCATGGCGGCCGGGCTGGCGACCCTGGAGGTCATGCGCGACGAGCAGGTGGTGGAGAACGCCCGCAAGGTGGGCGACCACTTCCGCGAACGACTGGCCGCACTGGTGGACAAGTACGAGCTGCTCGCCGAGGTGCGCGGCCGCGGGCTGATGATCGGGATCGAGTTCGGCCGGCCCAAGTCGCTCAAGCTGCGCACCGGTTGGACCGCGCTCCAGGCGGCGCGCAAGGGGCTCTTCGCGCAGATGGTGGTGGTGCCGCTGCTGCAACGGCACCGCATCCTGACCCAGGTGTCCGGGGACCACCTGGAAGTGATCAAGCTGATCCCGCCGCTGATCATCACCGAGCGCGATGTGGACCGGTTCGTGGATGCCTTCACCGACATCATGGACGAGGCCCACCGGGGGAGCGGACTGATGTGGGACTTCGGGCGGACGCTGGTCAAGCAGGCGGTCGGCGGCCGCTGAGGCCCGGGAGGCCGGTGGCACGGAGTGGGAGGTCGACCGGGCCGACTTCCCACTCCATGGGAGACACCGCGTCAGAGCTCGGTCCGGCGACGCCGGATGACCACCATGAGATCGACGACGGCGAACAGGGTGAGCAGGCCGCAGGCCACGGCGAAGCCGGTGAGGGTGCCCCGGCTGGGTGCGCCGTAAGCCGGCGAGGCGGCCGCCCAGATGGCGAAGCCCACCGTCGCCAGTGCGAACAGCGGCGTGAAGACGAGTGAGAGCAGGTAGCGGAGCTTGAGGTCGCTGCGGGCGGTGGCCGGCTCGGTGCCGCTGCGCCATCGTCGCGGGGTGGTGGTGCGCATGCCGTTCACCTCCGGACCGCGTGGGTCGGGCTACGATTCCAGCGTACGTCCGAGGAAGCGAGCCGGGGAGGCGCGATGTCGGGTTCGGACGCGGTGGGGGCGGGCTCCGGTGGGGCGGGCTCGGACTCGGATTCGGGTACGGGCGCGGCGGGCCAGGACGGCGAGGGGTACGCGGGGCTGCGGATCGAGCGGGCCCGGGAACTGGCCCGTCGGCACGGCTGGGCGTCGGTCCGGGTGCTGGAGCCGGGGGACCTGATGACCATGGAGTACCGGCAGGGGCGGCTCAACCTCGCGGTGCGCAACGGTGTGGTCGAGCGCAGCTGGGAGGGGTAGGTCCAGCGCGCCTGCGGCGCGGACTCGGCTCGCCCGGTCCGGCTCGTCGGATTCGGTGCGGCTCGGGTTCAGCAGGGCAGGTGCCGGCGGGCGAAGCGTCGGCGCAGCCGCTGTTCGGCGGTGGCGACCAGCGGTTCCAGCAGCGGCAGGGAGAGCAGGACGAGCAGCCCGGCGGCCCAGCCGGCCAGGACGTCGGTGACCCAGTGGGTGCCCAGGTAGACCGTGGTCACGCCGATCGAGCAGGCGGTGGCGGCAGCGATCAGCGCGCCGGTGCGCCGCCAGCGGACCGCGAGGTAGGCGAGCACGCCCCAGGTGACCACCGCGTTGGCGGTGTGGCCGGAGGGGAAGATGGTGCCTCCGGAGAAGAGCTCGGGCGAGCCGACGTACTGGGCGTAGTGCGGGCCGAGCCGGCCGGTGACGATCTTGACCGCGCCGACGGTGACGTTGAGCAACAACAGCGCGATGCCCATGACCAGCAGCGGACGCAGCCGGCCGAGGCGGTGGGCCCGCCAGCCGAGCCAGGCGAAGGCGGCGATCGCCGAGGGCCCGCGCTGCCCGGCGACCACCCAGGTGTCGAGCAGCGGCTCCAGCCGGGGCCACCGCTCGTAGGGGCGCAGCAGGCGGACCGACCAGTCGAGGTCGACCAGTGCGGTGTTGAGCAGGACCCCGGCCAGCACCAGCAGGTAGCCGGCGAGGGTGACGGCGAGCAGGGCGGCCCGCCGTCGGCTCATCGGCGGCCAGCCGGGTTCGCGGCGGTCGGACCCGACCGGGGCGAGGGGGCGCCCGGGGGCGAGGGGGCGTTCCCGGAGACCGGTTTCGGTGCCCCGGCGATCCGGCTCCTGGCGCGGAAGGGGAGCGGGGGTACTTCTGGATTGCACGGGGTGACCCTACCCAGCCGGACAGGGCTATTCCGGTGGTAATTGTCATTTACCCGGGAAATCGACAATTGGGTTGACACGGGATGGTCCGGGGGGTGATTTCCGCTATTCCGTCATCGAAAGTCAGTGTGGTCGTCGAATGATTCTGCAAAAGCCCCGGTAAAGGGAGCGGAGTGGGAGGCCGGTGCGCCCGGCTTCCCACTCCGTGGTAACCCTGTGTAGGTTCCGTGCTCAGTCGAGGGGGCCGCCCGCGACGTAGATCACCTGGCCGGAGACGAAGCCGGCACCCTCGCTCGCGAGGAAGGAGATGGTGTGGGCGACGTCCTCAGGCTGCCCGACCCGCTGGACCGGGATCTGAGAGGCTGCGGCCCGCTTGAAGTCTTCGAAGTCCATGCCGACCCGGGCGGCGGTGGCAGCTGTCATGTCCGTGGCGATGAAGCCGGGGGCGACGGCGTTGGCCGTGATGCCGAACTTGCCCAGCTCGATGGCCAAAGTCTTGGTGAAGCCCTGGAGACCGGCCTTGGCGGCGGAGTAGTTGGCCTGGCCGCGGTTGCCCTGGGCCGAGGACGAGGACAGGTTGACGATGCGGCCGAAACCGGCGTCGACCATGTGCTTCTGCACCGCGCGGGTCATCAGGAAGGCGCCGCGGAGGTGAACGTTCATGACCGTGTCCCAGTCGGACTCGGACATCTTGAAGATCAGGTTGTCGCGGAGTACGCCCGCGTTGTTCACCAGGACGACCGGGGCGCCGAGCTCGGCGGCCACGCGGTCGACGGCGGTCTGGACCTGCTGGGCGTCCGAGACGTCGGCGCCGACGGCCAGCGCCTTGCCGCCGGCGGCGGTGATCCGGTCGACGGTCTCCTTGCCGGCCGCCTCGTCCAGGTCCAGGACGGCGACCGCGTAGCCGTCGGCGGCCAGTCGGACGGCGGTGGCGGCGCCCAGGCCGCGGGCGCCGCCGGTGACGACGGCGACCCGGGGGGCGGTGCTCTGCTCGGTCATGCTCGCTCTCGTCTCTCTCGGGGGTTTCCCTCCGGGGAGAGCCCCCGGAGAGGGTGGCCACACCCTACCGGCGGGTAGGGGAGGCGGCCAGGGTGGAGAGACGCAGGTGACGGTGGGTAAGGACCGACCGGTCGGCTTTCTGCTGAGAACGAGTTACTGCAAGGCCTTCGCAGCGCATAAATATGCCAATGTTGCCGAACCTGCGTCTACTATCCGCCCCTGCCTGCCAGCAACGGCCCGCCGTTTGTATAGTGTCCGCCAGCAGCCACCGGCTGCACGGCTGGAGCGCCCTCCCTCATAGCTGGACGCCCACTCGCCGTTACTGCCCCACCCGGGTGTCCCACACACGCCGGGTGTGACATCGGGACGGATACATGGTGCTGGGGGAGATCCCGACAACCCGCGTGTCTGCGCGACTGCAGCAGTCGCCCGGACACCTCATTCGCGTGGCACAGCAGGTTCACACCCGCTTGTGGTCCGAACACGTCGGAGCCGATCTCACGGCTCCGCAGTTCGCCGTGCTGCTGGTCCTGGCCCTGGAGCCGGGTGCGGACCAGCGGACGGTCGGCGAGCGGGCCTCGCTCGACAAGGCCACGATGGCCGAGATGGTCGCGCGGCTGGTCCGCCGCGGCCTGGTGCTGCGCAGGCGCGACCCGGCCGACGGCCGGCGAAAGCTGTTGGCCCTCTCGCAGAGCGGTGCCCAGGCGGTGCGCGAGGCCACCGGTGGTGTGGTCCGTGTGCAGCGCGTCCTGTTCGAGCCGCTCTCGGCGGAGGAACAGGTCGAGATCGTCCGGGTGATGGCCAAGATAGCCAGGCTGGAGCCCGCGGCGGTCGCCGTCATCGCCGACGCGCGGCCGATACTGGACGCCCAGCGGGCGATCGGCTACCTGATCAGGGTGAGCCAGCAGGTGCACACCAAGCTCTGGTCGGAGCACGTGGGGGCCGAGCTGACGGCTCCGCAGTACGCGGTGCTGGACGCGCTGGAGCTGGAGCCGGGCGCCGACCAGCGCACGGTCGGCGAGCTGGCCTCGCTGGACAAGGCCACGATGGCCGAGATGGTCAGTCGGCTGGTGCGCCGCGGTCTGGTGCAGCGCCGGCGCGACCCCTCGGACGGACGGCGCAACCTGCTCTCGCTCTCACCGGCGGGACAGGACCTGCTGCACCGCTCGGCCGCTGGGGTGGCCGAGGTCCAGCGGCTGCTGCTGGCCCCGCTGGAGGAGGGCGAGCACGAGGCCGGGCTCGCGCTCATCGCGAAGGCGGCCAGGCTCTAGGTCAAGATTTCGCCGCAGTAGCCAAAACGATTCGCCAAAACGCTGAGGGTCCATGGACATGGGCTTTGGCGGATCGGGGTATGCCGAAGGCCGCCCGCTCCCATGGGGTGCGGGCGGCCTTCGCGTGACCGGCCGTCAGGCGGTTCGGGGGCCCGGGGACCGGGCCCCCGGGCCGGGCGTCAGTTCCAGTCGAAGTCCTGCGGGTCCGGGCCGATCCGCTTGCCGGTGGCCACGGCGGCGATCGCCGCGAGGTCCTCGGCGTCCAGCTCGAAGCCGGTGACGTCCAGGTTCTCGCGGATCCGGGACGGAGTGACCGACTTCGGGATGGCGATCACACCGCTCTGGAGGTGCCAGCGCAGCACCACCTGGGCGACCGTGCGGCCGTGCTTCTCGGCGATCTTCACCAGCGCGGGCTCGGCGAGCAGCTCCTTGCCCTGGCCCAGCGGGCTCCACGCCTCGGTGGCGATGCCGTGCTCGGCGTGGAAGGCGCGCAGCTCCGTCTGGGGGAAGTACGGGTGCAGCTCGACCTGGTTCAGGGCCGGGGCGACGGAGGCCTCGTCCAGCAGGCGGGTCAGCTGCTCGGTGCCGAAGTTGGAGACGCCGATGGACTTGACCCGGCCGTCCGCCTTCAGCTGCTCGAAGGCCTTCCAGATGTTCAGGAAGCTGCCGTGCATCGGGCGCGGCCAGTGGATCAGGTACAGGTCGAGGTGGTCGAGGCCGAGCTTGGCCAGCGAGGCGTTGAACTCGCGCAGCACCGCGTCGCGGCCCTGCTCGCCGGACCAGTCGCGGGTGCCCGAGTTCCACAGCTTGGTGGTGATGTAGAGGTCCTCACGGGCCACGCCGCCCGCCAGCGCCTCGGTGATCGCCGCGCCGGTGCCGGCCTCGTTCTCGTAGATGGCCGCGGTGTCGATGGAGCGGTAGCCCGCCTCGATCGCGGTGCGGACGGCCGGGGTGGCCTCGGCGTCCGGGACCTGCCACACGCCGAAGCCGAGCTGCGGGATCTGTGCGCCGTCGTTGAGGGTGACGGTGGGGATGGTGCTCACGGGAAGGGGTGCCCTCCTGATTGTCCTGTGGTTCCAGTGGGGCAACTGGTGTCCGGGTGTGATTGTTCCCGCCGAACGGGCGAATCTTGGGTGAGGCTTTGCGGGGGTTTGCCCGGGGCGACGGCCGGCTGACGGTGGGGCGGGACCGCCCTGCTGGGGGACGTGCGGGGGCGCGGGGGAGCTCGCGGGCCCGGCGTGCAGGGGGCGTGTGGGGTCGGCGCGCTCGACCGTGGTGAAAAACCTGTTGCGCGGATCACAGGGAGGTTGGCAGGCTCGCGGCCATGACCTCCTGACTTTCCGGGCCCTTCGTGCCCATCCCGTCTCCGTCCGGTGCCTCCTTTGGACGCATCGTCGACGTCGCGCCGCCGCCGTGCTGCCGCGCCGCGCGTCCTCCGCCCGTCGGTTCGGGCCGTCCTGCTGTTCGGCCGTCGTTCGGCCGCTGCCCGTGCCGTGCGTGCGTCACCGAGGCGTTCCGTGCGCCCCGCTCCCGTACTCCCGTGCCTCCCCCGTACCCCTGTGCCCCCGTGCCTCCGCACCCGCGCACCGCCCGTATCGGAGTGTCATGCTGCTCACCCCTCTGCCGCTGGCCGACCCCGGCAGTCCCGATCTCTCCTCACCCCTGGCCTTCCTGCGCTGGCTGCAGCGCAGCCAGCGGCGCGGGCAGCTGCTCGCCACCTGCTGGACGCTGATCGAGATGGGGTGCCAGGCCGCCCTGCCGATACCGCTCGGGTACGGCGTGCAGGCCGCCGTGGACGGCGACGCCGGCGGGATCTGGCGGGCCGGCGGGTTCCTGCTCCTTCTGGGCGCGGGCGCCGCGCTCGGCGCCGTGCTGGCGCACCGCCAGGCGGTCTGGAACTGGATTCACGCGGCCACCCACGTACGGCAGTTGGTGGCCCGGCAGGCCTCGCAGCTCGGGGCCGGCCTGTCGCGCCGGATCGCCACCGGCGAGGTCGTCGCGGTCGGCAGCGGGGACGTCGAGCGGATCGGCTGGTACGTCGAGCTGATCGCCCGGGTCCGGTCCGCGGTGGTCGTCTGGCTGGCCGTCAGCGCGGTGGTGTTCACGGTCGATCCGGTACTCGGGATCGGCGTACTGCTCGGCGTCCCGGTGCTGGCGGCCTCCGTCTGGCCGCTGATCGGGCCCTTCGAGCGGCGCTACGAGCAGCAGCGCGCCCTCGGCGGCAAGGCCACCGAGCTGGCCGCCGACACGGTCGCGGGGCTGCGGGTGCTGCGCGGCATCGGCGGCGAGGAGCTGTTCCTGGAGCGGTACCGGGCGGCCTCCCAGGAGGTCCGGGCGGCGGCCGTCCGTTCGGCCCGGATCTGGTCGCTGATGCAGGCGCAGCAGGTGCTGCTGCCCGGTCTGTTCGTGGTCGGCGTCACCTGGTACGGAGCCCGGCTGGTGGCCTCCGGCGAGCTCGCCGTCGGCACCCTGATCGCGGTGTACGGCGCGACGGCCTTCCTGGCCGCTCCGCTGCGCATCCTGGGCGAGGCGGCGCACGCCTGGAGCGTGGCCCGGGTCTCCGCCGGGCGGGCCGTCCGGGTGCTCTCGCTCAGCCGGACGGGCGGCGCTGCCGAGGCCTCGCTGGCCCGGCCGGACAAGGCAGACCTGCACGACCCGGCGAGCGGGCTGACCGCGCGGGCCGGCGAGCTGACCGCGGTGGTCTGTGGGGACCCGGACTTCGCCGGGGCGCTGGCCGAGCGGCTCGGCGGTCACGTCCCGACGGCCGAGGGCGAACGGGCACAGGTCTCGGTGCGGCTCGGCGGCACCGAGCTGGACGCGGTGCCGCTGTCCGAGGCCAGGGCGGCGGTGCTGGTCCACGACAAGGAGCCGGTGCTGCTCTCCGGCACGCTGGCCGAGCTGTTCGACATCCCGTCCTCGGGGCGGGTCCCGGCTCCCGTGGCCCTGGCGGCGGCCCGGTCCGACGACGTGCTGGAGGCCCTGGTGGAGGGCTCGCCGGAGTGCGGGGGAGACCCGATGCGTGCCCGGATCACCGAGCGCGGACGCTCGCTCTCCGGCGGGCAGCGCCAACGGCTCGCCCTGGCCCGCGCACTGCTGGCCGACCCGCCGGTGCTGGTGCTGGACGAGCCCACCAGCGCGGTGGACGCCCACACCGAGTCGAGGATCGCGTCCGGGCTGCGGGACACCCGGGCGGGGCGCACCACCGTGGTGTTCGCGACCAGTCCGCTGCTGCTCGACCAGGCGGACCGGGTGGTGCTGCTGCAGGAGGGCCGGGTCGTCGCGGCCGGGCGGCACCGCGAGCTGATGCGGACCGAGCCGGCCTACCGGGCCGTGGTCACCCGCGACGAGGAAGCGGCCCGTCCGGTGGGTGGGGCCGTATGAGGACCGCCGTCAACTTCCCTGCCACGCACGCGAGGAGTACGTCATGAAGCCCCCCGTCCAGGAGGAACAGGGGCCGGCCGCCACCCTGCCGGTCGGCTCCCCGGCCGCCGTGCGCGGGTACCTGCTGCTGCTCGCGCGGCGGCACCGCGCCGGGTTCTCCGTGGTGGTGACTCTGCACTCGGTGGCCACGGTGGCCGGGTTGGTCGGGCCCTGGGTGCTGGGGCGTCTGGTCGAGTCGCTGGCCACCGGCACCGCCGGGTCCACCGTCGCGGTGGCGGTCGCCTGGTACCTGCTGGCGCTGGTGGCGCAGGCGGCGTTCACCGGCTGGTCGCGGATGCGCGGTGCGGTGCTCGGCGAGCGGGTGCTGGCGGACCTGCGGGAGGACTTCCTGGTCCGCTCGGTGGCCCTGCCGACCGGTGTGCTGGAGCGGGCCGGTACCGGGGACCTGGTCTCCCGGGGCACCACCGACGTCGACCGGCTGGACAAGTCGGTACGCGAGGCGGTGCCCGAACTCGCGGTCGCCGTGGTGTCGTTGCTGCTGGTGGTCGGTGCGCTGCTGGTCACCTCGCCGCTGCTCGCGCTGACCTCGTTGGTCGGGCTGCCGCTGCTGCTGGTCAGCTCCCGCTGGTACTTCCGGCGGGCGCCGCAGTCCTACCGCAGCGAGTCGGCCGGGTACGCGGCGGTGAGCAACGTGCTGGCCGAGACGGTGGATGCGGGGCGGACGGTCGAAGCGCTGCGGCTGGGCGACCAGAGGGTCCGGCTGACCGACCGCAAGCTGGGCGAGTGGCTGGCCTGGGAGCGGTACACCCTGTGGCTGCGCTCGGTCTGGTTCCCGACCATCGACGCGGTCTACACCTCGGCGGTGCTCGCCACGATGGTGCTCGGCGGGCTGTTCACCCTCCGGGGCTGGATCACCGTGGGCCAGTTGACCACCGGCGTGCTCTACGCGCAGATGCTGACCGGCCCGGTGGACCTGATCCTGCGCTGGTACGACGAGCTCCAGATCGGCCAGGCCTCGCTGGCCCGGCTGGTCGGCGTGCGCGAGGTGCCCGAGCACGAGGGGGACGAGTCCGCCCGGCCGGACGGCCGTCGGGTCGAGGCGAAGGACGTCCGGTTCGGCTACCGCGAGGGAGCCGACGTCCTGCACGGGATCAGCCTGGACGTCGCCCCGGGCAGCCGGGTCGCGCTGGTCGGGCCGTCCGGCGCGGGCAAGTCCACCCTCGGCCGGCTGCTGGCCGGGATCTACGCCCCCGGCCGCGGCAGCGTGACCCTCGGCGGGGCGGCGCTGGCGCGGATGCCGGCCGAGCGGGTGCGCGCGGAGGTCGCCCTGGTGAACCAGGAGCACCACGTCTTCGTCGGCACCCTGCGGGACAACCTGCGGCTGGCCGCGCCCGACGCGGACGACACCGAGCTGCGGGCCGCGCTGGACGCGGTGGACGCCGGGTCCTGGGTGGACGCCCTCTCGGACGGCTTGGACACGGAGGTCGGCTCCGGCGGCACCTCACTGACCCCGCCACAGGCCCAGCAACTGGCGTTGGCCCGGCTGGTGCTGGCCGATCCGCACACCCTGGTGCTGGACGAGGCCACCTCCCTGCTGGACCCCAGGGCCGCCCGCCACCTGGAGCGCTCACTCTCCCGGGTGCTGGAGGGCCGGACGGTCATCGCCATCGCCCACCGGCTGCACACCGCGCACGACGCGGACGTGATCGCCGTGGTCGAGGGCGGGCGGATCAGCGAGTACGGCAGCCACCCGGACCTGGTCGCGGCGGGCGGTCCGTACGCGGCGCTCTGGCGGTCCTGGCGGGACGAGCGGTAGCGGCCGCGGCCGTCCGGACCGATGGTCCGGAATCGGGTCGGAGCGTTTCAAACTCGTACGGGGCCGCGTTGCCCCGTACGGGTTACTCCCTGGCCCGGAAGGGCGCGTAACCGGGCAAATCAGCCGTCCGGCCCGCAGACTGCTCCGGTGACCAAGACTTCAGGCGGCTCGTCCCGTTCTTCGCGCGGTGAGATCGGCGGGATTCCCACGCGCTACATCGGGATCGCCGTCATCGTCATCCTCGCCGTGTGGTTCCTGTTCGCCAACCTCGACAAGGTCAAGATCCAGTTCTGGGTCTTCACCGTCACCGCGCCGCTCTGGATCGCGCTGCTGGCCACGCTGATCGCGGGCAGCGTGCTGGGCTGGCTGCTGAAGGGACGGCGCAACAGGTGACCACAGCCCCCGGGTCGGCCCCGGTCGGC
Organism: Kitasatospora sp. NPDC101235; assembly: GCF_044767505.1. Taxonomy (NCBI): domain Bacteria; kingdom Bacillati; phylum Actinomycetota; class Actinomycetes; order Kitasatosporales; family Streptomycetaceae; genus Kitasatospora; species Kitasatospora sp. NPDC101235. The sequence continues at coordinate 61,311 of NZ_JBIWNZ010000030.1, forward strand.
GCCTCGGCCTTCACCCCGCTGATCGAGATGCGCGGGGTCAACAAGTACTTCGGGGACCTGCACGTGTTGCAGGACATCGAGCTGACGGTCGGGCGCGGCGAGGTCGTCGTGATCATCGGCCCGTCCGGCTCGGGCAAGTCCACGCTCTGCCGGGCGATCAACCGGCTGGAGCCGATCGAGGACGGCACCATCCTGATCGACGGCCAACCGCTGCCCGAGGAGGGCAAGGGCCTGGCCAGGCTGCGTGCCGAGGTCGGCATGGTGTTCCAGTCCTTCAACCTGTTCGCGCACAAGACCGTGCTGCAGAACGTCTCGCTCGCGCAGGTCAAGGTCCGCGGCCGGCCCAAGGCGGAGGCGGACGCCAAGTCCCGTGCGCTGCTGGAGCGGGTGGGCCTCGCCGGACAGGCCGGAAAGTACCCGGCGCAGCTCTCCGGCGGGCAGCAGCAGCGGGTCGCCATCGCCCGGGCGCTGGCGATGGACCCCAAGGCGCTGCTGTTCGACGAGCCCACCTCGGCGCTCGACCCCGAGATGATCAACGAGGTGCTGGACGTCATGCGCCAGCTCGCGAGCGAGGGCATGACGATGGTCGTGGTCACCCACGAAATGGGCTTCGCCCGGGCCTCCGCGAACCGGGTGGTGTTCATGGCCGACGGCCGGATCGTCGAGGACCGTGCCCCGGAGGCCTTCTTCAGCGCTCCTGAGAGCGATCGCGCCCGGGACTTCCTGTCCAAGATCCTGAAGCACTGAGGCGGCGCCGTGAACCGTGAGACGACGTCCGTGACGAGGCCTGCGGCGACGTCCGTGACGCCGCCCGTGGCGAGGCCCGCGACGACGCCTGCGGCGCGGCCCGTCGCGCGGGCGGGGAAGCGCGTGCTCGCCGCCGCCCTGCTGCTCACCGCTCTGGTCGCGGGCTGCGGCAAGCCCGGCACCCCGCCGCCGAAGGGCCCGCAGCCCAGCGCCCTGCCCAGCTACCAGGTGCAGGACGCCTCCGCGATCACCGGCTCGCCGACCCTGGACGCCGCCCGCAGGCGGGGCCACCTGGTGGTCGGCGCCAAGGAGGACCAGCCGTACCTGGGCCAGAGGAACCCGGCCACCGGCGAGTACTCCGGCTTCGACATCGAGATCGCCAAGATGGTCGGCGCCTCGCTGGGCTTCCCGCCGGACCGGATCGAGTTCAGGACCATCGCCTCGGCCAACCGCGAGACCGCTCTGCAGAACGGCCAGGTGGACTACTACGTCGGCACGTACACCATCAACGACAACCGGAAGAAGCTGGTCGGCTTCGCCGGCCCGTACTTCATCGCCGGGCAGTCGCTGCTGGTGCGCAGGAACAACGACACCATCCACGGTCCGCAGGACCTGGACGGCAAGAAGGTCTGTTCGGCGGCCGGCTCCACGTCGTACCAGCGCATCCAGTCGAAGTACCCGAAGGCCAAGCTGATCGGCTACGACACCTACTCGGCCTGCGTGGACAACCTGATCGCCAACCAGGTCGACGCGGTGACCACGGACAACGCGATCCTGCTCGGCTACGCGGCCAAGGTGCCGGACGAGCTCAAGGTGGTCGGCCCGCTGTTCTCGACCGAGCCGTACGGGATCGGGGTGCCGAAGGACGACTCCGTGCTGCGCGGCGCGATCAACGACGGGCTGGAGCACCACATGCAGAACGGCGACTGGAAGAGGGCCTTCGAGGCGACCCTCGGCCTCTCCGGGGAGCCGGCGCCGAACCCGCCGCAGATCGACCGGTACTGAGAGGGCCGCGCCGTGAAAACGCTGACCGACAACTGGTCGACCTACTGGGAGGGGTTCCTCGGCACGCTCTCGCTGTTCGTGGTGAGCGCCGTGCTGTCGCTGGTGCTGGGCGTGCTGATCGCGAGCTTCCGGGTCTCACCGGTCAAGCCGCTGCGGGTGTTCGGGACCGCCTGGGTGACGGTGCTGCGCAACACGCCGCTGACGCTGCTGTTCTTCATCGTGGTGCTGGGCCTGCCCCGGTTCGACATCACCCTGCCCTTCTTCACCTTCGCGGTGCTCGCGCTCGGCTGCTACACCTCGGCCTTCGTCTGCGAGTCGATGCGCTCGGGCATCAACACGGTGTCGCCCGGGCAGGGCGAGGCGGCCCGCAGCCTCGGCATGAGCTTCGGGCAGACGATGGGCCTGGTGGTGCTGCCGCAGGCGTACCGCTCGGTGGTGGCGCCGCTCGGCAGCGTGATGATCGCGCTGGCGAAGAACACGGCGATCGCCGGTTCGTTCAGCGTCACCGAACTGCTGGGCACCTACCGGACCATCAACGAGCTGGGCTACAGCATCGTCTGGACCTTCGTCTGGATCGCCGTCGGCTACCTGATCATCACCCTGGCCATCAGCGCCGTCTTCAACCTGCTGGAACGACGAGTGGCGGTGTCCCGATGACCGTTGAATCCTCGGCGCTGTACGACATCCCCGGCCCGAAGGCGATCGCCCGCCACCGGCTGTACGGCGGGATCGTGCTGCTGCTGATCGCGGCGGTGGTCGGCTGGGTCGTCTACATGCTGTTCCACACCCAGCAGTTCACGTACGAGAAGTGGATGGCCTTCGAGTACCGGGGCGTGCAGGAGTTGCTGCTGCGCGGGCTCGGGAACACCCTGAAGGCCTTCGGCTGGACGGTGCTGTTCGTGCTGCCCTTCGGCGCGTTGTTCGCGGCCGGGCGGCTGTCCGACCACCGGGTGGTGCGCTGGTCGGCCACGCTGGTGGTGGAGTTCTTCCGGGCCATGCCGGTGCTGGTGATGATCTTCTTCGTGTTCGTCGCACTCAAGGTGCAGCCGCTGTGGGCGCTGGTGACCGGGCTGGTGCTCTACAACGGGTCGGTGCTGGCCGAGGTGTTCCGGGCCGGCGTGCTCGCGGTGCCCAAGGGGCAGCGGGAGGCGGCGTACGCACTGGGCATGCGCAAGACCCAGGTGATGACGTACGTGCTGGTGCCGCAGGCCAACCGGGCGATGTTGCCGGCCATCATCAGCCAGCTGGTGGTCGCGCTCAAGGACACCTCGCTGGGCTTCCTGATCACCTACGAGGAGTTCCTGCACGCGGGCAAGCTGATCGCCACCAACCTCGACTACGACCTGCCGTTCATCCCGGTGGTGATGGTGATCGCGCCGATCTACATCGGCATGTGTCTGCTGCTCTCGTGGCTCGCCCGCTTCGTGGAGCGGCGCAGCCGGCGCAGCCCGAGCGCGCGCGGCGGGGTGCCGGTCGTCACGGCCGGGGTGCCGATGGGACTGCCGCCGTCGGCACAGCAGTGAGAGGGCTGGTTCGAGGCTGAACCATAGGTGCGGGTGGGGTCGGGGTCGATACCTCCAAATTCCTCTTATGATTCTCGGGCATCGAGGCGAGGCCGCAGCGGGGCTGATGCGCCCCTGCGATGACGTCGATGCGGGACCGAGGACGGACGAGCGGGTGGGAGGGATCATGGAGCCGGTGTTCGATTCGCGGCACATCAGGACGTTCCGCGAGGTCGTCCGGGCAGGTTCCTACTCGGCCGCCGCCCGCGAACTCGGCTACACCCAGCCCGCCATCACCCAGCAGATGAAGGCGCTCGAACGCACCGTCGGTGTCCCGCTCTTCACCCGGGAAGGGCGCGGACTGCGGCTCACCGAGGCCGGCGAGGCGCTCTCCCGGCACGCCGAGCTGATCCTCGGCAGCATGTCCGCCGCCCAGAAGCAGCTCGCCGCGCTCGCCCGGCTGCGCGCCGGGCGGGTGCGGGTCTGCGCCTTCCCCAGCGCCAACGCCACCCTGATACCCGAGACGATGGCCCGGCTGCTGGCCGAGCACCCCGGCGTGCGGGTCGAGCTGCTGGAGGCCGAGCCGCCGGACTCCGTCCAGCGACTGCTGCGCGGGGAGTGCGACATCGCGCTGGCCTTCCGCTACCCGGGTGGGGCCACCGAGGTGCCGGAGGGCCTGGACGAGATCCCGCTGATGGAGGACCTGCTCACGGTCCTGCTGCCGGTCGGGCACCCGCTCGGCCGCCGGCACGCCGTACGGCTGGCCGACCTCGGTGGCGAACGCTGGATCGCCGGCTGTCCGCGCTGCCGGGCCAACCTGCTGCACGTCTGCGCGGAGGAGGGCTTCGCGCCGGACATCGTGTTCTCCACGGACGACAACCTCGCGGTGCAGTCGCTCGTCGCCGCCGGGGTCGGGATCGCGCTGATGCCGGCTCTGGTGCTCTCCTTCATGTGCCACCGCAAGGTCACCGGGCGGGCCGTCGAACCGCACCTGCGGCGGCAGGTGAGCGCGTACGTACTGCGCGAGCACCGCCGGATCCCGGCCACCGGGCTGGTGCTGGACCACCTGCGGCAGGCAGCGGCGAGCCGGGTGGGGTGCTGACCGCCGATCGCCGGCCGGTGGCTGCCCGTTGGCGACTGCCGACCACTGACATATAAGCGTTGATGGGGAGGTTGCTTATGAACCCTCCTTGGACGTGATAGGTCGGTAGGCTCGAACCTGCTGGTATGAGACCCTCAGCCACGGTCGGCAGCGACCGGCTCACCGAGCGGATGACCGCGCTGATCAGTGAGATCCGCGCCGTCGTGGACCGCGGACTCCCGCCTGAGCTCACCGCCTACCTGGTCGGCGAGCGCCTCGCCCCGCACCTGCACGCCGACCAGGACGGGCCCGACGCGCTGCTCACCCCCGCCCAGTGCGAGGGCGACCCGCAGCGCTACCGCCAGCACGTGCTGCACGCCGAGGAGGACGGCAGCTTCTCCGTCGTCGCCCTGGTCTGGCTGCCCGGACAGCAGACCCCGATCCACGACCACGTCTCGTGGTGCGTGGCCGGCGTCCACCAGGGGCAGGAGAGCGAGACCCGCTACCGGCTGGTCTCCGACGGCCAGACCGCCCGGCTGGTCGAGACCGAGCACGTGGCCGGCCCGGCCGGCACCGTGGCCGCCTTCGCCCCGCCCGGCGACATCCACCTGGTGCGCAACTCCTGTAGCAGCACGGCGATCTCCATCCACGTGTACGGCGCGGACGTCTCGCGGCTCGGCACCAGCATCCGGCGGGTCTACCGGCTGCCCGCCGACCAGCAGCGGTGAGCGCGGCGTGGCACTGACCCTCCGGCACCGCGTCGCCGGTACCCGCTCGCTGCCCCCGATGCGCGGGGACGCCCCCGGGCTGCTGCTCGCGGCCCTCGGGGTGGCCGCCGCCCTGGGCGTCCACGCGCTGGTGCCGGCCGTGCCCGAGCTCACCGCCGCCGTCGTGCTCGGCATGGTGGCGGCCCACCTGCCCGGGCTGCGCCCGGTGGTCCGCGGGATCGCCCGGCCGGGGCTGTCCACGGCCGGGAAGCGGCTGATGCGGCTCGGGATCGTCCTGCTCGGGCTCAAGCTCAGCCTGGACGACGTGCTCGGCCTCGGCTGGCCCACCGTCGCCATGGTGCTCGCCGTGGTTGCGGCCACCTTCGCGGGCACGCTCTGGCTGGGCCGGCGGCTCGGCCTTCCCGGGGACCAGCCGCTGCTGGTTGCCACCGGGTACTCGATCTGCGGGGCCTCGGCGATCGGTGCGGTCAGCCAGGCGGCGGGCAGTGAGGAGGAGGACGTCGCGGCCTCGGTGGCGCTGGTCACCCTGTGCGGGACGCTGGCGATCGCCGTGCTGCCGTTGCTCCAGCACCCGCTCGGGCTCGGCGAGCTGGAGTTCGGGCGCTGGGTCGGGGCGAGTGTGCACGACGTCGGACAGGTGGTCGCCACCGCGCAGACCGGCGGGTCCGGGGCGCTGCGGGAGGCGGTGCTGGTCAAGCTGATGCGTGTGGTGCTGCTGGCGCCGCTGGTCGCGGGGGTGGCCGTCGTGGTGCGGCGGAACCTGCGGGCGGCGCGGGTGGCGGCCCCGGTGGAGGCTGCCGTGGCGGTTCCGGTGACGGGCGGGGCGGGTCATGTGGCGTCGGAAGCGAACTCGGACTCGGACTCGCGCTCGAACTCGAACTCGGACTCGCGCTCGAACTCGAACTCGGACTCGCGCTCGAACTCGGGCTCGGACTCGGGATCGAGGCCGGGTGAGAAGTCGAGTGAGAAGTCGGTGAAGACCGGCAGTCGTCCGCCGATCGTGCCGCTGTTCGTGGCGGGGTTCCTCGCGATGATCGTCCTGCGGACCACCGGGGTGCTGCCGGAGCGCGTGCTCGGCCTGGCCGCGGACACCCAGGAACTGCTGCTGGCCGCCGCGTTGTTCGGTCTCGGCAGTGCGGTGCACCTGCCGACCATGGCTCGCACCGGCGGTCGGATCGCCCTGCTCGGGCTCGGATCCTGGGTGGTCGTCGCGGGCGTCTCGTACGCGGGGGTGCTGGTCACGACGTGACGGGCCCGGGGGCGGACTCGGCTATTGTCGGGCGGGTATCCATCCCGCCCGTACCGGGGTGGCCCCGCAGCCGAGTTCGCCCGAGTCCGCTATGGAGGACGGATGACCACCGCACTGCCCGAACGTGACGGCCACGAGGCCGTCGTCACGCTCGACCGACGGGAGGGCCCGTACGGCGAGGTGGTGCTCCGGCAACGCGGTCGGGACTTCGAGATCATCGCCAACGGCTGCTTCCTGATGGACACCGCCGACGGGCGCTCGGAGCGGCTGCTGATCCAGGCGGCGCTGGACGAGCTGGACCGTACGGGCGGGCCTGCCGAGCGGCCGTCGGTGCTGATCGGGGGCCTCGGGGTCGGCTTCTCGCTGGCGTACGCGGCGGCCGAGCCGCGCTGGGGCCGGATCGCCGTCGTCGAGCGGGAGACCGCGATCATCGACTGGCACCGGACCGGTCCGCTCGGCGCCTTCTCGGGCGGCGCGCTGGAGGACGAGCGGGTCGAGGTGCTCCACACCGATCTGCTGGAGTACCTCGCGGCGGCGGACGGCGAGCGCTACGACGCGCTGTGCCTGGACATCGACAACGGGCCGGACTGGACCGTCACCGAATCCAACGACGAGCTGTACGGCGCGGACGGGCTCGCGGTGCTGTGGCACCGGCTGCGGTCGGACGGGGTGCTGGCAGTGTGGAGTGCACAGCCTTCGCCGGCCTTCGAGGAGGCGTTGCGGGCGGCGGGGTTCTCGGACGTGGTGACGCACGAGGTCCGGGTGGCCCGGGGGGTGCCGGACGTGGTGCACCTGGCCCGGCGGGCGGGCTGAGGGCGGACGCGGACCGGGCCGGGATCGGGCGCGGGTCAGGCGAGGGTCGGGTTCGGCTGGGTTCGGGCCGGGTGGGTGGGGCCGGAGTGCGGGTGGACCTGGCGGCGGTGGCCGGTGCTTGCTGCTGCGCTCGTCAACTTCGATCGGTATTGGGACAGTTGGGCGGCAGGTCGGCGGTGGGGTTGGGTGACTGAGAGCGGGAGCCCCTCGGAGCGGATCGCGGCCGAGCTCCGACGGCGCATAGCGGCAGGGGAGTTGGCGCCGGGGGCGCGGGTGCCCTCCACCCGGCGGATCACCCAGGAGTGGGGCGTCGCGATGGCCACGGCGACCAAGGTGCTGAACCGCCTGCGGGAGGAAGGGCTCGTCCGGGCCGTCCCGGGGGTGGGCACGGTGGTGGCAGGGAAGCCGGCTCCGGCGGCCGCCCGGGCGCGGGAACCCCGGCGGGCGCAGCAGCAGGTGTCCGAACCGGCGTCGCAGCCGGAAGTGCGGCCGGTGGCGCAGCCGGTCGGGGGGCGGCGGGTGCGCGTGGGCGGCGAGCGTGACCTCACCCGCGAGCGCATCGTGGCGACGGCCGTCCGGGTGGCCGACGAGGAGGGGCTGGCGGCGCTGTCGATGCGCCGGGTCGCGACCGAACTCGGTGTCGCGACGATGTCGCTCTACCGTCATGTGCCCGGCAAGGACGAGCTGTTGCGGCTCATGATGGACGCGGTGTTCCGCGAGCAGCCGCTGCCCGAGCCGCCGGCGTCGGACTGGCGGGAGGGGCTGGAGACGATCGCGCGGCTGCAGTGGCGGATCTACCGGCGGCATCCGTGGCTGGCCTCCACGATGTCCTTCACCCGGCCGGTGCCGGCGCCGGATGCCGCGCTGCACACCGAGCGGTCGATGGCCGTCCTGGTGGGGCGGGGACTGAGCTGGGAGGAGATGGCCCAGACGTCCGTCGCCCTGGCCGCGTTCGTGTGCGGGCTGGCCGTTCACTTCGAGCGGGAGGCGCAGGCCGAGCAGGACAGCGGGCTGTCCGCAGACGAGTGGATGGAGCGGGTGGGCGACGAGGACCACGCACGGCTGATGGCGGATTCGGAGCGGTTCCCGATGTTCGACGCGCTGAACCGGGGGCCGGAGATCGACCTGAGCCTGGAGGCGTTGTTCGAGTTCGGGATGGCGCGGATGCTGGACGGGGTCGGTCTGGTGATCGAGCGGCGGGGCGGCGCGGACGGGTGACGGCGAACAGGTGACAGGTAACAGATTTCAGATTTCGTTCGCTGAAATCTGAAATCCGTCAGCTGTCATTTGTCATCTGTTCGCCGCGTCGCTGTATCGTCGCCGCGTCGCCCCCAGGCCCCCGCCCGGCTCAGCCGAACGGGCGGCTCTCCGGCGCGGCATTCGCCTCGTCCGCCGGCTCCGGCTCGGCGGCCGACACGTCCGGGATGCCCTCCATGGTGAAGGGGTTGAAGTCCGGCGGCGGGATCATCACCGGCGTGCCCTTGCTTGGAGCCGGATCCTCCGCGTTCCCGCCCTGCTCCGAACCCTGCTCCGTCGTTTCGGCGGCGCCGGGCGGCGCCTGGGCCGGGATGACGGGCGGGGTCGAGGGCGGCGGCGGGACGGCAGCGCCCTGGGCCGGGAGAGTAGTGCCGAACGGATCGGCCTTCTGCTCGGCCGCGACCGTGGTGCCGAACGGGTCGGCGACCGGAGCGGCTCCGGCGGGCGGGGTCGCGGGCGCGTCACCCGACACGTCCGGGATGCCCTCCATGGTGAAGGGGTTGAAGTCCGGCGGCGGGACCATCACCGGGGTGCCCTTCGGACCGTCCTCGGCACCGGGCGCCGCGTCGTTCCCGCCGGTGGCGGGGACCTCCGCGACCGGCGCGAAGGGGTTGAAGTCCGCGGGAGGCACCCGTACCGGCGTGCCGCGCAGGTGCACCGGCACCTCCTCCAGCTCCTCCTCGACGGCGGAAGCAGGAGCCTGCGCCGCAGTCGGCGCCTGAGACGGGACCGGCGCCTGAGACGGGACCGGTGCCGGCACGGCAGCCGCGGCGCTCGGGGCCGGTACTCCGTCCCAACCGAACTGGATGCTCTTCAGCAGCTCCGCGAACGCCTCCGTGTACAGCTCCCAGTCCTCCGGCCGCGCCGTGGACAGCTGCGCGCACAGCACCGTCCCGCCGTCCGGCAGCGGGACGAAGGCCTGGACGGCCGAGGTGACCACCCAGCGCCGCTGCCCGTCGGCGGCCAGCGGCCCGGGCACCGGGACGGTGCGGCCCTCGACGAGGACGGCGGCTGGTCCGGCCGGCAGCAGGACGGTCCACACCTCGGCGTGCCGCCGGACGGTGGCCAGCTCGGTGGCGAGCGGGGTGATCGGCAACGGGTGCCGGGCGAGCGAGACGACCAGGGCGGCGTCCGAGGTGCGGTCGTCCAACTCCAGGGCGCAGACACCGGCGTACACGACGCCCGCGTCGCGGATCAGGTCGGACAGGGTGGCGGAGATCACCGCGAAGTCGCGCCGCGGCTCCGGGCCGGCGGCGCTGAACAGCTCCTCGGCGACCTCGGCCAGGTGCCGGGCGAGTTCGTCGGCGGCCGCCACGGTGGCCGGGGCGGCACCGCCGGCCCGGCCCTCGTCGTCGGGCGGCGGGGGCACCGTACGGGCGGAGACGCCGGGCGGACCGCCCGGGGAGGTCAGCGAGTGGAAACCGGGCGGCACGACCAGCCGGACCTCGGCGCCCGCACCGGTGGGCAGTTCGACCGGCTGCCGGGTCTGCTGCCCGGCCGCCAGTGCGGCCAGCGCGGGGGCGAACGGCGGGCGCAGCTTGGCGTCGGCGAACTCGCCGGTGACCGGCAGCTGGAACAGCGCGGCCGAGGTGGTGCCCCGGTCGGCGATGGCTCCGCGCACCGCGCCGCCGCCGTACCGGGTCTGGAGCGCGGCGACCACCCGGTCGGTGAGCCGCGCGCCGGTGCCCGGACGGGCGGTGCCCGCGGTGGTCACCGTGCCGAGCCGGTCGAGGGCGGTGTGCACCGGGCCGTTGGGGGCCAGTGGCAGGCCGAACAGTGCCTCGGCGGCAGGGTGTTCGACCGTCCGCAGGGCGCGCAGCGAGGCCGCCGGGTGGCGCGAGGTGTGCTCGTCGAAGAGGGCGTCGGTGAGGGTGCCGAGGGTCGCACAGACCTGCTCCGCTGCCGCGAAGGGATTGGCCTCCACGCTGAACTGGACGTCCTGGGTCAACTGGTGAGCCCCCCGCTCTGCTCCGTCTACCGTCGGTGGTTCGGGTGGGACCGGGCCCGCCGCGGCGGCGCGCCGTCAGATCCCTGCTCATTCCTATCAGAGCCCACTGTCCTGACCGAACCGCAGGATGGCCCGATGATCACTCGGACGACCGCCGCCCGATGACTTCGACGACCGCTCCGACGGCCGCCGGGGCGACCGCGCCGGTCACTCGGCGGCGGCCCCGGTGGCCCCCGTGGATCCGTCCTCAGGGGTGCCGGCGGCGAGCGCGGTGACCGCCTCGACGATCCCCGGCACGGCGAACAGCCCCGCGAGGTCCCGCACCAGGCGTCCGGTCGGGCCGTCCGGGTGCTCGTCGGCGAAGAAGGAGGCCAGTTCGGCGGCGAGGGCCGGCTCGCGGGCGGCGGTGAGGGTGAGCGCCGCGACGAACTCCTGCACCAGGTGCAGCTGGAGCTCCTCCAGCGGCACCGAGCGCTCGGCCAGCCACTCCAGCGAGGTGATCTCGGCGTTGGCGATCCAGGCCCGGACGGTCAGCCGCAGCCCGACGCTCGGCGCGGGGATGGCCAGGTGGGTCAGGATCTGCTCCTGCGCGGCCCGGCGCACCTCGTCGATCACCGCCGAGGTGCCCGCGCTGGCCGCCACCGAGCCGCCGCGCAGCAGCGCGGCGAAGCCCGGCCCGTGGCTCTGCACGAAGTCCAGGTAGCGGCCCATCACCCGGTACAGCCGCTCCGACAGGGGCCCCTCCATGGGCTCCTCGAACCGGGCCGACAGCTCCTGCCCGGCCCGCCGCAGCGACTCCTCGTACAGCGCCTGCTTGCCGGGGAAGTAGTGGTACACCAGCGGCCGGGAGGCACCCGCGGCGGCGGCGATGTCGTCGATCGACACCTCCTCCGGCGGCCGCCGGCTGAACAGCTCCAGCGCCACCGCGATCAGCTGCTCCCGCCGCTCGTCCACGCTCAGTCGCCGCCGCGGCCGCTCGCCCGCTGCCCGGGCGGATGCGGAGGTCCGTGCTGCGCGGTCGGCCGTCGGTGACGGCGTACGGGAGGCCATGCGCGCCACCCTAGTTCGTCGACGGCCCTCCGGTGGAGCCAGGGGGCCTGCCGCCCCGCCCGCACTCCGCCCCCGGATCCCGAGGCCGTGGCGGCGCTATGCGGACCGGAGGTCCAGGTAACGGCGGTAGGCCTCGACGCCGTCGGGGACGAAGGCGTCGTGGGCGAGGCGGTCGGCGAGTTCGGTGGGGGTGAGCCAGGCGTGCCAGGCGACCTCGGATTCCTGGGGGGAGACCGGGCCGTCCCACTCGGCCTCGTACGTGTCGCACCACCAGGAGAGCCGGTCCTGTTCGAAGAGGAACTTGAACAGGGGGCGCGGGGTGATGCCGCGCACGCCGAGTTCCTCCTCGGCCTCGCGGACGGAGGCCTCGGCGTAGGTCTCGCCGGAGCCGACCACGCCGCCGACGAACATGTCGTACGCGCCGGGGGCGAACAGCTTGGTGTCGGTGCGGCGGTGGACGAAGATCCGCCCGGCCGGGTCGCGGACCAGGATGAAGACGCAGCGGTGGGTGAGCCCGCGCCGGTACACCTCGCCGCGCAGGGCGGTCCCGATCACGCGGTCGTGCTCGTCCACGATGTCCAGCAGTTCCTCGGCAGGGTTGGTCATGGGGGACAGGCTAGGGTTTCCGGGCTCGGTTCGAACGGATTCGATCGAAGGAGATCGAGAACGAGCGCGAGTGGCACGAGAAGTAGCGGAACTGGTCGAGGACGGCGCGCGGTGGTGGAGATCTGGGGCGAGACGGCCGAGGGGTTCGAGCCCGTACGGGCGGCTTTCGTGCGGAACTTTGCCGACTACGGCGAGCTCGGCGCGGCCTTCGCCCTGTACGTGCGCGGCCGCAAGGTGGTCGACCTGTGGGGCGGCGACGCCCGGCCGGAGTTCGGCGGCCGGCCGGCGCCCGCGGTGCCGTGGACGGCGGACACCGCGCAGGTGCTGCGCTCGGTCACCAAGGGCCTGACCGCGACCACCGCCCTGCTGCTGGCCGAGCGCGGCCTGCTCGACCTGGACGCACCGGCGGCCTCGTACTGGCCGGAGTTCGCGGCGGCCGGCAAGGGCCGGGTACCGGTGCACTGGCTGCTCTCGCACCAGGCCGGGGTGCCCGCGCTGGACGCGCCGCTGCGGCTGGAGGACGTGCTCACCTGGGAGCGCGCGGCCGCCGCCGTCGCCGCGCAGACACCCGCCTGGGAACCCGGCACCGCGCACGGCTACCACCCGTACACCTTCGGCTGGCTGGTCGGCGAGGTGGTGCGGCGGGTGAGCGGCCGGACGATCGGCCGGTACTTCGCCGAGGAGATCGCCCGGCCGCTCGGGCTGGACCTGTGGATCGGGCTGCCGGCCGGTGCCGCGCCCCGGGTCGGCAAGCTGGTCGACCTGCCCGCCCCGGAGGCGGCCCGGACCGGCCCGAGCGGGCTGCGGCTGCGGCCCAAGCAGGCCGTCCGGGACGCCTACCAGGACCCGGCCTCGCTGACCGCCCGCTCCTTCGCCTCGGTGCGCCCCGGGGTGGACCTCAACGACCCGGCGGTGCAGGCCGCCGAGATCCCCGGCGCCGGCGGCATCGGCACCGCCCGGTCGCTGGCCCGGTTCTACGCGGCGCTGATCGGTGCGGCCGACCGCCCGGACGGCTCCGGCGCGCTGCTGCCGCCGCTGCTCGGCCCCGAGGTGCTGGCGCGCGCGGTCGCGCCGGTGGTGAGCGGGCCGGACCGGGTGCTGATCGTCAACTCCACCTTCGGCCTGGGCTTCTGGCGGCACGGCCCGACCGCGCCGATGGCCTCCCCGGCGAGCTTCGGCCACCCGGGCCGGGGCGGTTCGCTGGGCTTCGCCGACCCCGACCTGGGGCTGGGCTTCGGCTACGTCACCAACGGCATGCAGCCGGGCGTCACCGGGGACGTCCGCTCGCGGAACCTGATCCGCGCGGTGCGGGGGTGCCTGGGGCTGTCCTGAGCCCGGGGACTGCCGTGCCCGGCCGGGCCGCTGCGCCCGGCCGTCTTGCCAAGCCCGGCTGTCCCGCCGGGCCAGGGCGTCCCGCCAAGCCCGGCCGTCCGGTTACGCCTGGCCGGTCTCGAAGCGGCTGACCTTCCCGCCGTCCACGGTGAAGCGCCAGGCGGTGCGCATCTCGCCCCAGGTGTCGTTGGTGAAGTTGGCGACCAGCGCGCGGCCGCCGTCGGATTCCGTCTGGACGTCCATCCGGCCGTGGGCGGTGAAGATCTCGCTGTCGATCCAGTCCGTCAGGTCCCGGTCGGAGCCGTCGTCGGACATGGTCGCGCCGTCGGTGAGCAGTCCGACGAAGGCCTCGCGGTCGCCCGCGTTGATCGCGGTGACGACGGCGCGGACGACGGGGTCGCTGAGCTTGGCGGTGGCGATGGTCACAGGGGGCTCCCGGGGAGGGTGAGGGGTTCGGGAGTCCTGTCTACGGCGTTCGCGCGGGCCGTCCGGGCATGTCGGCGGCGCGTCGGGAAAATGCCGGGGATTCATGTGCTTGGATCCCCGGAAGCGATGATTCGCCCCGGAGCTCGCCACGGGGAGTGGCGATGGAGCGGGCGGCCGCAGTGGGCCTCCCGCTCCGCTTCCGCCGAGGGGCCGGTGACTTCCGGCGGCCTCCGGAGGCGTCGGTGGCCTCCGAAGGGCCTAGAAGAAGCCGACCGCGTCGGGGGAGTAGCTGACCAGCAGGTTCTTGGTCTGCTGGTAGTGCTCCAGCAGCGCCTTGTGGTTCTCCCGCCCGATGCCGGAGTTCTTGTAGCCGCCGAAGGCCGCGTGGGCCGGGTAGGCGTGGTAGCAGTTCGTCCAGACCCGGCCCGCCTGGATGGCGCGTCCGGCCCGGTGGGCGGTGTTGAGGCTGCGGGTCCAGACGCCCGCGCCGAGCCCGTACTGGGTGTCGTTGGCAAGGGCGACGGCCTGGTCGAAGCCGTCGAAGCGGGTGACCGAGACGACCGGCCCGAAGATCTCCTCCTGGAAGACCCGCATCGAGTTGTCGCCCTCGAAGACCGTCGGCGCCACGTAGTACCCGCCGGCCAGCGCGCCGCCGAGGTCGGCCCGCTCGCCGCCCACCAGCACCTTGGCGCCCTCGGCCTGGCCGATCTCGAAGTAGGACAGGATCTTCTTCAGCTGCTCGACGCTGGCCTGGGCGCCGACCTGGGTCTCGGTGTCCAGCGGGTCGCCCTGGCGCATCGCCCGCACCCGCTCCAGGCCGTCGGCGAGCAGCCGCTCGTAGATCGCGGAGTCGATCAGCGCGCGGCTGGGGCAGGTGCAGACCTCGCCCTGGTTGAGGGCGAACATCGCGAAGCCCTCGACGGCCTTGTCGTAGAAGGCGTCCGAGGCGGCGGCGACGTCCGCGAAGAACAGGTTGGGGCTCTTGCCGCCGAGCTCCAGCGTGACCGGGATCAGGTTGTCGGCCGCCGAGCGGGCGATCAGCCGGCCGGTGGTGGTCTCTCCGGTGAAGGCGAGCTTGCGGACCCGGTTGCTGGCGGCGAGCGGGGCGCCGGCCTCCTCGCCGAAGCCGGTGACGATGTTGACCACGCCGGGCGGCAGCAGGTCCGCGGTCAGCTCGGCGAGCAGCAGCACCGAGGCCGGGGTCTGCTCGGCGGGCTTGAGTACCACCGCGTTGCCGGCCGCGAGCGCCGGGGCGAGCTTCCAGATCGCCATCAGGATCGGGAAGTTCCACGGGATGATCTGGCCGACCACGCCCAGCGGCTCGTGGAAGTGGTACGCGACGGTGTCCTCGTCCAGCTGGGAGAGGCTGCCCTCCTGGGCGCGCAGCGCACCGGCGAAGTAGCGCAGGTGGTCGACGGCGAGCGGGAGGTCGGCGGCCAGCGTCTCGCGCACCGGCTTGCCGTTCTCCCAGCTCTCCGCGACGGCCAGCTGCTCCAGGTTGGCCTCCATCCGGTCGGCGATCCGCAGCAGGACCTGCGCCCGCTCGGCGGCCGGGGTACGGCCCCAGGAAGGGGCGGCGGCGTGGGCCGCGTCCAGGGCGGCCTCGACGTCCTCGGCGGTGCCGCGGGCGACCTCGGTGAACACCTCACCGGTGACCGGGGTCGGGTTGCCGAAGTACTCGCCGCGCACGGGCGGCGTCCATCCGCCGCCGATCCAGTGCTCGTACCGGGAGCGGTAGGCGACGATGCTGCCGGGGGTGCCGGGGGGCTGGTAGACCGTCATGATCGGTCTCTCCTCGCTGTGTCGGGCGCCGCCCGGCACGGCTCGGGCTACGGGCGGCGCGCCGGAGCGCCCGTTCAGGGGCGCTCCGGCGGAGGGTTCGGACACGCAATCGGACCGGCGCCCCACCGGGGCGCCCGCCGTCGAGCACGATAGCCGCCGGGCGCCCGGCGCGGCTACGGTCCGTACGCCGGACCCGTACGGAGGGTGTGCCTTCCGGCCGCTCTCGCGGTGCTCCGTAGTGCCGGAGATCGGGTCACTTCCGGGTGCCACGGATCGGAGCACCGCGGGGCACCCGGGAGTGACCCGACCCGGAGCACCGCGGCTGCCCGGGTCGGATCACCGCGGGGTACGCGTTGCGGTCGCGCCCCGGCGACGTGCTGCCGCGCGCCGCCGTACGTCGGCCGGACCGCTCCCGGGGCGTGCCGCCGCACGCCGCCGCGTGACCGGGGGCGACACTCCCGGGGCGCGCGCCCGTCGGACGGCTCCGGGAACGCGCCGGTCAGACCGGTTGGTACCGGCCCGTACGGGCCTCCCAGCTGAGGTAGCCGGCCAGCCAGGTGAGCAGCCCGTCCGCGTACCGCTGGGCGATCGTGCGTTCGATCCGTGAGAGACCCAACTCGCGGTGGACACCCGGCAGCCGGTCGCGCAGCTCGGCACAGCGGTCGACCATCAGCTGGGCCTCGGCGATGACCGCCGCGCAGGCCTCCTCGGCCGAGCAGCGCCGCTCCCGTTGGACGATCATGACCAGGTTGTTCACGTCCCCGCGCGGCGCCTCCAGCGGGTAGGAGCGGACGTCGTTGCTGAGCGACGGTATGTCGGCTGCCAGCTGGCGCAGTTGACGCAGCACCGGGTGGTGCAGGACGGCGGCCGGGACCTCGAACTGGCCCAGGCGTTCGACCATGTCGAAGATGGTCTCCATCGCCGCGGTGCCCCGTCGGAGCTCCAGGTAGCCGTCCCGGTCCGGCGGCCGGGTGGAGATCCGGCCCGCTGCCTCGGCCGGGTGGCTGGCCAGGTAGTACTCCCAGTTGTAGGCCGCGCGGGCCTGCCAACGGGCCGGCATGCCCTGCGCGCTGCGGTTCCACAGGTCGGCGAAGGCGGTCTCGATCGCGGAGCCCTGGTCGGGGCGGGCACCGTGCAGGACGGCGATCAGCCGTTCGCAGATCGGGGCCACCTCAGCGGGACGGCGGCCGAGCGGGCCGTCGAACTGGTCGTCGAAGAGGAAGTAGAAGCCCATCAGGTCGGCGGCCAGGGCGAGTTCGTCCGGGTCGGCGTCCGGATAGCCGAGCGCAGCGAGGTCCACCACCTCCCAGTGCGCGTAGCCGGGGTGGTCGGCGTCGGGCAGCAGTGGGTGACGGATCAGCCAGTCTCTGTGCAGTGCGGTGGCGTGCCGGCCGTGCGAACTGCGGCGGTGCGGGAACGGAATCTGAAGTGATGTGTCGTCAGACATCGGACTCCCGGTGCAGCGGAGGGTGGGGGCGCTCTTTGTTCGAGCACTGATGGTGGGGGGAGTTGACGCGGCGAGACGCGGACGGTGAGGGTGGAATTCGCAAGATCATTTGCGCCTCGAAGGCCGTAGGGTATCTGATGTAATGATTGGATGTTAGGGATATAGGGCAATTGCCCTTGGCAAGTCGCCCGAACCCTCACCGTCCGCCCCAGCCTGCACGAATGCCCCACGGGGAGGTCCGCTCGGCGCTAACCTCGGCTCCACGCAGTGATGGAGCTGTGACGCGAGTGGGCGAGGCGGAGGCGCGACGGTGACCGAGCAGGAGAACGTACTTCGGGCGGGCGCTGGTTCCGCCCGCGACGGCGACGGTACCGCGCCCCGGGTCCGGTTGCGCGACCGAGATGCCGAACTGCGCTCGGTGGAGGCCGCCGTGGACCGGCTCTGCCGCGGATTCGCCGCCGGCGGTACCGAGATCGGTGACCTGCTCGCCTTCTCCGGCCGCCCCGGCATCGGCAAGACCAGCCTGCTGCACGAGGTCCGGCGGATCGCCAAGCTCCGCGACGGGGCCACCGTGCTGTTCGCCCGAGGCGGCGAACGGCAGTTCAAGGAGCCCTACCACGTACTGCGCCAGCTGCTCCAGCCCGTGCTCAGCGACCTGCAACCGGATGTGTTCAGCCAGGTCATGGGTACCTGGGAGGAGGTCGTCGGACCGGCCATGGGCCTCAAGCAGCCCAAGGCCGGCGCCCGCCGCCTCGACCCGCAGGGCGTGCGCGACGGCCTCGACTACGTCATCACCCAGCTCGCGCCGCGCCGCGCGCCGATGGTGATGATCGTCGACGACCTGCACTGGGCGGACGGGGAGTCACTCTCCTGGCTGACCAAGTTCGCCGTCCGATCGAGTGAACTTCCCGTCCTGCTCGTCTTCGCCTTCCGGGAGGACGAGAACGACTGGCCCACCGGGACCCAGGACTTCCGCCGCGACGTCCTCGCGCTCAAGGGCCGCAAGCACGAGCTCAACCGGCTCACCCTCAGCTCCGTCACCGACATGATCCGGGCCGAGCTCGGCGACAAGGCCGAGGACGCCTTCTGCTACGAGTTCTGGAACGTCGTCAACGGCAACCCGTTCGAGGCCAACGCCCTGCTCGACCAGGTCCGCGACCAGGAACTCGAACCGGTCGAGGAGAACTCCCGGCAGCTGCGCGAACTCGCCGTCGACGCCACCGGGATGACCCTCAAGAGCTGGCTGGACCGGCTCGGCGCGAGCACCCTGCGCTTTGCCTGGGCCTGCGCGATGCTGGGAACCGACATCCGGGTCGACCTCGCCACCCGGATCTCCACCCAGAGCACCGAGGGCGCCCGCGACTCCATCAAGCAGCTGCGCAAGCAGCGCGTGCTGACCCAGACCCCCAACGGGAACCTGGAGTTCGTCCACCCGCTGATCGCCAGCTCCATCTACAACACCATGCCGGACGCCACCCGCCTCGGCATGCACGGCATCGCCGCCGCCGAGATCGAGAACGCCGGACTCGGTCTGCTCGCCGCCTCCCGCCACCTGGTCGAGACCCACTCCGGCGAGGGCGACGACCGGATCGTCAAGAAGCTGCGTCGCGCCGCCGTCGAGCACCAGCTGATCGGCGCCCCCGAGGCCGCCCAGCGCTGTCTGCACCGCGCGCTCAACGAGCCGCCCGCCGACGAGATCAAGGCCGAGGTGCTGTACGAACTCGGCTGCTCCGCACTGCTCACCGACCCCGTCGCCACCGTCAACCAGCTCAAGCTGGCCCTCGACCCCGACGAGGTGCCGCTGCGTCCCGCACTGCGCGTGGACGCCACCTTCCGGCTCTCCGAGGTGCTCGCCCACGCCGGTGAGCTGGGCCAGGCCGCCGTGGTCTGCCAGAAGGAGGCCCGGAAGACCGTCGACCCGGCCGGACGCCAGCGGCTCCAGGCCGCCTCGTTCATGTGGCACGCCTTCCGCAAGTCCGAGGAGGACGGCCCGGGCCGCTCCGTCCGGCTCGGCGAGATGTGCCGGAACCTGAGCGGGCGGGAGGCGGCCGACCGGGCCGTGCTCGCCATGCGCGCCTGGGACCTCACCCTGCGCGGCGCTCCCTCCACCGAGGCGCTCGCGCTCGCCGACGAGGTCCTCGACGGCGGTCGGCTGCCCAAGGGCCTCGGCTGGACCGACACCACCTGGGGCTTCGAACTGCCCTCGATGCTCGGCCTGACGTACATCTACAACGACCGCATCGCCCAGGCCGAGCGGCTGGCCGCGGACGCCATCATCCAGTTCGAGATCGCCGGTTGGAGCGGAGCCCACCGGGGCTTCGCCTACTTCCTGATGGGCCTGGCCCGGTTCCGCCGCGGGCTGCTCGCCGAGGCCGAGGACTTCCTGCGCCGGGCGTACCGCATCTCCGAGCGGATCGGCGAGAAGCTGCCGCTGGCCTGGGACGCGATCGGCGTGCTGGTCGACACCCTGATCGCCCGCGGCCGGGTCGAGGAGGCCTGGAATCTGGCCAACGACTTCGGCTTCCACCCGCCGTACCACGCGACGGCCATGGTGCTGCCGGACGCGGCCTCGCTGTACGGCAAGCTGCTGGTCGCCAAGGACCGGTACGCCGGCGCGGCCGCCGCGCTCACCGAGGCGGGCGCCCAGCTGGAGGTCCGCGGCTGGCACAACACGGTCTGGGCGCCCTGGGCCGGCCACCTCGCCATCGCGATCGCGGACGACGAGCCCGAGCGCGCCCGCGACTACGCCCAGAAGGCGGTCCAGGACGCACGTGCGTTCGGCACCGCCTCGGCGATCGGCAGCGCGCTGCGCCTGCAGGCCCGGATCGAGGACGGCCAGGCGGCGGTCGAGCTGCTGGAGGACGCCGTGACGTACCTCGGGCAGTCTCCGGCCGGCTACGAGCACGCCGTCGCGCTGGTCGATCTCGGCGCCGCGCTGCGCCGGGTCGGGCGGCTGGAGGACGCCCAGGAGTACCTGTACCAGGGCATCGAGCTGGCTCAGCACTGCTCCGCGGAGGGGCTGGTCGACCGGGCCCGGCGGGAGCTCGCCAACTACGGCCTGCGGCCCAACCGGCTGGGGCTGCGGGACTTCCGGGACACCCTGGAGACGCTCAGCAGCGCGGAGTGGGAGGTCGCCAAGCGGGCCGTGCAGGACGTGCCGCCGCAGCGGATCGCCGACGAGCTCGGGGTGCCGATCGGCGTGGTCAACCGTCGGCTGGCGGCGGTCTACCGCAAGGCGGGCAGCGGGCCGGACGGCCTGGCCTCGGCGCTCGGGCTGCCGCAGCAGCAGCGGGACGCGGGCCGGCTGGAGGACCTGGACGACTAGGCGCGGCCGGGGGCCGATGCCGGGCGCAGCGTCGGGCGCCCGGCGGTCGGGTCGGGTGCCCGGCAGTCGGGCCCGGTGCCCGGCGGTCGGGTCCGGCGCCCGGCGGTCGTGCAGGGCGTCCGGTGGTGGACGGCGGCGCGTAGGGCGGCGTGTGGGATCGTGGAAGCGCCCCTGCGGCCGCCCTCGTCGCTAGGCTGACGGACACGGGGCTGCCGCGGCGACCCCTCGACGGACCCGGAACCGGGCGCCCGCGGTGCGACGCGGCCGCCAGTGAGGAGCAGGCCAATGGCGAGCGAGGCCACCAGCGTGCGGCAGGAACCCCTGGACCCCTCGGGCGCCGGCGCCGCGATCGAGCGCTGGACGCTCACGGCAGGCCCGTACGAGGCGAGCGTGCTCACCCTCGGCGCGACCCTGCACACCTTGAGCGCGCCGGACCGCTCCGGCCGCCCCTCCCAACTGCTACTGGCCACCGACCGGTTGTCCGAGATCCTCGGCCCGGCCCGGCACTACGGCACGGTGGTGGGCCGGTACGCCAACCGGATCGACCGCTCGTCGGTGCCCATCGACGGTGAGGAGCACCAGCTCGCACCGACCGGCGGCGGCATGACCCTCCACGGCGGTCCGGACGGCTTCGCGCACCGGATGTGGGCGGCCGAGCCGGTCGAGGGCGGGGTGCGGCTGTCGCTGCACAGCCCGCACGGGGACCAGGGCTTCCCAGGAGCGCTGGACGTCACCGTCACGTACACCCTGGACGCCTCCGGCGAGCTGGTGATCGCCTACCGAGCCGTCACCGACAGGCCGACCGTCGTCAACCTGACCAACCACGCGTACTTCAACCTTTCGGGTGAGGGCAGTGGCGACGTCCTCGGCCACCTGCTGACGCTGGACGCCGACGAGTACACCCCGGCCGACGAGCGGCAGATCCCGTACGGCCGGACCGAGCCGGTGGCCGGCACGCCGTTCGACTTCAGGGCGGCCACGCCGATCGGCAAGTCGGTGCACGACGAGCACCCCCAGCTGACCGGGCCCGGCGGCTACGACCACAACTGGGTGCTGCGCGCCCGGCCGGCGGACGGCAGCCCGGCGCGGGCCGCGCTGCTGGAGGACCCGGTCAGCGGCCGCACCCTGGAGGTGCTGACCACCGAGCCGGGCATCCAGGTCTACACCGCGAACAAGTTCCAGGGCGCGGTCACCGGGGCGAGCGGCGTCCCGTACGGGCCGTTCGCCGGGATCGCGCTGGAGACCCAGCACTTCCCGGACTCCCCGCACCACCCGGCGTTTCCCAGCACGGAGCTGCGGCCGGGGGAGGAGTTCCGCTCGACGACCGTGCTCCGGCTGGGGGCCGATCGGTAGGACCGGTTGGTGGGGCGCCTGGTAGGAAGGGCGGACCTACGGCCGCAGGTCCCGGCGCATGCAGAGCCGGGGCCAGCGGTCCAGGCCGTGCTCGGCCTCCTTGCGGCGGATCTCGCGCAGGCCCGGGGTGAGTTCCTCCCCGGCCAGTGGTCGGAAGCCGCAGCGGGCGTAGTAGGGGGCGTTCCAGGGGACCTCGGCGAAGGTGGTGAGGGTGAGCGCGGGGGCGTCGGTGCTCTCGGCGAGGTGCTCGATCAGCGCCCGGCCGATGCCGCGGCGGGCGTGGTCGGGGTGGACGGAGACCTGCTCGATGTGCAGCGCGCCGTCCACCGGCTCGGCCAGCAGGTAGGCGGCGACGGTTCCGTCGGAGGCCTCGGCGACCAGAGCCACGCCCTGCTCCAGGTAGTGCGCCAGCTCCTCCGGCGCCGGAGGTTCGTCCTCGGCGATCTCCTGCATGCCGATCGCGGCGAAGGGTGCGCCGGCGGCCCGCTCCAGCTCGGCGAGGAGTGGAAGTTCTTCCCTGGTGACGGACCCGATTCGCATGCGGCCAGTCTGCTGCAGTCCGATTTCGGCCATGCACGGTGGTTTCGTCGGCCAGCTCGGGGAGGGGCGAACCGGACGAACCGGGGCAATCTGCGCCGCTGTCAGCTACCGTGCGGCAACGTCCAGGACACGCGGGCGTAACGATCGCCGTTTCTTGCAGAAACTTGCTGCAAGGACTTTCCGTCGATCTTGCGCCGCTGTTAACTTCCTTCCCGAGCCCGACGGCAGCAACGGTGCGGTCGGCACGAGGCAGCCATTATGCGCCTGTCTCCGAACATCTCGGGCACCCCCACCCTCCCAAGGAGTTCTCATGCGGCGTGGCATCGCGGCCTCTGCCCTCGTTGTGGCCCTCGCGGTCTCGATGGCTGCCTGTGGCAGCAGCGGCTCCAGCTCCGACGGCAAGGCCGACGGGCCGGTCACCCTCACGTACTGGGACACGTCGAACGCCACCAATGAGGCGCCGAACTACCAGGAGCTCGTCAAGAAGTTCGAGGCTGCGAACTCGAACATCAAGGTCGACTTCGTCAACGTGCCGTTCGACCAGGCGCAGAACAAGCTCCAGACCGCCATGGGGGCCAAGGGCGCTCCGGATGTCTTCCGCTCCGAGGTCGGCTGGACTGCCGCCTTCGCCAAGGCCGGTTACCTGGAGCCGCTGGACGGCACCCCGGCCGCCGCCGACACCTCCGCCTTCCAGCCGAGCCTGATCCAGCAGGCCAAGTACGAGGGCAAGCTGTACGGCGTGCCGCTGGTGACCGACACCCTCGGCCTGCTCTACAACAAGGAGCTGTTCACCAAGGCCGGCATCACCGAGGCGCCGAAGACCTGGGACGAGCTGAAGGCCGACGCCGCCGCCGTCAAGGAGAAGGCCGGCGTGGACGGCTTCTGGCTGAAGGCCGCGGACGGCTACTACGCGATGCCGTTCCTGTTCGGCGAGGGCACCGACACCGTCGACGCCGCCGGCAAGAAGATCACCGTCTCCTCGCCGGAGGCCGTCAAGGCCATCGAGACGTACAAGACGATGTTCACCTCGCCCGGCACCGCCAAGGCCGACGTCACCACCGACGCCTACGCGCACATGATGGACGCCTTCAACAGCGGCAAGGTCGCGGCGATCATCCAGGGCCCCTGGGAGATCACCAACATCTACAAGGGCTCGGCCTTCGCCGACAAGAACAACCTCGGCATCGCCGCCGTCCCGGCCGGCTCCAGCGGCAAGGCGGCCGCCCCCACCGGTGGCCACAACATCGCCGTCTACGCCGGTGCCGACAAGGCCCACAAGGCCGCCGCTGAGAAGTTCGCCGCCTTCATGACCTCGGCCGAGAGCCAGGCGTTCATCGCGCAGAAGAACTCCACCCTGCCCACCCGCTCCGACGCCTTCACCGCTGACGTCAAGGCCGACCCGGGCATCGCCGGCTTCCAGGCCGTGCTGAGCAGCGCCAAGCCGCGCCCCGAACTGCCCGAGTACAGCTCGCTGTTCGCCTCGCTCGGCACCAACCTGGGCAAGGCCGTCCAGGGCACGAGCACCCAGGACGCGCTGAACACCGTCTCCACCGACTACGCCAAGCTCCTGCCGGGCTTCGCCAAGTAGTCCCTGCGCCCGGCCCGCCGGCTGACGGATGACAGCTGACGGGCGGCGGCGAACAGATGGCAGCGAACGGATAACAGAGAACAGATTTCATCATCTGTCAGTCGTCAGTTGTTCGCGGTCTGCTGTTCGTTGCCGCCCGTCACCTGTCGTCCTCCGGTGGGCCGGGCCGTCGGCTCCCCCGAGAATTCCCCCCGAGAAGGTGTAAACGATGTCAGTCGCCGTGCAGGGCGCCACCGGCAAGGGCAGCCGGGAGCGCGAGCAGCGTCCGGGCCTGCTGGAACGCGTCAAGCGCTCCTACGCCAAGCACTGGTACGCCTACGCGATGATCGCCCCGGTCGTACTGGTGCTCGGTGTGCTGGTGCTCTACCCGCTCGCCGAGGGCATCTGGCTCACCCTCACCGACGCCAACAGCCTCAACGTGGCCCGCAAGATCGGCGTCAATGAGATCCCGGCGAGCTACAAGTTCGTCGGCTTCCACAACTACGCCGACATCCTGTGGGGCCCCGGCTCGTACGACCGCTTCTGGTCGCACTTCGTCTGGACCATCGCCTGGACGGCGATCTGCGTCTTCCTGCACTACACCCTCGGCCTCGGCCTCGCGCTGCTGCTCAACCAGAAACTGCGCGGCCGCGCCGCCTACCGGTTGCTGCTCATCCTGCCCTGGGCCGTACCGACCTTCGTCACCGTCTTCTCCTGGCGACTGATGCTCGCCGACGGCGGCGTCGTCAACGGCATCCTCTCCTTCCTGCACCTGCCCGAGCCGGGCTGGCTCACCGAGCCGTGGGCGCAGAAGGCTGCCGCGATCATGGTGAACACCTGGGCCGGTGTGCCGTTCATGATGATCTCGCTGCTCGGCGGCCTGCAGTCGATCCCGGCCGAGCTGTACGAGGCCGCCGAGATGGACGGTGCCACCGCCTGGCAGCGCTTCCGGTTCGTCACCCTGCCCGGGCTGCGCTCCGTCTCCTCCACGGTCGTGCTGCTCGGCGTGATCTGGACGTTCAACCAGTTCAACGTCATCTTCCTGCTGTTCGGCACCGGCGCCCCCGACGCCCAGCTGCTGGTCACCTGGGCGTACCGGCTCGGCTTCGGCCAGATCCCCCGGGACTACGCGCAGTCCGCCGCCTACGGCGTGATCCTGCTGTCCATCCTGATCGTCTTCACCGCCTTCTACCGGCGCTGGCTCGCCCGCAACGAGCAGGCCAACGGCTGAGGCCCCGGACCCAGTTGACCCACGAAGGCAGGTAACCCCGATGAGCACCACCACCGAACTCCCGGTCCCGGCGGCGACCGCGGCCCCGGCCGCCCGGCCCGCCAAGGTCCGCCGCCGCGGCGAGCGCAGCCCGCTGGCCCGGGCGCTGTCCCACGGCACCCTGATCCTGGCCGGCCTGATCGCGCTGTTCCCGGTCGCGTGGATCCTGTTCGTCTCGCTCGGCCCGGACAAGACCGACTACCTCCACCCCGGCGAGATCTTCGGCAAGCTGACGCTGTCGAACTACCAGCACGTGCTCTCCGACACCGACTTCTTCACCTGGTTCGGCAACGCCCTGCTGGTCTCCGGCATCACCACCGTGTTCGGCGTGCTGCTCGCCGCCACCACCGGCTACGCCGTCTCCCGGATGAAGTTCCCCGGGCACAAGCCGCTGATGTGGTCGCTGCTGGTGACCCAGATGTTCCCGATCGCGGTGCTGATCGTGCCGATGTACACGATGCTCTCCGAGCTCGGCCTGCTGGACAGCTACACCGGCCTGATCCTGGTCTACTCGACCACCACCGTGCCGTACTGCGCCTGGCTGCTGAAGGGCTACTTCGACACCA
Source organism: Kitasatospora sp. NPDC101235 (assembly GCF_044767505.1). Taxonomy (NCBI): domain Bacteria; kingdom Bacillati; phylum Actinomycetota; class Actinomycetes; order Kitasatosporales; family Streptomycetaceae; genus Kitasatospora; species Kitasatospora sp. NPDC101235. The sequence continues at coordinate 86,905 of NZ_JBIWNZ010000030.1, forward strand.
TTCCGGTGGAGATCGACGAGGCCGGCCGGGTCGACGGGCTCAGCCCCTTCGGTACCTTCTGGCGGCTGGTGCTGCCGCTCGCCCGCCCGGGCCTGGCGGTGGCGGCCTTCTACTCCTTCCTCACCTACTGGGCCGAGGTGCCGTTCGCCTCCACCTTCATGCTCAGCTCCGACAAGTACACGTTGGCCGTGGGCCTCCAGACCTTCGTCAGCGAGCACGACGCCCAGTGGAACCTGATGGCCGCGACCGCGGTGCTGATCGCGATCCCGTCCGCGGCCTTCTTCTACCTGGTGCAGCGCCACCTGGTCACCGGCCTGACCGCCGGTGCCTCCAAGTCGTAACGCGCCGCCACGCCGTCACGCGCCGCCACGCGCCTCCACGTCCCAGAGCCTTCCGCTCCTCTAATCCCCAAGGGATACCGTCCATGACCCAGAACCTGGCCGACACCTCCCGGCCTGCCGCCGACACCGCTCACGAGGCGAACGTCAGCGCGTCCAGAGGCTGGTGGCGGGACGCGGTCATCTACCAGGTGTACCCGCGCAGCTTCGCCGACTCCAACGGCGACGGCATGGGTGACCTGCCCGGCATCCGTAGCCGTCTGCCCTACCTGCGCGACCTCGGCGTGGACGCGGTCTGGCTCTCGCCGTTCTACGCCTCGCCGCAGGCGGACGCCGGCTACGACGTCGCCGACTACCGCGCCGTGGACCCGATGTTCGGCACCCTGCTGGACGCCGACGCCCTCATCCGGGACGCCCACGACCTGGGCCTGCGGATCATCGTCGACCTCGTCCCCAACCACTCCTCGGACCAGCACGAGTGGTTCCAGCGCGCCCTGCGCGAGGGCCCTGGCTCCCCGCTGCGCGACCGCTACCACTTCCGCCCCGGCAAGGGCGAGCAGGGCGAACTGCCGCCCAACGACTGGGAGTCCATCTTCGGCGGCCCGGCCTGGACCCGCACCGAGAACCCGGACGGCACCCCCGGCGACTGGTACCTGCACCTGTTCGCCCCGGAGCAGCCCGACTTCAACTGGGAGAACCCGGCGGTCGCCGACGAGTTCCGCTCGATCCTGCGGTTCTGGCTCGACATGGGCGTGGACGGCTTCCGCATCGACGTCGCCCACGGCCTGGTCAAGGCCCCCGGCCTGCCCGACCTCGGCGGCGCCGACCAGCTCAAGCTGCTCGGCAACGACGTCATGCCGTTCTTCGACCAGGACGGCGTGCACGAGATCTACCGCAGTTGGCGCAAGATCCTCGACGAGTACCCGGGGCAGCGGATCGGCGTCGCCGAGGCCTGGACCCCGACCGTCCAGCGCACCGCCAACTACGTCCGTCCCGACGAGTTGCACCAGGCCTTCAACTTCCAGTACCTGGGCACCGATTGGGACGCCACCGCGCTGCGCGAGGTGATCGACCTCTCGCTCGACTCGATGCGCCCGGTCGACGCCCCCACCACCTGGGTGCTGTCCAACCACGACGTCACCCGGCACGCCACCCGGTTCGCCAACGAGCCCGGCCTCGGCACCCAGATCCGCACTCCCGGCGACCGCGAACTCGGCCTGCGCCGCGCCCGCGCCGCCACCTTGCTGATGCTCGCGCTGCCCGGCTCGGCGTACGTCTACCAGGGCGAGGAGCTCGGCCTGCCGGACGTCACCGACCTGCCCGACGAGGTCCGCCAGGACCCGTCCTTCTTCCGCCAGGCGGGTCAGGACGGCTACCGCGACGGCTGCCGCGTCCCGATCCCGTGGTCCGGCACCGAGGCCCCGTACGGCTTCGGGCCGGTGGCCGGCGGGCCGTCCTGGCTGCCGCAGCCGGCCGAGTGGGCCGAGCTGAGCGTCGAGGCGCAGACCGGCGACCCGACGTCCACCCTGGAGCTCTACCGCAGCGCGCTGGCCGTCCGCCGGGCGCAGTCCGACCTCGGCGCAGGCACCGGCGTCGAGTGGCTGGAGAGCCCCGAGGGCACCCTGGCGTTCCGTCGCGGCGCCTTCGTCTGCACCGTGAACACCACCGGCGAGCCGGTGCGGATCGCGGCCCCGGGCACGCTGTTGCTGGCCTCGGCGGACCTCGTGGTGGACGGCGGCGAGACGGTGCTCGCTCCGGACAGCACCGGCTGGTGGGCGGTCTGACGTGGTTGGAATAGGCTCTGGGACCGTGACTACGGCGCGACTCTCAGACATCGCGGCGCAGGCGGGGGTCAGTGAAGCCACCGTCTCCCGCGTGCTCAACGGCAAGGCGAACGTTTCCGCCGCCACCCGGCAGACCGTGCTGGCGGCGCTCGACGTGCTCGGGTACGAGCGGCCGACCCGCCTTCGCCAGCGCAGCGCCGGGCTGATCGGACTGATCACGCCGGAGCTGAGCAACCCGATCTTCCCCGCGCTGGCCCAGGTGATCGAGCAGGTGCTCAGCCGGCACGGCTACACCCCGGTGCTGTGCACCCAGACGCCGGGCGGGTCCACCGAGGACGAACTGGTGGAGATGCTGGTGGACCGGGGCGTGGCGGGCATCGTCTTCGTCTCCGGGCTGCACGCCGACAGCACTGCCGACCACGACCGCTACGCCCGGCTGGCCGGGCGCGGGGTACCGTTCGTGCTGATCAACGGCTACAGCGAGAAGATCGACGCGCCGTTCATCTCGCCGGACGACCGGGCCGCGATGTGGATGGCCGTCCAGCACCTGGCCGAACTCGGGCACGAGCGGATCGGGCTGGCCGTCGGTCAGCGCCGGTACGTGCCGGTGCTGCGTAAGATCGAGGGCTTCACGGCGGCGATGCGCGAGGTGCTCGGACGCACCCGGGAGGAGGCCGAGAACCTCGTCCACCACACGCTGTTCAGCGTGGAGGGCGGGCACGCGGCGGCCGGCGCGCTGCTCGACAAGGGCTGCACGGCGATCGTCTGCGGGAGCGACATGATGGCGCTCGGGGCGATCCGGGCGGTGCGGCAGCGCGGGCTGTCGGTGCCGCAGGACGTGTCGGTGGTCGGCTTCGACGACTCGCCGCTGATCGCCTTCACCGAGCCGCCGTTGACCACGATCCGCCAGCCGGTCGAGGCGATGGCCACGGCGGCGGTGGACGCGCTGCTGGAGGAGGTCGGCGGAAACGCGGCCCAGCGCGGCGAGTTCATGTTCCAGCCGGAGCTGGTGATGCGCGGGTCCACCGGGGCCTGCGCGCGCTGAGCCCCGGCCGCCAGGGCCGAACGAACGGGCCCCGGAGAGCGGTTGCTCTCCGGGGCCCGTTCGGCGTGCGTGCGGTCGGCCGTCGCGGGCCCTCAGGCAGTCAGCCCTCCTGGGTGGTGGGGCGGTCGACGGTCAGACGGTGTCCGTCGGCGGCCTCGCCGGTACGGGTCTCGGTGCGGCGGCCGCGGGCCAGGTAGTCGCGCAGGACCAGTTCGACGGCGTCCTGGGGGTTCTTGGTACCGGAGAGCATCATCGCGTCGATCGCGAGGTTCGCGTCGAGAGTGATGGTGACCTGGGCCATGTGACTCCTCCTCGGGTGCAGAGCAGCAGCATGCCCGTTGGGGCGGGGATCCACCACGGGATATGGCGGAACCGCCGGAGGGGGACCGCGGAACCGTCGGCGGGAACGCCGGAACCCCCGGGGAGGAGCGACCAGACTTCTCCCCGGGGGTGGTGGGTGGTCGGCGTGCGGATGACGACCGACGGGTAACAGATGACAGATGTTGAAATCTGTTATCTGTCATCTGTTACCCGTCGGCTGTCACCGGTTGTCCGCCCGCCGTTGCGCCGTCCTCAGACCCGGCCGGCGAAGTCCGGGGCCCAGTTGGCGATGCTCTGCTCGCGGACGCCCGAGCTCGGGTTGGCGGCCTCGACGTACTTGCCGTTACCGACGTAGATCGCGACGTGGTAGACGCCGGAGTCCTTGCCGTTGTTGGACCAGAACAGCAGGTCGCCAGGCTGGAGGCTGTCCAGCGAGACGTGGGTGCTGGCGGCGGCCTGGTCGGCGGCGACGCGCGGGATGGAGATGCCCGCGGCGCGCAGCGCGGCCTGGGTCAGACCGGAGCAGTCCCAGCCGCCGTTGCCGGTGCCGCCGTAGACGTACGCCTGACCGACCTTCGACTCGGCGAAGGAGACCGCGGCGGCCATGCCGCTGGTGGCGGCAGGAGTCTGGGTCTGCGGAGCGGGCTTGGCGGCCGGCTTGGCGGCCGGGGCCTGCGCCTGCGCCTGGGTCTGGGTCTGCGCGGTCGGCCGGGCGTTCACCGCACCTCCGTTCGCGGACTGACCGGACTTCTGCGAGCGGTCGAACCAGGTGAAGTCCGAGCCGGCGGTGGAGGACTGGCCGGCCTGGGCCTGGCCGTTGCCGCCGAGGGACAGGTGCTGGCCCGGGTAGATGGTGTCCGGGCCCTCGGTCAGGCTGCCGCGGTTCAGCTCGTACAGCCGCTGCCAGCCACCCTGCACGTTGTGCTGGTCGGCGATCGAGGACAGCCAGTCGCCCTCGACCACGGTGTAGTCCCCGCCCTGGGCCTGCGCGCCGTCCTGGGCGGGCGCGGCGGGCTTGGCGGCCGGGGTCTGGGGCTGCGCGGGCTTGGCGGTGGGCTTCGCGGCCGGAGCGGCCGGCTTGACGCTCTGCTGGGCGGGCTTGGCGGCGGACGAACCGGCGGTGGAGCCCGCCGAGGTGTCGACCGACGCGGCGGCGCCGCCCTTGGTGAGGCCCGCCTGGACGGAGCACACCGGCCAGGCGCCGGGGCCCTGCGAGGCGAGGACCTTCTCGGCGACGGCGATCTGCTGGTCCTTGGTGGCCAGGTCGGCGCGCGCCGCGAAGGTCGCGCCACCGAAGGCGGACCAGGTGCTGGAGGTGAACTGGAGGCCGCCGTAGAAGCCGTTGCCGGTGTTGATGCTCCAGTTGCCGCCGCTCTCGCACTGGGCGACCTTGTCCCAGGTGGCGACGGAGGCGGCGGAGGCGGCGCCGGAGGTGAGGCAGGGGACGGTGAGGCCGACGCCCGCGACGCCGAGGGCGGCGATCACGCGGTGGGCGCGGCTGGACGGGCGAGTGCCGTTGGTGGGCAGCATGAAGACGCGGTCCTCTCCCACGCCTGCGAGGTGAGCTGTCGGATTCGGGCTGGAGTTGCCCGGCCGCGCGGTGGGCGCGGCTTCACCCCTAGCCCTGGACCGTTCCGGAGACCGGTCCGGGGCGACTTACCTGTGGGTCCCCCGCTCCTGCCGTGGTGCGTTTTTGCGCTGCCAGGACATCCGACGGCAGGATTCGGCGTTGCGGATGAACCGGGTTCGTGTGGTTACGAACGGGGAGCACGTTAATCAGACTTAAGTTCAAACCGCAAACGGCTGTGATGCACATCACGGTTTAGTGGGAACTGCCAAAATTGCAGCCCACCATGATCGCAAATGATCATTTGTAGGCAACGCTATTGCGGAAATCCACAACTGGCTCCGCCTCAGGAGAGGCGTGACGATGCGTCGAATTGCGGAACGGCGCACTCGGGCGAACGGGGGAGCGGCTGCGATTCGCACGCCCGGGCGGGTGCTCCCTATTTCCTTCCAAATAGCACCAGAACGGACATTCCACACCGTTGCCGTTCGGCTCCCGTGCGGGACGCACGGGGCGAGAAGGGGAAAGCGAAGGGTCCGGAACGCAAGCCGTTCCGGACCCTTCGGTGCGCGCGAACCGGCGCGCGGTGTCGACTACTGCCCCGAGGCCCCCTCGGCGGCCGCGTGGGCGCCACGAGTGCCCTCCATGGCCCCCTCGGCCTCGGCGGCGGCCGCCGCCTCCGCCTCGGCCCGCGCCAGGTCCTCCGGGGACGGCGTGGGCAGTGCGGCCAGGTAGGTGGAGGCGATCAGCTGGCCGACCGACGGGTACGCGCCCAGCGGCGCGGCCGACGGGCAGCCGGTCTCCTCGGCGGCGGTGGCGAGCAGCTCGGAGTCCGCCTCCGGACCGATCACCAGCGGGGCCAGCGCCGGGCGCTGCGAGCCGGTGTCCTTGAGGTGGTTGACGGCCGCGGCCACCGAGCCGGGCACGTCGAGCGCGGCGGCGACGACCGGCACGGCCAGTCGGGCGGCCAGCAGCACGCCGGTGATGCCGGCCGCGGCGGCCGCGTCCTCGCCGCCGACGGTGGTCAGCACCACGCCGTCCGCAGCGGTCGCGATGGCGAACAGCCGGGCGCGGTCGGCCCGGGCCAGCCCGGCCTCGGACAGTCGGACGTGCACGGCCTCGGCCAGCAGCGGGTGCGGGCCCAGCGGGTCGGTGACGGGCGCGCCGTACTCGGCGGCGATCGCGTGAAGCTCGGTCAGGAAGGTGTGCGGGCCGGGCACCAGCGGCACCAGGACGGGCGTCGGCAGTCCGGCCTCGGCGGCCAGGGTCAGCAGCTCGGCCACGGTGCGGTCCTCGCCGCCGGGGCCCTCGGTGCCGTCGCCGGCGAGGTAGCCGACCGCGGTCTGGACGCCGTTCTGCTCGGTGCGGACGATCGAGAGCAGTTCCTCGACGACCGAACGGGACTCGGGCCCGGCGGTCGCGGGCACGGCGAGCACCAGGGTCGGGGCGCCGGCCGGGATCTCGGGGCGCTCGGGACGACGGTGGCGCCCCCGCGCACGGGAGCCTGGGGTACGGACGGGCAGTGGCGCGCCCGGGATGGCTGCGGTGCTCATGCCGGAGATCGTAGGACATCTGCTCGTCCGGCTTGCAGTCGGCTGCCGTTCGGGTTTCGCGTGGACGCGGTGCGTCTCCGGAGCCGGTCCGGGCGTATTGCCTACAATCCGGACATTCCTCGCCCAACCCACTCGCAGTCGCCGGTGGTTGCCTCGACGTGATTCGAGGGGGCGGGCGTTGCATCTGTGGCGCGTGAGATGTCTCACAGCATGGGGATGGCTTGACGGAGGGTCACGGGGGTGCGACTCCCGGCATTCGAAGATCAACATTTAGCGGGGAGGTGCTCACGGCCGGTTATCGAGAGCCCGGCGATTCCATCGGCTATGTCCGTTTACGTACCGTCAGGAGAAGGGCCCGTGAAGAGTTCGGGGCTGCGGATAAAAGGCCTCGTGCACCTGCAATGTCCCGTGCTGATGCACGTGCACTGCGGCTATCATCGCGTCAAGTGAGGCGTTGTGCCGGGCCGGTACGGGGCCGGTCCGTTCGTTCGGCGGTGCCGGGGGGCGCCGCGCTGGACGACAACTCCGGAGCTCTTCGGGAGATTTCTATGCACGACTCGCAGGACACGCACGGCTCGTACGACACCTACAACGGGATGGCTGCCGCCGATCTCCAGGGGGTGGTCTGGCAGAAGAGCCGGCACAGCAACTCCCAGGGCAACTGCGTCGAGTTCGCGGCCCTGCCGGGCGGCGATGTGGCGATGCGCAACTCGCGGTTCCCGGACGGTCCGGCCCTCATCTACACCCGGGCCGAGATCGCCGCCCTGCTGCTCGGGGCGAAGGACGGGGAGTTCGACCACCTGGCGGTCTGACCGGCCGCCGTGCTCCACCATCGGGGGGCCGTCGTGGGTGCCGACACCACGACGGCCTTTGTCTTTGCCTCCTGAGGATGCCTCTCGTCCGGATGCCATTGCGCCGGATGCTCTCCTCCGGAGGCCCCTTTCTTCTTTCTTCTCCGGACACCTCTTCTCCGGAGGCCTCCTCCGGTCCGGATCCGCCCGGCCGCACTGGGCCGCTCGCGGGTCCGTGGCGCCGGAAGGCCTCGGCGGGGCCTGGTGGAAGGGCCCGGGGTGTGGTCCTCCCGGGGGCTTCCCTCGACCGGCCGCGCGTCGTGCGGCGCAGGGTCCGTGCTGGGTGCGGGGCCCGTCCTAGGCAGAGCGCCGATGCCGCCCGCCGACGTCGACGGGGCCGTCGAGCGGTGAGCGGCCGCCGAGTCCGAGGTGTCCGTCCAGCGGGGAGCCGCCGACCGTCTCCGCCTCGAACATCGCCCAGACCACCTTGCCGCTGCCCAGCGGGTGCCAGCCCCAGGAGCGGCTGAACGACTCCACCAGGTGCAGCCCGCGGCCCGATTCGGCGACGAAGTCGGCCTCCCGGGCGACCGGGCCGAGGCTGCTCGGATCGCTCACCGCGCAGACCACCTGGGGTGCGCGGTGCACGAGGCTTATTCGGATCGGAAGCCGGCCGTCCGCGGTCGGCTGTATGGGAAAGTCGTACTCGCCCAGGGCGCCGCCCGACGGGTCGGGCCGTGCGCCGATCGCATGCCGGAGCGCGTTGGTCACGAGTTCCGAGGCCACCAGCGCGACGTCGTCGAACAGCTCCGTCAGGCCCCAGCGCTGGAGCGTGGTCCGAGCGAAGTCGCGCGCGGTTCTGACGGCTTCGAAGCGAGGAGCGAGCGTGCAGGTGACCACGTGGGGGTCAACCGCCAAGGCCGTACCGGTGCTCATGAAGAGCTCCTCCCATAAGGGGGCGGACACGGCTGGACCCGCCGGGGTCATGCCGGTCACCTCCGACTCGCTCGGCCGCTCGGCCGCCCCCTCGACCAGGCGCGCGCGCACTCGAACGCCCGATGGCGCGGGGGACGCCGTCGGGTCGGTGCACGGAGTCGCGCGTGGGGTCGACGCGGAGCCCGCGGGATTGCCAGGGATGTGCAGGTGCACGTGCACCATGGTGGTGTGCGCTCACTGCAGATGCAAGAGTCGATTCACGTGCAGTCGCACTATTGGCATATGCAAGCGCCGGATGCACGTGCATCCTGGTGCATGGGGTGCAGAACTGATAGGAACATCCGTCAGTATCGGCACCGTGAGCGCTCAACTGATGGCAGACTGTGCGCTGTTTGCCCTAGGTGGAGGTTTCGACTGCATGACCACAGTTCAGCCGGGCGGCGGCTCGATGGTCCGCCGGATCCTCCTCGGCTCGCAGCTGCGCCGCCTGCGCGAGGCGCGCGGCATCACCCGCGAGGACGCGGGCTACGCGATCCGGGCTTCCGAGTCCAAGATCAGCCGCATGGAACTCGGCCGCGTCAGCTTCAAGGAACGCGACGTCGCCGACCTGCTCAGCCTGTACGGCGTGGACGACGGGACGGAGCGGGAAGCCCTGCTCGGCCTGGTCCGCGAGGCCAACAAGTCCGGCTGGTGGCACAGCTTCAACGACGTGCTGCCGGGCTGGTTCCAGACCTACGTCGGCCTGGAGGAGGCCGCCCAGCTGATCCGAACCTACGAGGTGCAGTTCATCCCCGGGCTGCTCCAGTCCGAGGAGTACGCACGGGCGGTTTTCGGCCAAAGTCGGCCGGTCATCAGCGATGAGGAGGTCGAGCGGCGGGTCAGCCTCCGGCTGCGCCGCCAGAAGCTGCTGACCGAGGGCGCCAGCCCGCGCCTGTGGGCGGTCATCGACGAGGCCGCGCTGCGCCGGCCGGTCGGCGGGCCCAAGGTGATGCGCGGTCAGGTGCAGTACCTGATCGACGTCGCCGAGCAGGCCAACGTGGTCATCCAGGTCATGCCGTTCCGGTTCGGCGCGCACGCGGGCGAGTCCGGGGCGTTCACGATCCTGCGGTTCCCGGAGCAGGACCTCGCGGACGTGGTCTACCTGGAGCAGCTCACCAGCGCGCTCTACCTGGACAAGCGCGACGACGTCGACGCCTACATCCAGGTCATGGAGCGGCTCTGCGTGGACAGCCTCACGCCGGAACGCACGATAGACCTGCTCGCCTCGATCCTGAAGGAACGCTGAGTCGCTGCCGCCCGGGGCCTGTGAGCTCCCTCCCTCGCGAGGCCCCCCGGCAGCCGGTCACCAGGCCGCCCACCCGCCGTCAGTCGCGGGTCGGCGGCCGTTCGCGTTCAGGCGGGGACGGCTGCGGCGGGTGGCCCAGTTCCCACGCCAGGTCGTAGCGGCGGAAGAGGTCGGCCCGGATCGGCGCCAGCGGGATCTCGGCGCCCGGCAGCAGTACTCCGATGCAGCCGCCCATCAGCGCACTGCGCAGCACCGCGTGCTCGGCGACCGGGTCGGGTGCGCCCCAGTCCCGCAGCAGCCCCTGGAGGATGGCGCCGAGCTGCTGCTGCTCCGGGTCCTGGACGAAGGCACCGGTGTCCGGGTCGAGGATCAGTGCCAGGTGCGAGCGCATCACCCGGGGGTGGTCCATCGCCAGCCCGAGCACGGTGTCGATCGCCCGGGCGAGCCGGGCGTCGGGGGAGGAGTCGGGTGCCAGTTCCGCCAGCGCGCCGGACAGCGACTGGTGCATCATCCGGTGCGTCGCGGACTGCATGAGCAGCCGTTTGCCGTCGAAGTAGTACGAGAGCAGCCCGCGGGCGAGCCCGGCCCGTTCGGCGATGTCCGTCAGTGTGGTGCCCGCGTAACCGCGCTGGTCAACCAGCTCGACGGTGGCCCGCATGATGCGCCGGCGGGAACGTTGCCGCATCTCCTCATTGACCGAATCCGCGCGAGGTGCCATCGTGTCTGCTCCGAACGTTCGTTGGCTCCGAGCCAATATACTTGCGGAGCCGACAGCCTCCCGAGGAATCGCGTCCCGGTGGGCGCTGCCCGGGCGGCAGCCACGAAGACGGCCGGCTCCACCAACACGGGGGTTTGGTGGAGCCGGCGCCATTGCCCGACGGTCCGGAGGCCGGCCGCGGGCGGGGCCCGAGGGTCAGCGCTCGGTCAGGACCTCGGTCCGGGCCGCTGTCGATCCGGCCGGCGGATAGTCATAATCCGGCACCGGTACGGGAGTTGTCCTGCGACGTCGGTCCACCAGGGCGCCCGCCGCTGCGACCACCAGACCGACCAGGGCGACCGCGGTGACGAACATCAGCGCCGGCCGGTAGCCGTCCAGCTGGGCCTGCGGACTGTCGCCGCCCGCGCTGCCGGCCGTGATCATCGCGGTCGCTCCGGCCAGCACCACCGCGGTGCCGACCTGGATGGCGGTGTTCACCAGGCCCGAGGCCAGGCCCTGCTCCTCGTCGGCCACGCCGTCGGTGGCGGCGATGTTCACCGAGGGGAAGGCGAACGCGAAACCCACGCCGAGCAGCAGCATCGAGGGGAGCACCAGGCCCGGGTACGAGCTGTGCTCGTCCAGCCGCAGGAACAGCGCGAAGGCGGCGACCAGCGAGACCAGGCCGATCGGCAGCAGCCGCCCGGTGCCGAAGCGGTCCACGATCGGGCCCATGAAGGGCGCCGAGAGCGCGATGAGGGCCGCGGCCGGGAGCAGCCCGAGGGCCATCTCCAGGGCGGACCAGCCGAGCAGGTGCTGGAGGTAGAGGGTGACCACGAACTGGAAGCCGCCGTACGCGCCGGTCATCGCGAAGGCGACCACGTTGGCCCGGGCGACCGAGCCGTTGCGGAAGATGCCGAGCCGGACCAGCGGGTGCGCGGTGCGGCTCTCCACCCGCAGGAAGGCGGCGGCCAGCACGGCGACGACGAGCAGCGAGCCGAGGGTGCGCAGGCTCAGCCAGCCGGCGCCCTGGGCCTCGGTGACGGTGTAGACCAGCAGCAGCACGGTCGCGGTGCCGGTGATCGCGCCCAGCACGTCGTAGCCGCCCTTGGCGCGCTCCTCGACCGGCCGGGGGAGCAGCCGGACGGCGAAGACCAGGGCGAGCAGCGCGACCGGGACGGGCATCAGGAAGGTCCAGCGCCAGCCGACCTCGGTGAGCAGGCCGCTGAGCACCAGGCCGAGCGAGAAGCCGCTGGCAGCGCAGGTGGTGTAGATGGACAGTGCGCGGTTGCGGGCCGGGCCCTCCGCGAAGGTCGTGGTGATGATCGACAGGCCGGCCGGGGCGGTGAAGGCGGCGCTGACGCCCTTGAGGAAGCGGGCCGCGATCAGCAGGCCGCCGTCGTCGACCAGGCCGCCGGCCAGTGAGGCGGCGGCGAAGACGCCCAGGGCCACCAGGAACACCCGGCGGCGGCCGAGCAGGTCTGCGGCGCGGCCGCCGAGCAGCAGCAGGCCGCCGTAGCCGAGCACGTAGCCGGAGACCACCCACTGGAGGGTGGCGGTGGACAGGTGCAGGTCGGAGCCGATGGACGGGAGGGCGACGCCCACCATGGAGACGTCCAGGGCGTCCAGGAACATGGCGGCGCAGAGCACGATCAGGGTGCCCCAGAGGCGGGGATTCCAGTGCAGCCCGCTGGTTGACGGGGCGTCGGGTGGTGTGGCGGTCGCGGTGGTCATGGGGAGGACAGTACATGCACATGCATTCAATGCAAGTGAATTAGATGTGAACGCAATAATTGCCGATGCACGTGCTAGGGTGGCGGCGTGGCTGAACTCGACTCCCCGGCGGAGGCCGGTCTCGTCGCGCAGTGGCGCGAGCTGCTGGCCCGGCATGCCGCCGCGGCCTGCATGCTCGACCGCGAGCTGGGCGATCGGTACGGGCTGGGCATGAGCGAGTTCGAGGTGCTGGAGCGCCTCGTCGAGGAGTGCGGGGGCGGCGGCGGGCATGCGGTCCGGGTGAGCGATCTGGCCCACACCGTCCACCTGAGCCAGAGCGCGCTGTCCCGGCTGATCGCCCGCCTGGAGAAGGCCGGACTGGTCACCCGGGCGATGTGTGAGAGCGACCGGCGGGGCGTCCTGCTCACCCTCACCGAGGCCGGCCGGGAGCGCTACGAGCAGGCCAGGCCACTCCACCGCGAGGTGCTGGAGCTGACCCTCGGTGACGGGCTCGGCCCGGGCTGCGGAGCGCCTGGGGACTGACGGTCGGTCGCAAACGCCCGCAGTGTGCTGCGGGGCCGGCCTCAGAGCAGCGAGTGCAGCCCCGGAGCGGCGGCCAGCAGGACGACCACGGCGGGCGCGGCGAGCGCCGCGACGGTCAGTCGCAGCCGGTGCGGGACGGAGAGCCGCGGACGGCCCGCGAGCAGCCGGTCCACCCGCTTCGGGGACTGTGCCAGACCGGGCGGGCAGGATCCGAACACCCCGCGGTCCAGGTTGAGTTCGGCCAGCGCGAGGGCGGTGGTGTGCCGGCCGTGCCGGCGGGCGGCCCGGTCGTCGGCGGCCAGCTCGACCAACTCCGCCACCTGGTCCCGGAAGGCGCTGAACACGCCGACGCCGGGGAAGCCGGAAGCGAGCGCCTGGGAGAACTGCTGGAGCCAGTGGTGCCGGGCCCGGACGTGGCCGCGCTCATGGCTCAGCACGGCCGCCAGCTCCCGGTCGGTCAGTTGCTGGAGGGCGCCGGTGGTGACCACCAACCGGGAGTCCGGCCCGGGCAGCGACCATGCCTCCGGGCGGACGTTCTCCAGCACCACCAGCCGTTCCCGGCGGCTCCGGGCGGTCTCGATGGTGTCCGGCAACTCCGGTGCGCGGGTCTCCAGTTGGGCGTGCCGGCGATCACGCAGCGCCTTGGCCGTGCGGACCTCCCGGGTGAGCGCCAGCACCGTCTGCACCCCACCCGCAGCCAGCACCGCGGCGCACAGCCGGCCCCAGCCCTCGGCCTCCTGGAGGGCGTACGCCGCTTCCACGCCGTGCGGTGCGCCCGCGAACACCAGCGCGCGCAGCTCCGGCAGGGCGGCGGAGGCCGCCAGCACCAGGCTCAGCGCGCAGCAGAGCAGCACGGCCACCACCAGGCACTGCCACACCAGCAGTGCCAGCACCGGTTCGCGCTCCGCCCAGCGGGCCCGGGCCAGCAGCCGGGGCGCGACGGTCGAGAGCAGCAGTCCGAGCAGCAGAAGGCCGATCAGGGCAGGCATCGATGGGCTCCCCGAGTACGCACGGAACGCGACAACGCGCTCCCTGCCAACCTATGCGCTGGCGACGCCCGGTGGAACGGCTTTGGACCGGCCAGTGACCAACGCCACGCCCGGGTGGGGGTCTTGGGGTGCCGGACGTGGGAAGGTCGCACGGTCGCTGCACGGCAAACGGTCGTCACATGGTCAGGAGCATGGCGAACATGCCGATGCCCATGGTGAGCCGACAGGCCTGCGGCAGCCCGGCGGTGCCGACCGCGAGGGTGCCCGCCGGAGTGTGCAGCAGTCGGCTGCCGGCCCAGAGGGTGTACCCGCCGAAGTAGAGGAGGAGCGCCCCGGTCAGCACCGGAAGGCCGAGGGCGGAGGACTGGTGGTGCTCGTGGCCGGAGGCGACCGTCATGGCGAGGGCCATGTACGTCATGGCGAGCGCGCCGACGGCGTGGTGCAGCCGGTGCGCCCGCCCGGCCGGGGCGTGGGCGGCGGCGAACAGGAAGGCGGCGGCGGGGAGACCGAAGAGTCCGGCCCAGACGGCGGCCGGGACGGTGGTGCCGGTGACGGCCATCGCGGCCATGCCGAGCCCCATCAGGGCCTCGGCGGCGTCGGACTCGCGGGCGAGCGGCCGGTGCGCGCCGTCCGGGGCGCAGGGGGAGCGGCGCAGCCGGACCAGGCAGGAGGTGCCGACGCCGGCGGCGAGGAGGGCGAGGAGCCAGTTGACCAGGGCGGGTCCGTGCAACGGCGGCCTCCCGGGGCGGTGGGGCGCCGGGGCGGCAGCGGACAGGCGACAACGGACAGTGGTCAGCGAACAGATGATGAAATCTGTCGGCTGTCATCTGTTATCCGTCAGCTGTCGTCTGTTCGCCATTCCCCGTGCGCGGCGACGGACGTCCGGTCCACGATCACCGCACTCGGCCGGGTGCGGCCAGGGCGCGTACAGGGGCGCATGGTGGTGCCCGTCGTTGCGAAAGCCCTGGTTGCGCACCTGGTCGCACGCCCCGGTCGCGCGTGGCCACCCACCGCGCCGGTGAGGGAGGTCAGCCCTGAAGCCGCCCCGAGGCGACCACCCGGCTGAGGAACTGCCGGGTCCGTTCCTCCTGCGGATCGCCGAACACCTGCTCGGGAGGTCCCTGTTCGAGCACCACACCGCCGTCCAGGAAGCAGACCCGGTCGGCGACCTCGCGGGCGAAGCCCATCTCGTGGGTGGAGAGGACCATCGTCATCCCCTGCTCCTTGAGGTCCCGCACGACCGACAGCACCTCGCCGACCAGCACCGGGTCGAGCGCCGCGGTGATCTCGTCCAGGAGCAGCAGCCGCGGCCCGGTGGCCAGTGCGCGCACGATGGCGACCCGCTGCTGCTGCCCGCCGGAGAGCCGGTCCGGGTACTCCTTCGCCTTGGCCGCCAGCCCGAGCCGGTCGAGCAGTTCCAGCGCCCGAGCCTCCGCCTCGGCCCGGGCGACCCGGTGCACCCGGCGCGGTGCGAGCGTGACGTTCTCCAGCACCGTCAGGTGCGGGAACAGGTTGTACGACTGGAACACCACACCGATCCGGCGCCGCACGGCGTCCTCGTCCGCGCGCGGATCGGTGATCTCCTCGCCGTCCAGGAAGATCGCCCCGTCGTCGATCCCCTCCAGCAGGTTGACGCAGCGCATCAGCGTGGACTTGCCGGAGCCGGACGCCCCGATCAGCGCCGTCACCGAGTGCTCGGCCACGGCGAGGTCCACGTCCCGCAGCACCACCTGGCCACCGAAGGTCTTGCGCACCGACTCCAGCCGGAGCACCTCGTTCGACGTCACACCGCACCTCCCTGGAGCTGGCGGCGGTTCATCCGGGTGGTCAGCCAGTCGGCGAACCGGGTCAGCGGAATGGTCAGCACGATGAACACCAGCCCCGCCACCAGGTACGGCGTGAAGTTGAAGGACCGGGCCGCGATGATCTTCGCCGCGTACACCGCGTCGATCGCGCCGCCGATCGAGACCAGCCCGGTGTCCTTCTGGAGGCTCACCAGGTTGTTGAGCAGTGGCGGCACCACCCGGCGGACGGCCTGCGGCAGCACCACGTACCGCATCGCCTGCGCGTTGGTCAGCCCCAGCGACCGGGCCGCGGCCCGCTGGCTCGGGTGCACCGACTCGATGCCGGAGCGGAACACCTCGGACACGTACGCCGAGTACGTCAGCACCAGCGCCGCTCCGCCCAGCAGCAGCGGATCGGTGGTCACCCCGGTCAGCCGCAGTGCCGGCACCCCGGTGATCATCACCAGCAGGCAGATGATCATCGGCAGCCCGAGGAAGAAGTCCACGTACGCGGTGGCGAGCAGCCGCACCGGCAGGAAGACCGGCCCGCGCAGTGTCCGCAGCACCGCCAGCAGCAGCCCGAACAGCAGGATCAGCGCCCCGCAGCCGAGCATCAGCTCCAGGTTCAGCCGCAGCCCCTTCAGCACCTCGGGCAGCGCCTGGCGGGCGTAGTCGAGGTTGAAGAAGGTCCGCCGAGTCACCTCCCAGCCGGGGGAGTTGACGACCAGCAGGTAGAGCGCGACCGCCGTCGTCAGGGTCGACGCGGTGGCGATCAGCGCCGAGCGGCGGGCCCGGGCCCGCCGGTACGCCTCGTGCGCCAGCCGCCGCTCGGACGGGCGGTAGTCGTCCTCCGCGGCAGGCGCCCCGATCCGCACCGCCGGTGCCTTGGAAAGCTCCACCGCCGTGGTGTCCGCCGCCTCCCCGCTCAGCCCGGGGCCCAGGTCGGCACTCACTTCAGCACCGGTGCCGAGACGGCGTCGGAGAGCCACTGCTTCTCCAGCTTCGCCAGTGTGCCGTCGGTGCGCAGCGCGTCCACCGCCTGGGAGACGCAGCCGGTCAGCTTGGAGCCCTTGTCCAGCACCAGGCCGAACTGCTCGGCCTTCGCGGCCGTCTCGAACTGGCCGACCACCTGGGCCTCCGGGACCTCGGCGCCGGTGATGAAGAAGGCGGTCGGCAGGTCCACCACCAGGGCCTCGATCTGGCCGTTCTTCAGTGCGGCCTTGGCCAGGTCGTTGGAGTCGAAGACGGCCGGCTGGGTGCTCGGCTTGATGGTGTCGGTGATGGTCTCCAGGCTCGTGGTGCCGACCTGCGCGCCGAGCTTGGCGTCCTTGAGGTCGGCGATGCTCCTGGCGCCCGCCGCCTTGGAGTTCTTCAGTGCGATGACGGTCTGGCGTACGTCGTAGTAGCCGGAGGAGAAGTCCACCGCCTGCTTGCGTTCGTCGCTGATGGACACCTGGTTGATGTCGAAGTCGAAGTCCTTGGCGCCCGGCGAGGTCGCCTTGTTGAACGGCGCGACCACCCAGCTGACCTTTTCCTTCGGGTAGCCGAGCTTCTCCGCGACCGCGTAGGCCACGGCGGACTCGAAGCCCTTGCCGTTCTCCGGCTTGTCCTCGGAGAACCACGGGTCGTACGCGGGCTTGTCGGTGCCGACGGTCAGCGTTCCGGCGGTACGCGTGGCCAGTGCCCCCGGCGCGCAGCCCGCGGCCGACCCGGCCGAGCCCGAGGCACCGGAGGCGGCGTCGGACTTCGAGTCCTGTGGCGCGCAGGCGGTCAGCACGGCCGCGGCGGCGACCAGCGCGGCGATGGGCAGGACGGCGGACGGCTTGCGGAGGGTCATGACGGGGCTCCAGGGAAGGACCGGGCGGGACGGGAACAACGAGGGGCACGGGAGGGCACGACGGACGGCCCGCATCCCGGCGGGTCACTTCCCCCCGGTGGCGGCGCCGGAACACACGCGGCATGGTCGGCGTACGGGCCCGCGTCCGCGGCGCCCCCCGAGCCGGACCGGCAGCAGCCTGGTCGGCGGCAACCGGTCAACAGCAGCGGCGACAGCGGCAGCAGAGGCCGCGCGCGCGACAACGACGGCAGGCGTGCCGACGGGAGGACACCCGGTACGGGCTGTCGTGGCGTTCGGCCACCGTGATCACCGCCGGGAGCATGCGGGGAGGTTCGCATCACAACGGCGCATCTGTCCAGAACATCCAGATCACTGTCCACATGCCGGACAACCCGTCTCCCGCCGAAGGTTTCGGCACGGGAGCGGGGGTGTGCCGGAGTTTTGCCGGTCTGACCCCCCTTGAACGGAAGAACCTTTCGTACTTATGGTGTCCCCGTCGAAATAACTCCTGTCGAAGTGAGTCCACGATGCAGAATCTTTCGCCAAGGCTCGCTGTGGCGGCCGACGCCCCGGTCTCGACCCTCGCCGGCCTCCCGGCCTGGCAGCGCCTGAAGGAGGCCGTCGAGACGCTGCGCCCGCTCCAGTCCAAGGACGGCTCCATCGACCTGGCCGCCGTCCAGCGGCACACGGTCGACCCGCTGGTCGCCACCGTCCGCGCCGCCGTCCAGGAGCTCGCTCCGAACTTCCCGCACGACGCCGCCTACCTGGCCGCCGTCGACTCGGACCTCGCCAAGTGGGCCGACACCGGCTACCGCGAGCCCGACTTCCTGGACTCGCTGCTCGCCTTCCAGCCCGCCGACCAGCGCGAGGACGGGCTGGAGCACCTGGTCCTGTTCCCGATGTACACCCAGAACGGGAACCCGAACCGCAACCTGGAAGCCGTCCTGCTGCGCGTCGTGTGGCCCGACTGGCTGGCGGAGCTGGAGCGCACCCGCTTCGACAACCCGATGTTCGTGCCGATCACCTTCACGGACTTCACCGCCGGCTACGACACCAACTCCGCCGTGCTCTTCCCCGAGACGGTCGCCGTGCGCAAGGCGCCGGAACGTTTCACCTGGGGCGGCATCTTCTGCGACCGCGAGGCCGCCCGCTTCCGCGCCGTCTCCACCAGCGCCGTCCAGCAGCTCGGCCTGGAGATCCCGGCCGACGCCGAGGGCCTGCTCGAGGACCAGCAGCGCGCGCAGGAGACCTTCGTCCTGTGGGACCTGATCCACGACCGCACCCACAGCCACGGCGACCTGCCGTTCGACCCCTTCATGATCAAGCAGCGCAGCCCGTTCTGGATGTACGGCCTGGAGGAGCTCCGCTGCGACCTCACCACCTTCAAGGAGGCGGTGCAGCTGGAGACCGAGGGCAACCCGCACGCCCGCGACGTCCAGTACGCGGTCCTCTTCGACCGCCTGTTCCGCTTCCCGGTCTCCGGCGACCGGGTGCGCAACTACGACGGCATGGGCGGCCAGCTGCTCTTCGCCTACCTGCACAAGCACGACGCGCTGCGCTGGTGCGACAACCGCCTCACCATCGACTGGGAGCGCGCCCCGCAGGTCACCAACGCGCTCTGCGCCGAGATCGAGACCCTCTACCGCGACGGCATCGACCGGCCGAAGTCGGCCCACTGGATCGCCGCCTACGAGCTGGTCTCCCGCTACCTCACCCCGCACCCGGCCTCCACCTGGGCGAAGGGCCCCGAGGCCCTGCCGCTCGACATCACCGACGGCAAGGCCCTCAACAAGGCCCTGTGCGACGCCGTGCTCCCGGACGAGTTCCCGCTGAGCATGTTCTACGAGGCCCTCAACAAGAAGCTGAGCGGCGTCATCGCCGCCACCGCCGGCATCACCGGCGCCGGTATCCAGGGAGCCGCCGCGTGACCACCTCCACCAACGCCCCGCTGGCCGGCAAGGTCATCGCCGTCGCCGGAGCCAGCGGCCCGGCCGGCCGCGCCGTGCTGCGCCGCCTCACCGCCGACGGAGCCACCGTGATCGGCGCCGACATCGACGCCCAGCGCCTGGAGTCCGCCCTGGACGCCACCCGGGTGGCCGTCCGCGGAGCCAAGGTCAGCGGCCAGGTGATCGACCTGCTCGACCCGCAGGAGGTCCACGACTGGGCCGACCACCTGGAGTCCGAGCACGGCCACGTCGACGGCCTGTTCCACCTGGTCGGTGGCTGGCGCGGCAGCAAGACCTTCTTCGACACCAGGCTGGACGACTGGGACTTCCTGCACGACACCGTCGTGCGCACCCTCCAGCACACCTCGCTGGCCTTCCAGCCCGCGCTGGTCCGCAGCTCCGCCGGCCGCTACGCGATGATCTCCGCCGCGGCCGCGCACAAGCCCACCGCCGGCGGCGCCGCCTACGCGGCCGCCAAGGCCGCCACCGAGGCGTGGACCCTCGCCATGGCCGACTCCTTCAAGAAGGAGACCACGGCCCCGGACGGCGAGCCCACCGCGGCGGCTGCGATCCTGGTCATCAAGGCGCTGGTCAGTCCCGAAATGCGGGCCGAGAAGCCGGAGGCGAAGTTCACCGGCTTCACCGACACGGCCGACCTCGCCGGACACCTGGCGGGCCTCTGGGACCGCCCCGCAGCAGAACTGAACGGACAGCACCTGTGGCTGACAGCCCGATGACCGACCTCACCCGTACGGACGCGGTACGGCGGCACGACCCCGCCGTCCGCGGCTTCGCCAGCGACAACTACGCCGGCGTGCACCCGGAGGTCCTCGCCGCGATAGCCGTCGCCAACGGCGGTCACCAGATCGCCTATGGCGAGGACGACTACACGGCCCACCTCCAGGACGTCTTCCGCCGCCACTTCGGTGAGAAGGCCGAGGCCTACCCCGTCTTCAACGGCACCGGCGCCAACGTGGTCGCCCTCCAGTCGCTGCTCCCGCGCTGGGGCGCGGTGGTCTGCGCCGAGACGGCCCACATCCACGTGGACGAGGGCGGCGCGCCGGAGAAGATGGGCGGCATCAAGCTGCTCACCATCCCGACCCCGGACGGCAAGCTCACGCCCGAACTGCTCGACCAGCAGGCCTGGGGCTTCGGTGACGAGCACCGCGCGCAGCCGCTCGCGGTCTCCATCACCCAGAGCACCGAGCTCGGCACCCTCTACACCGCCGACGAGATCCGCGCGATCACCGAGCACGCCCATCAGCTGGGCATGCTCGTCCACGTGGACGGCTCCCGCCTGGCCAACGCCGCCGCCTCGCTCGGCCAGCCGCTGCGCGCCTTCACCACCGACGTGGGCGTCGACGTGCTCTCCTTCGGCGGGACGAAGAACGGCCTGCTGTTCGGCGAGGTCGTGGTGGTGCTCAACCCGGAGCGGGTGCGCAACATCAAGTACCTGCGCAAGACCTCGATGCAGCTCGCCTCGAAGATGCGCTTCGTCTCGGTCCAGTTCGAGGCGCTGCTCTCCGGTGACCTCTACCTGCGCAACGCCGGCCACGCCAACGCGATGGCCAGCCGCCTGGAGGCCGCAGTCCGGGAGATCGACGGCGTCGAGGTGGTCCGCCCGGTCCAGGCGAACGCGGTGTTCGCGATCCTCCCGCGCGAGGTGAGCGAGCGGCTCCAGAAGCGCTACCGCTTCTACTTCTGGAATGAGCACACCGGCGAGGTCCGCTGGATGTGTTCCTTCGACACCACGGAGGCCGACATCGACGCCTTCGCGGCGGCCATCGCCGAGGAGATGGGCCGCGCCTGACGGTGCTCGAACAACGGATCGTCCCGCCCTGCGACCGCAGGGCGGGACGATTTGCATGTGGCGGGCCCCTCCCCGTACAGTTCCGGAGTCGCCGCGGGAGACCGGGGCAGCAAAGCGGAAAGCGAATCCGATGAATGAAACTCCGGAAAACGGAGTGGAAAGCGTCTGATAAGCTGGAAACACGAAAGAACGAAGCCCGGAGGGCCCGCTGGAAGGCGGTCCGAAGGAAGCGTCCGTTCCTTGAGAACTCAACAGCGTGCCAAAAGTCAACGCCAGATATGTTGACATCCCCGGCCTCGG
>NZ_JBIWNZ010000031.1:0-101346 GCF_044767505.1 Kitasatospora sp. NPDC101235
CCCGCGGAGCGGGTCCCTACGGGCCTTCGGCCCTCCGTTCGCGCCTGACCTTCGGTCAGGCGGCGGCCCCGCTCCGCGTGTCCGCACCCGGGCTTCGCCCGGGTGGGCCCGGCGCTTCGCGTCCGGGCCGGCATCACTCCGCTTCGCTCCATGATGCCGAGTGGCTGAGCTGGTATCACCTCTATCAGCTGGGAGAATGGCTGATCTCAAGACGGGCTGACTGGGAGAAGGGTGGCGCTGAGAGGGCGCGTGCGGGTCGGCTTCACTCCCGCCAGATTGGTCTAGTCCATAGTCTAGACCACCGTTTCGGCCTCTTGGCGGGTCGGTGTGCGCTACCCTGACAGGGTGAGCAGCGGCCCGCAGTGTATCAGTTTCAAAGTGTCAGGTGATCCTGCCTGGATCAGGATCCGGACCCGCGCTTTTCGGGTGTTTGCCGGAATCCTTGACCGGGGGCTGATGTTCTGCCGGATAGTCGCTTCAATCGGGCTTGCATTCCGGTCGCCTCGATTCTTGGTCCGGTCCGTCGAATGTATCAGTAGGGCACTGTCAGCATTTCCCGCGCGGTCCCTGGTGCGGGCCCGGGAATGGGTGAGGGGAGACGCGTCTTCGTGAACGTCGTAAAGCCGGGCCTGATGGCCTCTCGGGCAGCCACCGGCATCTCGCTGCGCGGGCACCAAGAGGAGGCCCTGGAGGCCATCGTGCGGGGCCTGACGCCCCGTCCGGGACACCCGGCCCCGGGCGGGCTGCGGGTGACGGTGCAGATGGCCACCGGCTCCGGCAAGAGCTACGTCGGGGCCGCTGCCGGGCAGAAGCTGGTGCCTCGCGGCGTGGTGCTGGTCGTGGTGCCGACGCTGAACCTGCTGGTGCAGATGGTCGGCTCGTGGCGGGCCGCCGGCCGGGCCGGGGACATGCATGCCGTCTGCTCCCTGGTCAACTCGGAGCTGCCGTACGGGGTGATGGCGACCACCAGCCCGCTGATGATCGGCATGTGGCTGTCCCACGCGGCCAAGCACCGCCGGCCCACCACCATCTTCGCCACCTACACCTCGGTCGGGGCCGTGGCGGACGCCTACGGGTACTGGGCCGCGCGCGAAGGCGAGCTGCTGCCCCCGCTGGGCCTGATGGTCTGTGATGAGGCGCACCGCTCCTCCGGCAGTGTCGAGAAGACCTGGACCGTGGTCCACGACCAGGGCGCCATCCCCGCGGACCGCCGGCTCTACATGACGGCGACCCCGCGGATCTGGGCGCCGCCCAGGCGTCCCGTCAAGGGCCGCGAGGGCGCCCACCAGCCGCTGCCGGAGGAGTTGGCGGTGTCCATGGACGACCAGCGGGTTTTCGGCCCGCACGTGTACTCCCTGGGCCTGGCGGAGGCGATCGACCGCAAGCTGCTCGCCCCGTTCGAGATCGTCGTCCTGGAGCTGCGCGACCCGCTCGGCGACCGGGCCGCGGCGGAGGCGCAGGGTGTGCCGTGGGGGCCGGGTGTCGGAGAGGCGCAGGACGGGAGCGAGGACGAGGTGCCGGCCGCTCGCATCGCGGCCATCCAGGCCGGGCTGGCCAAGACCGTGGTCGAGCGCGACCTCCGACGCTGCATCACGTTCCACAACCGCACGATCGAGGCCCGCTATTTCTCCGAGACGCTGAATCAGACGGTCGAGAAGCTGCACTTCGAGAACCCACAGAAATACCCGCCGGAGTTCTGGGCGCAGTGGCTCTCCGGTGAGCACGAGATCGACTATCGCAAGGAGCTGATCGAGGACTTCGGGCGGAGCGAGGAAGACGACGGACTCAGGCACCGGGTTTTCAGTAACTGCAAAGTCCTGGGTGAGGGTGTCGATATGCCAAATGCAGATTCGGTCATGCTCCAGGGCCGGGGCAGCATGGTGGATATCGTCCAGGCCATCGGCCGGGCCCTGCGCATGCAGCCCGGAGAGGGGAAAACCGCCAGCCTGATCGTACCGGTTTTCCTCAAGCCCGGAGAGGAGCCCGGGGACATCCTGGAGTCCGATTCCTACGGCCCTCTGGTCAAGATCCTTACCGCGCTGCGCAGCCACGACGCCAAGGTCGTGGAGGCACTCGCGGTGCCTCAGAAGTCCGGCAAGCGGACCAAGGGGCGCAGCGCTGAGGCGGCTGTCGGTCCTGGTGAGAGCGGTGTTGGTGCGGGTGGGGCGGGGGCGTTCACGCTGCCGGTGCGGTTCCAGACGCCGGTGGATGAGAACGTGCTGGCGCTGTTCATCTCTTCGCGGGTGCTGGTCGGTGAGACGCAGCTCTGGCGTGAGGGGATTGGTCACGCGCGGCGGTGGTTCGAGGAGACCGGCGGCCTTGACGTTCCTTATTCGGCGCTTGTCGGGGAGAACGGGAATTACCCGCTCGGAAAGTGGCTGTCGGACCGGCGCGGCGAGAATGCAGACGGTGAACTGGCGTCATACCGGGTGGAGATGCTGGACGCGCTCGGGATGATCTGGTCCGTGTCGGATGCGCGGTTCGAGGCCGGGTTGGACTGGGCTCGGGTGTGGGCGAAGGGCCACGGCGGTTCGCTGGCGGCGCCGGCGCGGGCGTCGGTCGGCGGGTACGCGATCGGCACCTGGTTGTCGGAGCTGCGGGCGTCGGCGCAGGTGCCGGCGGGCGAGCAGGGGGCGCTGTCGCCGGAGCGGCGGCGGGCGCTGGAGGAGATCGACCCGTGGTGGTGCCCGGTATGGCCGATCACCTGGCAGCGCGCCTACGCCACCGCCCGACAGTGGTGGCTGGAGTCCGACGGACGGGTCGACTGGACCGTACTGCCGCTGGACACGGTGTACGAAGGCGAGCAGCTCGGCCGCTGGGCGCAGGCTCAGCGGGCCGGCTGGCCGGGCCTGGAGGAGGACCAGCGGGACCTGCTGTCGGCGATCGGCATCGAGGAGGACCAGGAGCTGGTGGCCGCCAAGGCCGCGGCCGAGGCGAAGCCGAAGGTCTCTCGGACCGACCGGTTCCAGCAGGGTCTGGCCGCCCTCGCCCAGTTCGTGGAGCGGGAGCGACATCCCCGGGTGCCCCGCCCGCACAAGGAGCCGGTGGAAGCCGTGGAGGCCGGCCCCGGGGGGAAGGAGCAGGTGGTGGTGTCGCACTTCGCGCTGGGCACGTGGCTCAACAACCAGAAGGCCCGCCGGGCAAAGCTGACGCCGGGTCAGCTCGCGCAGCTCGCCGAGCACGGCGTGGAGTGGGCGTAACGGGCCGACCGGTCCGAGGTCGGTGTCGGTGGTCGGCGCTACGCTGCAGGCGCCCCGAGAAGGCGAGGAAGGCCGTCACCTTGCGGGTGGCGGCCTTCCGCCGCTGTGGGGGCCCGGTCAGCTCGGTCGACGGGGCGAGGGTTCTGTGCGACGGGCTGGGGGGTGCTGTCCGTCTGCTTGCGGGCCTGCGCGGCGGGGGCGCTCGGCCCCCGCTGGGGTGGTCCCAGTCGCTGTGCCCACTTGCGTCCGGCTCATCCGGGCATGGGGAAGACCACGCCTTGTCATGTTCGGTTTCAACTTCTGTGGGGTGGGGGACACCAGCGCACGCAAGAGTCCGTTCCTGACGTTCCATCACCCGACAGCCAGGGAGACCCCGCGTGACGCGCTTCCGCGCTCTGCTCGTGCTGCCCGCAGCCGCTCTCACCGTCGCCACCCTCGCCACCACCGCGGTCGCCGCCCCGCCGCCGCCCCCGCCGCTGGCGACCGTCCGGCAGGAACTCGCCGCCCTCACCGTCGCCGCCCCGCACGACATGACCGGCTACTCCAGGGCCGCCTTCTCGATCTGGGCCACGCAGCCCGACCACTGCACCACCCGCCAGGACGTCCTCGCCCGCGACGGCCAGAACGTCGTGGAACAGGCCAACGGCTGCCAGCCCGCCTCCGGCTCCTGGTACTCCGCCTACGACGACACCACCGTCACCGTCGTCGCCCAGGCCACCATCGACCACATGGTCCCGCTCGCCAACGCCTGGCGCTCCGGCGCCGACCAGTGGACCGACGCCCAACGCAAAGCCTTCGGCAACGACCTGAACAACCCCCAGCTGCTGATCGCCTCCTCATCCTCCAACAGCAGCAAGGGCGACAGCGGCCCCGACCAGTGGAAGCCCAAGAACACCGCCTTCTGGTGCACCTACGCCAAGGACTACACCCACGTCAAGTACGCGTGGGCGCTCACCACCACGACCGCGGAGAAGAACGCCCTCAGCACCATGCTCGACACCTGCGCATAGCAACAACCAGCCGGCCTGCCCCGCGCGCGGGGCGGCGGCCTTCGGGTTCTCGCCTGGGCGGCCGATGTGTACGTTCGGCCGCCCAGGCGGGCGGTGCCGTGCGTACCCGGTGCCGGGTACCGGCAGGGCCCTTGCAGACGAATCCGGGAGGTGACGGGGTCACCGCCGGGCCGACGCGCCTCCAAGGGAGAGGCCGAGCATGAGGGCCCCCTCGACGGCGACCAGGATGCGCCACAGCTGCTCGCGCTCCTCCTCCGAGCCGGAGTCGGCGTGCTTGATCTTCTGCAGGTTGTTCCGTGCGATGACGATGACACGCGCGACCATCTCGTGAACCACGCTGCCGGTCTGCTGAACGCTGCCTACCACGGTCGGCTCCGGGCGCGGGCCGCCTCCGTAAACGAAGCAGAGGGCTTCGGCAAGCTTGGTCGGCTTCAGAACCCCGTCTTCGGTGTGGGTGAGGCCGGAGAGGTCGTCGAAGTTCGCTTGGGCCCATTCCAGAGACTTCTTCTGCGGGAACGCCTCCCGCAGGATGCGGTCGATCAGCTCGATGAGCGAGTTCGCTGCCTGGGAGACGCCGTCCTCGGAGTGCTGGAGCGCGTGCCGCGCCCCCCCTGATCTTCTTGACCAGGGGGGAGTTGGCGCGCTCGACCCGTTTGGCAGTCCCGTCCGAGATGAGGGCCCGGACCGTCTTCGTGAACTCCGGGGCTTTCTGGGGCTCCCAGGTCGCCAGATCGTCCGTCGTCGCGGAGGTCTTTTGCATGGGAAGCGCGGCCAGGACCTTCTCGCCAAAGAGCGCGTCGACCTGGACCACGAACCGCACAGCGTTGAGCAGCACTGACAGCGGCCACGTGGAATTCCCTGCGGGCGGCCAGCTACTGGGGAGACAACTGGCCGCCAATAGTCACCTAGTGTTACCACTACGCCGCTGCGTCTGACTGCAACCGTTGAGCCTGCTTCGTGATGAGCGTGCAGAAATCCTGGTGCGCGGAGTCATCGCAACCGCCATAATCCACAGATCGGCCCATACGGTATGAAGTAGAGCGAGTAGTGATGAACCACCGCGACAATGCGAACGGGGCGGAGCCATGTGCACTGCTGATCACCGGCACTGTCGGGGCCGGCAAGACCTCGGTCGCCGACCTGATTGGTGACCTTCTGTTTGGCGCTGGTGTGCCGCACGCGGTCATGGACCTGGACCGCCTCTGCCAGGCCTGGCCCGCCCCCAATGACGACCCGTTCAACTTCCGCCTGTTGCTGCGCAACCTACGCGGCCTGGCCGCCAACTGCCTCGACGCGGGTGCGCGGCGGCTCGTGCTGGCCGGGGTCGCCGAGAACGCGGTCGAACGTGACAACTACCAGGCCGCGATCGGCGTGCCGCTCCAGGTCTGCCGTCTGACCGCAGACCTTCCTGTCGTGCACGCCCGGCTCCGGCGCCGCCATGAGGCCGACAACGACCCCGAGTCCCTGCCCTGGCACTTGGAACGGGCCGGCCAACTCCACCAGATCCTCGACCAGGCAGCCATCGCAGACTTCACGATCGACACCACGGAACTGCAGCCCCCGGCCGTCGCCGCCAGTGTCCTCAAGGCCGCCGGATGGACCTGACCCGACACCCGACGAAACCGCCTCGGCCAACCCCGCCATGCCGCCGCGACAAGTGACCACGTGGTCCTCCAGGCTCCCCATCGGATCGTACGGTCGTCACGGAACGTACGCATAACAACTGGCCGTACGTGGGGAATGCAAGCTGGCCGCTGACACAGCACCTCGGCATTCTGCGGGGTGGCGGCCTTCAGCTGGGCCTTGGACATCAGCCCCAGAGCGTCGCTCCACGCCATCGCGAATGGCATGGCCGCCCGGATGAGCCGCCGGACGGTGAGCCCCACGACGGCGCCGTCGTGCTTCACCGCAACCAGCATCGCGCGGTACCGGGCCGCGCCCAGCAGTCGCAGCACGAACGCTTTGTACGTGCCTCTCGTGGCCCTGCGCTGTACCTCCGCGAGGAACTCCTCAAGATTCCCCTCGGTGACGTACCGCGCCAGAATCTCTAGATCCTCCTCGGGTACCCGCGAGAAGAAGTCCTCCAGCCGCTCAGGCCACAGCCGGGGGTCCCGGGCATCGGTCATCGCGATGCACAGCGACACGACCAGGTCGATGCCAATAATCTCCGCTTCGCCTATCCGCAGGGTCGACAACACCGCCGGGTCCAGCGACCGCAGGAAGGCAGCGATCTTCGACTGGCGAAGATCAACAGATGTGGTCTTGCTCAACCCTGAACCTGCCTCGCTTGACCAGTGAGCTAATAGCACTGTCACGCTACAGGGGAGGTCGGACAACGTCGTTGGCATTTATTGGCGGAGCCCGATCCCGTTCCCGTCCAGCGGCTGTCACCGTCACCCGGGGCGGCGGGCGAGAGTCCGGAGCCGGACGTGAACCACAGCAGGGTCGGCGCCGGTGAGCGCCGCCACCTCCGCCTCCGGCATCCCCAGCACCAGGTGGAGCAGCAGCACGTCCTGCTCGGGTGCGGCGAGGTGGGCGACGGGGCGTAGCGGTCCGGGGCCGGCGAGGAGGTGGACGCGTCGGCGGAGGGCGTCCCAGGCGAAGGCTGCGGGGTTGGTGCTGATGGCGTGGGCCCATTCGTCGGCGAGGTAGTCGCGGGTGGCGCGGAGGGCGAGGTGGGTGTCGGTGGGGGTGAGGAGGAGGTCGGCGTAGTCGCGGTAGCGGTGGTGGTTGCGGCTGTAGAGGGCGTCGAGGTCGAGGGTGTGGTGGGTGAGGGAGGTGATGGGGTGCGAGAGGTCGGGGGGTGAAGCGGGCATGGTCTCTCCCTCCGGTTGCGGGGCGGGGGTGCCGGGGCGGGCTCAGCCGAAGACGTGCAGGCTCGAACGGGAGGCCCCGTGCTCAGGGGTCCAGTAGGGGTCCCGGGCGACCTGGGCGTGCTCCCAGAGGGGGCGCACCATGTCCGCGTCGGCGTTGAGGGCGTCGACGACCTGGCCGATGACGGGCCAGTCGGGCAGGGAGGTGGCCGACGTCTCCTCGCCGAGGAGGCCGGTGACGTCTCGCGGGCTGAGGGGGCCGTCGACCCGTTCGCAGACCAGGGCCGGGGGCGGGCTGAAGGCGGCGAGGTGCAGGCCGCGCAGGGCCGAGCGCAGGGTGGCGAGCGCTTCGGCGAACAGTTCGCTGTCGTTGCGGCGGATGGCGGGGGGCCGCGGGCGGGCTCCGTGGGCGGTCTGCCAGAGGATGCGAAGGTCGTCGGGGTTCGCGCCGCAGGCCTCGGTGATCGCGCGGGTGATGGGCCAGGATGGCATCTTGTGCCCCGACAGGACCCGGCAGACGAACGAGGGGGAGACCCCGGCCGCTTGCGACAGGGCCCTGATGGTCGTGCCGGAGCTGCGCTGGAGGTGGGACAGGGCGCGGGAGAGCCGGGCGGCGTCGCGATGGCCCGGTGGTGCGTCGCCCTCTGCGGTGTCGTCGGACGCCTCGGCCGCGCCGACCTCCTGGGCCTGGCTCTCGACGGCCGCGGGGTGGGCGAGGGCGGGGGCCAGGGCGGCGTCGGCCGCGAGCCGGAAGGCCGGGCCGGCGCTGGCGGCGCGGCGCCCGCGGTTGCGGCGGCGGCGGCTCAGGTACTCCTCGTTGTAGCGGCGCCCGACGTACTTCGCGCTGAGGCGCAGCCGCTCCCCGATCGTGTCCCAGTCGTGGCCCTGGGCGCGGGCCTGCTGGACCAGGTGGGCCTTGATGTCTTCCAGGTCCTGTTCGACGAGCATGACCTGTTCGAGGGCCCGCAGGGGCTGGAGCATCCGGGTCAGGCGGTTGATCTCCACGCCCCGTTCGGCGACGGAGCGGGACACTGCCGCCGCCTCGGCATCGCGCGCGCGCACGAGCTTGCCCAGCTTCTCGCCCTTGAGCTGGGTGCTCGTGGCGCCCTTCGTCCGGCAGGCGGGGCAGTACTTCGGGATCCGGCCGCGGTCGCAGGGGCGCTGGAAGGGACTCCTACAGCGGCGACAGGTCAGGGTGGTGGTCTTCATCGTGGTGGTTCTCCTCGCCCGGCTGCGCGTGGGTTGTGACGCGGTGTGCGGGTAGCTGAACGGTCGTGGGTCCGCCGGTGGTGCGGGGAAACGCTCCGCCGGCACGCTGTCGGAACGGCGGGGCGGGCCTGCGCGCGGTAGGGAACCGGCGCGCAGGCCCGGTCGTTCACCGGCGGGTGACGGTGCTCAGCCGCAGGTACGAGCCGTTCAACGCGGACAACAGGACGACCACGGCGGCACCGGAGAGCGTGATGCCGGGCACCGGGGCGAACAGCAGCGGCACGGCGAGCGCCGTCCCCACTCCGGCGCCCCGGACGTTCACCACCAGGTCAATGGCCCACCGGCGGCTCGTGGTTTGGGGACCCGTCGGGCGCGGGATGTTACGGTCGAAGTCACCGTCCGGCAGCGCGTGCGCGTTGCCGGAACTGCTGCGGAGCGTGGACATGTGTCCTCCTCAGAACGACGTGGCAGGGGGTAGCGGAGCCCCGGCACGAGTTTTCGACGACCGGTTGCCGGGGCCCGCAGACCAGCGACAGTAGCTGCCGGTACACGCAGAGTGGTAGCTGCACAGCCCTTAAATGCGATTCGCAGTCATATCGGTTAACCTGCACGGCTGGGCAGTTCTGGTGTTCGACAAGTAGCGGTCAAGTTCGGTCAAAACCAGCAACTTGCCGCCTCGTCCCGATCGGCCGACGCACCCCCACCCGGGAAGCCCCAACCCCCGCCGTCACAGGTTCCTCAGGTGTTCCGGGAAGACCGTTCGAACCCGGCGACGGTGCGCCCGGCCAGGACCTCGCCGGACAGTCCGGCCTCCCTGCCGGCCCCGGCGTTGAAGTCGACCCTGCTGTTCGCGGTACGAAACCGGACGACGCCAGCGGGCCGCGTCGTAAGGAGCCGCGTACCCGGCCCGGCCACCCAGCCGCCGGCAGTGCGCTGACGACAGTGGCCAGGGCAGCCCCATCGACACTGGGGCCCGCCTGCTTCGATGTCGCCTGCCCGCTGGCCCGACCGGTTCCGGCCCGCGGCCTACTCCTCGTCGCCGGTAACAACCTGCGCAGCCAGCTCGGCCGCCCATGCCCGGGCCCGCCGCTCCTGCTCCCACGGGGCGAGGTCGTCCATCCGGCCCCTCAGCCGCACCGGGCGGCCCGTCAGGCAGTCGGCCCGGTCGGCCCCCGCTCGCATCCCTGCGGCCTGGTGGCCGACCAGAACGGTGTGCGCGAGCCGCTGGACCCGGCGCCGCTGGCGCAGTTCTTCGACCTCGGCGGTGATGCTCCACAACGCCCGCAGGTCCTCCAGCCCCGGATCGGTGGCGGCGAGCCCCGGGCGGGTCCGCTCCAGCAGGCCGGTGATCGTCGCGTCGTCGGTGCCGGCCAGCAGCGCGCCGACGGCCGGCAGGGGGACGTCCAGGAGCGCGGAGCCGTCGGCGGGCTCGTCCAGGTGCTCCGTCGTGGCGGTGGCCAGCAGCGCGGCAGCCACCAGCAGCGCGGCCCGGCTCACCGTGCCCGCCGGGTC
The DNA here is from genome assembly GCF_044767505.1 of Kitasatospora sp. NPDC101235. Taxonomy (NCBI): domain Bacteria; kingdom Bacillati; phylum Actinomycetota; class Actinomycetes; order Kitasatosporales; family Streptomycetaceae; genus Kitasatospora; species Kitasatospora sp. NPDC101235. The sequence goes on from NZ_JBIWNZ010000031.1 coordinate 9,745, forward strand.
GGGCCCGAGGTCGACCTGCGCCCACTCACGGGGACGACGGTCCCGGTGCCAGCGCACCAGCCGGTCGCTCCACACCACGCACCCCACCCACACGGAGGAGAACGCGACGGTCATGAACACCTCCGGGTCGCCCGTCGGCGTCGCCACCCGCAGGTGCCCGGCCGGCACGCTCACGGTCAGCGCCCCGTCCAGCCGGACCCGGTAGGCGCCGGGCAGGCCCGACGCGACGTCCCGCCGCTCGTGGTCCGGCTCCCACACGGGAGTGTCCACCAGCCCAGCCCGCCCCTGATGCTCGCCACCGGTGATCCGCACCACCTCATCCCGCCCCCACGCGCCGCGCTCCGCCGCCAGCGCGAGCGAGACCGCCTCAACAGCACCGACCAGCTCCTCCACGCCCTCGTCACCGCGCACCCGCCCACGCAGCCCCTCGGCCAAGTGCCACATCAGCCGGCCGAGCTGTACCCCGGCACGGCCATCCTGGCCAAGCACGTCGAGCGCCACCGCCACCACATCGACCACCGCCGCACGAGCATCCGCCGCGGCGATCTCCAACGCCCGCTCGTACTCCCAACCCCGCTGCTCCACAGCTCCTCCATCCCCTCAGTCTGCGGATCGTCGCACACCATCCCCGGACCGGCCCTGGCCGGACAACGACGGCGGCGGGAACCCCGACGCGTACTGTCTCGCTCGATCTGCGGGACGACAACCGGTGAAGGCGGGGTCCTCGGGCCGCCCCGGACGGGCCGGGGCGGCACGGTGGCGGTGGGTCAGCCCTGCGCGGCGATGATCTTGTCAGCGATCTTGTCGTTTCGTTCGCGGTGCAAAGCGGAGAGGACGGGGTTGGTCTCCACCCGGCGCCAGCGCGCCCCGTCATAGCCGGGGTGCTCGTCCCACTGCTGGGCCGTCGACACCAGCTGCCCCCAGGCGCGTCGGATGGCATGCAGGTTCTCCAGCCCGGTGAACTCGTCGTCGTCCGGCGTTGGGGTTCGGGCGTCCCGCATCTTGATGTGCGAGTTGGCAGCGTCCACCACGTCGTCAACGAGGGCGTGCAGGGCGAAGGCAAGGCGGTTCGCCGGGGTGCCGTCGGGGGCGTCCCGCAGCTCGACGCCAAGGACGGCCTTCAGCCAGCCCGACAGCTCGGCGACGTCGGCATGGGTGAGGTCGGTGGCGTACCGCTCGCCGGCGGGCGCGGTGGTGTCAGTCACGGTTATCCCCTCGATGTCGGGCGGCCGGTCGGACGGGTCGTCACGCCCGGTTTGTCGCCTCGGATATGAGGAGTCTTATCCGAGGTGACAGGCGCCACATGCCGGTTTCCGAGATTTTTTGCCGACTCCTCCCGACGCCCGGACCAGAAGCAGGGGAAGCTCCCCAGAGTCGGAGGGAAACGACGTTGATGATCGACACCAGGCCGTGCGAGGAATCCCCGATGGGCACCCCCATCGCGGCCTGCACCACGACGGGTCCTCGGACCGGCGCCCGGGCTGCACGCCGCCGACCTGTTCGTCCTGGCCGAGCAGCCGGTGCCTGACGATCTGACGCCCGTCACCCGCAATCCGAAGTGGTCGGTCAGCCACGTCGTCTACAACACGATGGTCATGCCCGCCCGGAACCGGCGCCCGCTGCCGGACGCGATCCGGGCGCAGCCCCTGGTCCAGCGGGAGGGGCGGGGCGGGGTCAATCGGCCGTGACGGGGGAGGGCTAAGAAGTGGCCCCGGGAGAATCAGCCACCGCCCCGCGCGCGATGCGGGCTTGGCCGTCGGGCGGCAGGACGACGAGGTACTGCCGGTCGGCGTCCTCGACGCGGGCCAGCGTGATGGAGGTGCCGGCCTTTGCGAGCGCCTCGGCGGCCGGGCCGGCCTCCTCCGTCATCTGGTCGAGCCGCGCGTAGTGCCGTGTGAGGCCCTTCGCCGGGCCGGTGATCCAGATCGCGATCCGCGCACCCCGGCGCAGCGCGGCGAGCAGGTCCGTTCGCAGCGGCCCGTCCTCGGCTTTCTGGAGGAGCAGGTCGTGCAGGCGTTCCTGCCCGCATGGCCGGGATGGCGCGGCCTCGGCCAGCGCGCGACACTTCCGGCACGAGGCCAGGCCCTGGGGCTGGAAGTGGTGCAGGAAGTGCCTGAGGTATCGGCCGCGGATCCCGCACAGGGTACGGCCGTTATCCCCGGCGTGCTCGACGCCGGGCACGCCCTCGACCTCGACCGCGGGGAACTCTGCCGGTTCACGCGCGGTGGCGAACGACCAGGTCACGCCCGAGGCGTCGATGTCTGGACTGTCGATCATGCGGGGCAGCATGCCATGCCCAGGCCGCGCGCCGCCCACCGGCGCCACCGGATCCGGCACAGCGGCGAGCCGGACGCTCACCGCTGCTCCCCGGTGACGGAGGCCTGCGCCGTCGCTTCGGCCGCCGCTCCGGCTGTGAGCGTTGAGGCGTCCTCCAACTTGGCGGGGATCGGGCGTAGCGTGGCCGGGTCGGCGATCAGCCAGGCGGCCTGGCGGTCTTCGCCCCAGCGCGTGTGGGCGATCCATGGCAGGTCGGGTGCGGGGCGGCGCTGCTCGGTGACCAGGCCGGAGCGCCACCGGCCCTCGGTGCGGATCCAGGTCAGGCGCCAGCAGCGGCCGGCGTCGTCCGCAGCGGGTGTGCTGGTCATCTCCGGCGGCACCATGACGGCGTCCTTCAGCGGGGCGGGGCCGGCCGGTTCGGGCAGCGGGCGGATCGTCGTCTCGTCGAACAGCAGCCAGGCCCACGTCTCCTCGCCGGGTCCCGGGCCGTCCGGGCCCCAGCGGACGTGGACGACCCAGCTGGTACTGCCGGGCGGGCGCCGCCACACGGTCAGCAGCGCCGGCCGCCACCCGCCGCCGCGGCGGATCTCCACCAGATGCCAGCGCCGCACGTCGTGGTGCAGCCCGGGCAGCGTCATCAGCTCCCTGGGCGCCCGCTCGGCATCACCCGGCAGCACCCCAAGACGGGCGGCGCGGGAGAACGGAACGTCGGCGGTCACAACCCCAAAGTAGATCGAACAGGTTTTCGATTCAAGTTGTCGGCCCCGCGATACTCCAGGTCAGGGGCCATCCCGCTCCAGTCCAGGACGTCACGGGTCACGATGGGATGGAGGGGCAGGCAGCAGGACCGGACCCGGAGGTGGCGATGCCGAAGGCGATCGCCAAGTTGTCGATCAGCTTCTCGCTGGTGTCGATCCCGGTGAGCGTGTACGCCGCGACCGAGCGGCACACCGTGCCACTGCACCAGGTCCACGCCGCCGACGGCGGCCGGATCCGGCAAAAACGCGTCTGCGAGCTGGACGGCGCGGAGGTGCCGTTCGACGACGTCGCCCGCGGCTACGAGGCCCCGGACGGACGCATGGTCGTCCTGACCCAGGACGACCTCGCCGACCTGCCGCTCTCCAGCACCAGAGAGATCACCGTGCTGGGCTTCCTCGACGCCAACCGCGTGGACCCGGTCAACTACGACAAGGCCTACTACCTCGGACCATCCAACCCCGCCGCCGCCCGCCCGTACGCGCTGCTGCGCCACGCAATGCTGGAGGCCGGCCAGGTCGCCGTCGCCCGCGTCGCGATCAGGACCCGGGAGAGCCTGGCCGTCCTGCGGGTACGCGAGAACGTCATCGTGCTCCAGACCCTGCTGTGGCCGAACGAAATCCGCCCCGCCGCCGGCATCGCCCCCGAAGACGTCCAGCTGCGCCCCAAGGAGGTCGCGCTGGCCCGGAACCTGATGGATGCCGTCACCGAGGACTTCCACATCGAGGCCGAACACGACCAGTACACCCACGCCCTGGAGCAAGTCGTCGAAGCCCGCCTCGCCGGGATCGAACCCCCGCACGCCCCCGAGTCGCGAGTCCTGCCGCCCGGCGGAACGGCCCTGGACCTCATGGCCGTCCTGGAACGAGCCCTCGCCAACGCCCGGGAACAGCACCCGAAATCCAGCGACGCGGTGAAGAGCACCAGCACCGCCAAGCAGGCCGGTACGAAGCCTGCGGCTCGAAAGAGCACCAGCACGGCTCCGGCCAGATCCGAGGAAGCTGCCCGCGGCAAGGGGCCTGCGGGGCGGGCATGAGCCGCGAACGGGCAGCCGTGCCGCCGACCGGGTAGAGATTGCGGGGCTGCGCGCCTCGACCAGCGTGGCGACGGCTCCGGCCTGGCCTTTGAGCGTTCGATGGCGTGCCTCCGCCGCCGCGTCGGGGAAGTCGAAGAGCGGCGCCTGTCCTACCTGGATGTTGTCGGGGATCTCCCAGTCGATCCGCTGAAGGTTCTCGATCAGCTTCCTGCGCCGGTCGAACTCGGCGGCCTCCAGCGCCCATAGGCCCTCGGTCTTGTGCTCGGCGAGCCACTCCATGAAGTGGGTGTGCTCGATGAGGCTGCGCATCTGGCCCGCCGCCTCCACGGTGAACCCGGAGTCGTAGGCGCGCATCAGCAGATCGGCCTGGCGGTTCGCGAACATCCACCACCCGAGAAGCTGGTGCGCATAGTCGGCGTCTTCCCGCAGGACCTGAGGGGAGGTCGCCGTCACCTTCTGCGCCTCGTCGATGAGGAGCTTGGTGACGATGCGGGAGCGCTTGATGCAGGCGGGGTTTTCGCCGAACTTGTATGCCACGCAGGGAGCGTAGGGCGGTCGAACTCGCCCTCACGAGGCAATTTCGACCAGCCGGCCCCGCCAGCCGCTTCCCTGCGCGGGTCGAGCCGCGGGTCCGTGTAAGCCGCTCCGTCGCGAGATGCCCGGCCTCAGACCAGTCTCCCTGTGGTCCGCCACGCCCGAACAAGCGGTCTATGTGCGTCCTGAGCTGGATGTTCTGACATCCTGTGTCGGTCCGAAGTACCAGCCAACTGGGAATCACACGGAGCTTTCATGGCACACGTGCATGTCCTTCTGAACCAGAAGGGCGGCGTCGGAAAGTCGACGCTGACCGTCAACCTCGCCGCGGTCACCGCCGAGGTCATTGGCCGCAGGGCCGGCGAACAGCCCCCGGTTCTCGCCGTCTCCGTCGACCCGCAGGGTTCGACCGCGTGGTGGTCCAACCGCGTCGGCGACGAACTCCCCTTTCTCTTCACCCAGGCGCACAATGACCTCGGATCGCTGCGCAAGCTGCGCGCCGTCAAGTCGGTCCGGCACATCTTCGTCGACACCCCGGGCTGGCTCGACCTGTCCGACGACGACACCACCGCCGACCCGCTCGGCGACGGCAAGGCCGCGGACATCCTCCGCGCCGTGCTGGACAACGCCGACAGCGTGATCCTGCCGATCGAGCCGGAACCCTTGGGATTCAAGCCGACCGTCCGCACGGTCCGCCAGATCGTCGAGCCCCGCGGCCTGCCCTACACCGTCGTCGTCAACAACTGGGACCCGCGCGACGGAGACGTCGACCTGCGGCAGACCCAGGAATTCGTCGAGAAGAACGGCTTCCCCCTGGCGAAGACCGTAGTCCGGCACTACAAGGTCCACTCCCGCGCGGCCGCAGAAGGCCTGGTCGTCACCCAGTACAAACCCAACCGGGCCTCCTTCGAGGCCCGCGAGGACTTCTTCAAGCTGGCCCTTGAGCTCAACCTGAACGGAACCTCCCGATGAGTCGCCGCGTCAACCTCGCTGACATGCTCGACGGCGAGCCGCTCGACGAACCCACCCATGCCGCTCCGCGCCCGCCAATCGTCGGGATCGGGGAGATTGCTCCTAACCCGGGCAACCCCCGCGGGCAGATCGACGAAACGGACCAGGAGTTCCTTGACCTCGCCGGGAGCATCGAGACCGTAGGCGTCATCACGCCTCTCACGCTGTGCAGCGCATCGGCGTTCCTCAAGCACAACCCGGAGTACGCGCCGCAGGTCGGCAACCGTCTGTACGTCGTCGTTGCCGGTCACCGACGCCTCGCCGCAGCCATGCGCGCCGGGCTGAGGGAAGTCCCGGCCTACGTGAACGACGAGGCCGCGCCCGACCCGCTGGTGTGGGCCGTCGCCGAGAACCTGCTGCGGGTCGGGCTGGACCCGATCCAGGAAGCCGAGGCGCTGCGCGTCCTCACCGACCCGCCGCCGAGGGGCCGCGGCATGGCCCAGACCAAGGTCGCCAAGGGCATCGGGAAGACTCAGGGGTTCGTCTCTCAGCGCATCGCCCTCCTGAACCTTGTCCCTGAGCTTCGGGCGAAGGTTGCATCTGGCGAGCTTGGACTGAAGGCGGCTCGCGCATTCGTGGCGCTGCCGAAGGACGACCAACCGGCCGCGTACTCGGCCAGTCTGGGCCCCGTCGAGGATCGTCCCGTCAGCGAGGCATCGCAGGGCAGGTCGGCGGAGCCCAAGCAGCCTGCTCCCCAGCCGCGGTCCGCTGAGCCTGCTGCGGCAGCCCGTCTGCCGCAGCCTTCCACGAAGGCCACCACCGCTTCACCGGCCGAGGACTATTACCCGGTAATGGATAAGGAGGCTCCCGCGACCGCCGGCACGGGGCAGCAGGTCTCCGCACCTGCCGCCGCCGTGGCGTCGGCGACCCTGCCCGAGCCTCGGGAGCCCCTCGCCTCTCCTGCTCCGCTCGATGTCGACTGGCATGACGTCACGGCCTTCGCGGCCGCAATCACTGCGGTCCTCCACAAGCGAGAGGCCTACGCTCTCGCGGAGGCTCTCATCGAGAACCTGCGGGACTGATTCCCGCTTCACGCCTCTCCCTTATTACCGGGTAATAGGTGGCGGTGGGTCCGTCCGAACTGGGACGGACCCACCGCCACTTTCGTGTTTGCTCTCGCCGAGACCAGGAGGGCCGCGCGGGGGCTTCCGCTCTGGGCCGACCACAACTACTCACTGGCGCGGCGCAGCACGGGCCGCGCACGGTCTCGACGGCGACCCGCTGCTCGGCTCCGCTATTACCGGGTAATAGCGGACTGCTGCGCCTTCACGCCACCAACCCGGTCGGAACGCTCGGGTTTGCCGTCCAGGTCGAACCCGACAGCGTGGCTGGCGGGGCTGTCGGGGGTGGGGACGATCACGGTCCGGGTCACGTGTTCCTCCGTCAGGGCTGGGCTGCAGGGTCGGGCGAGTTCTCGGCGGGGTGCGGGATGGCGGGGGGGCGGCCTGTCAGTGCCCGGCTACAGCAGGCCGGCGGGTGGCCGGGTGGCGGGGCGCTACGGTAAGCAGCGTCAGTGCCCGGTCAGGCCGCGGTGCCGGCGGGGTCGGTGTCGGCTGGCTCTCCGCGCAGGGCCGTGGCGAGGATCGCGGCGTGGTCGAACGCCAGCTGCTCCGGGAGGGAGTCGAACGGCCACCAGCGGGCGGTGCGGGCGTCGTCCCCGGCGGTGATCGGGGTGTCGGCCGGGACGACGGCGAGGTAGGCGACGGTGACGTACCGGCCGCGGGGGTCGCGGCCGGGGGTGTCCCAGGCGCCGAGTTGGAGCAGGTCCGCGGTGTCCACGCGGACGCCGGTTTCCTCGGCCAGTTCCCGGGCTGCCGCCTGGCGGCTCGTCTCGCCGGGGTCGACGTGGCCGCCGGGCAGCGCCCAGGCGCCCTCGAAGGGCGGCCAGCCCCGCTCGATCAGCAGGACGCGGCCGTCCGGCGTGGTGGCGACTACGTCGGCGGTGTAGCGAACGGATTCGACTGCTTCTTTGGCCATCTCGGCTCTCCTGGGTGGGTGTGTGTGGTGGGTTCGGCCGGGCGGCCGGGCCGCGCACCGGAGCGCCCTGCCCTCCGGCTGGTTGCCGGGGGCGGGGCGTGGGGCCGGTGTGCAGCGTCAGCGTCCGGAGCGGCTGACCGCCGGGTAGAGGCGCACTTCGTCGAAGCCCTCGGCGGTCAGGCCGGGGAGGGCTTCGACGGCGAGCTGGTGCTGCCAGCGCAGGACGTCGTCCGGCACGCGCCGGTTGGCCGGCCTTTCCGAGTTGCGGCGCAGGCAGACGTCGGGCAGCACAAAGCTCTTTAGGTCCACACCGGACCGTTCCAGCTGGTGCATGCCCGGAAGCTAGCAGAAACGCCCTCTGACCTGCACAAACGTCGGATCTAGTTCAGTCAATACGCCGCCGCGCCACAGCCGGCCTTCGAGTACCAGGTCGTGGATCGCCACCGCCTCGGCGGTGGCTTCCTGGTCCCCGGCGTCGCCTCCGGTCACCAGGGCCCGCAGGTCGTCGAGCGAGACAACCTGGCTGGACGGGATGGCGCGGGTGTAGGTGGTCTTGCCGGAGCCGGCCGGGCCGATCAGCACCGCCAAGGTCCCCCGTTCGATCGAGGCGTGAGCGGCGATCATCGCGTGGTCGTCAGGGGTGAGGGTCTGTCGCCAATCACTCAAGATGAGCGCTCCTTCGGGATCGGGGATCGGATGAGCGGTCAGGCAGCAGCGGACAGAAGCGCCGCTGCGGAGACGGAGAGGACAGCGACGAGCGCGCAGCGGGCCGACCACTGGAGCAGGCGCATCTTGCGCTCGCAGATCACGCTGAGCGCGTGCAACCGGACGGCCAGGTGGTCGTCGACGGCCAGGGCCTCGCGGATCTCGTCCGCCTCGCAGCGAGCCCATCGGGAGAACCCGTTGGACCTGGCGGAGTCCAGGCGCGGCATGACGACCAGGACCGAGAGCAGTGCCGAGACGGCGGCGGCCGCGATGCCAGCCGCCGCAAGGGCGAGCGCGGACGCGGGTGCCTTGCCGAGCGAGGCCACCCCGGCGATCAGCACGCCGCCGGTCAGGGCGAGCAGCAGGGACGCCTTGTTGTCCGTCCTCGCCACGTCCGCGCTCACGGCGGCCAGTTCGCGGTCGAGCGCACGGTCGAGAGCGCTCATCGGCACGTTCGTGGAGTCCATCGTGGGATTCCCCTCCTGGTGGTCAGCGGTGAGCGCTCGGGTGCACCGCTCGTCCAGAACGGTGAGCGGTGCACCCGAGCGGGGTGGAGCGGGTGGAGCGGTCAGGCCAGCTGCTCGGCGGCGCGGGGGCGGCGTCCGGTGAGCGCTTCGGGACGGCGGGACCAGCGCACGTAGTCGACGGAGCTCGCGGCATAGGTGTTGTTGAGGAGGCTGCCGGAGTCGTCGATGCAGTCCCGGAGGCGGTCCAGGCGGTCCCAGGCCAGCCGCAGCTGGTCGATCAGCCAGTCCCGGTCCTCACCGGTGAGCGTCTGGCCGGCGGCAACGGCGTCCAGGCGGCCGGAGTCCTGGATGCCCGCCGCGAGGAAGAAGTCGACCCGCACGGCTTCCTCGGCGGTGAACTCCTCGCCGATCCGCCGGGCCTCGTCCGCGTGCGGGTCGGCGGCGTAGGCGGCGGAGCTGCGCCGGTCGAGCGCGATGCGGGCCAGCTCCCAGTCGGTGGCCTCGGGCAGGGCGCTGTCCTTGCGGAAGGTGCGCTCGGGTCGGGCGAAGGGCTCGTAGGCGGTGCGGGTGGGCGGGGTGGTGTCGGTGGTCACGAAGTCCTCCTGTGGTCGGCTCCGGCCGGGCGGCCGGCGCCGCGCGCCACGACGCCCGCCGCCGCGGCCTGGCTGGCCGGGACGGCGGGCGCGGTGGTGGGCAGCGTCAGCGCCCGGCCGTCAGCAGGTTCCAGAGGAGGAGCGCGGTGATGCCGACAACAATCAGCAGCATCTGCGGGGAGATGCTGCGGGAGTTCTCCAGCCGCTGGATCTCGGCCCACAGGGCGTCGGCCTTGGCCTGGAGGCCGATACGGGACGGGCTGCCCGGGTCCAGGCCTGCGATGGTGGCGGACAGGGCGTGCAGCTTCTCGTAGGCGGCGGCGAGCTGTGCTTCTCGGGATATCGCCCAGGACAACGCGGGCTCCTTCGGTCGGTCGTGGCTCGGCGGGTACTGGCGGTGGTGCGGGCCGGGGCGGGGGCCGGGTGGGCCGCCGCCCCGGGGGCGGGTCAGTGCTGGTCGTCGGGTCGGCTGGTGCGGCGCCCGTCCCGGTCGACGACCAGGACCGACTCGATGCGCGGCTCGGGCACGGTGACCTCGACGGTCACCGGCGTCGGCTCGGGCGCGGCCACCGTGACGACTGGCGCGGCCGGGTTGGCCGGCTGGACGTTGTTGATGACGGTGGTGGTGATCCACGACCCGGTCAGGGTCAGGGCGACCAGCGCGCCCCAAAGCAAGACGACCAGGCCGGCGGCGACCGGCCGCCCGGCACCCGGGGTGCCCTCCCAGACCATCGCGACCGTCACCGCACCCCACACCAGCGCGCCGAGCTGCGCCCCGGCGGAACCCCTGGTGCGCCGCGTCCGCCGCAGGATCAGCAGGCCTGTGGCGGCCCACGTGCCGTAGAGGGCGCCGGGCCCGGCGGGCAGGCCGGCGCCGCGCTCGGTGAGGCAGTGGCGGATCGGGTCGTTGACGGTGTGCCAGACCTGGGCGGCGGGGTGGGCGACGTGGGCCGGGTCGAGCAGCCAGCGCAGCGCGGCGAGGACGTAGGGGCCGAGCGCGAGGGCCAGGATGACGAGGGTGGCCAGGACGCCGAGCGCGGCCAGGCCGAGCGCGAAGTCACCGAGAGCGGCGCGGCCGGGCAGGATGCGGCGCGGTCGGCGGTGCGGCTCGGGGCGGGGCGGCTGGGGGCGGTGCCAGATGACGTCCGGGTGCTCGTCCTGCTCGGGCGGTGCGAGCGGGGGCAGGGCGCCGAGCGTGGGGAAGACCAGGTCCTCGTCGTCGGGGTTGTCGCGCTCAGGCTGGTCGGGGGTGTGCTGGGACACGGCGGTGGCTCCTCGGCGGTCGGCTCGGGGCGGGGGCGGGCAGGTGGAGGTCGAGGGCCAGTGCGTTCGGGTCGGGTTCGGGCGCGGTGGTGTGCAGGACCAGGGCGCCGTCCCAGGTGAGGGAGCGCACCGGCCAGGCGGCGCGGCGGTTCCAGGCCGGGACGCCGGAGACGAGCAGCAAGTGGTCGGGCAGGTCGGTGATGCGGGCGGTGAGGTCGCCGACGGTGAGGCGGGCGGCGCTGTAGGGGGTGCCGGTGATCCGCCAGGCCGCACTGCAGTCGATGAACGGCTGGCGGGCGGCGGCCTTGAGGGTCTCGGTGATGGCGGTGACCGCGGCGGCGCCGATCTCCTCGGGGCTGGCCGGGTCGGCGGCGACGGTGACGGTGACGGTGGTGTTCACGACGTCCTCCAGGCGGATCGCGGTGTCGGCCGGTCGGCCGGGGGCGAGACCGGTCGGCCGGTCAGATCCGCTGGAAGCGCTGGGAGTCGGCGTCCCAGCGGGCGCCGGTGACCAGGCGGTTGAGATCCTCAACGGCGTGGGGGTCCTCGGCGGGGCAGGGCGTCAGGCCCAGGCCGGGGACGTCGCGCACGCACCAGCCCCACTCACGGCACTCGGCCGTGCCGGGCCACTGGCCGGTCCAGGTGCTGCGGCAGCGTTCGTCGTCCTCGTCGTGGTCGCACATCAGGTGCTGGCGGCCGGTCTGGGCGCAGAGCGCGATGTCGCAGCCGTCCTGGTGGAGTTCGCCGGGGGCTGCCTGGCAGTCCGGGCAGAGAGCCGGCGCCGCGGGGTCGGGCGGGTTGGTGGTCACTGGGGTGTTTCCCTTCGGGTTAATGCGGGACCGCCCGCCCCGGCCTGGGTGGCGGGGCGGGCGGGGGGCCGGGGGCGAGGCTGGCCGACCGGTCAGTTCTGGGTGTCGGTCAGCGCGTGGATGCCGGGGACGGCGCGGGCGCCTCGGTGGAGCTGGGTGACGGTGCCGGCGAGGTAGTGGTCGCGCAGGTCGAGCGGCCACAGGTTCAGGCGGAGGTCGCTGACGGCGACGACGGTCTCGACGGCGGCGGGGCGGCCGGTGGTGACCAGGCGGTGCAGCTGCTCGGCGAGCGGCTCGTGGCGCAGGAGGTGTTCGGCTTCGTCGATGAGCAGGCGGATGCGCGGTGCGGTCGGGGTGGGCTGGTGGGCGCGCTGGCGGGCGTCTCGCAGGGTCGCGTTGCGCTGGTCGACGATGGCGAGGGCGTGGGTGAGCATCTGCTCGGCTCCGTCGGGGGTGGTGTGGCGGTCGGCGGCGGTCAGTTCGCTGCGGGGGGTGATGGCCCAGGTGGTGGTGGCCGGGTCGGTGGCGGCCTGGGCGATCAGCTGCTGGAGGGTGTGGGACTTGCCGGAGCCGGTGGGACCGACGATCAGGTGCGTGGACATGGTGTGGTTCCTCTCGGTGGGTGTGGTGACCGCCGGGGCAGTCGGGTGGGGTTGGGTGCGGGAAGCGGTCCGCCCGCCCGGCCATGGGTGGCGGGGCGGGAGGCGGCGGGTCAGTGGCTGTCGGCGGGCTCCGGCGCGCTGCCCTGGTCGGCGGTCTTGTGGAGCGGCAGGCCGTACTCGCCGGCGCCGCGGCGTACCAGCGTCTTGTCGCGGGCGAGATCGGAGCAGGCGTTGAAGACGGTCTTGCGGGCGACGCCGGCAATCGTGGTGATCGCCTCGACGCTGAGGTAGATCACCTCCTCGTTCAGGGGGTCGCGGTGGTCGTCGAGGATGCCGAGGATCTTCTCCTTGGCGGTGGGCTCCTTGGTCAGGACGGCCGGTGCCGGGCCGGGCTCCCACGATCCGGCGCCGTCCCCGCCACCGGTGGCGGTGGCGGTGGGGTCGATGGGGGCGGCGGCGATCAGGTCCCGGTCCTCCCAGCCCGGGAAGTCGTGGGGGATCGCGATGTTCGCCGGGTCGAAGAGGCCGGCGGCGGATTCGAGGATCCAGGCGCGCATCATCTCGGCGCGCTCGTCCGGGCCGACGACGTAGCCGACGCCGAACGTGCGGCGCGGGTCGTCCTCGGGGATGGTCGGGTCGTAGATGAGCGAGTCGTCGCCGCCCCGCCAGTACGGGGGGATCTGGGAGGGATCGATGCCGTCGAAGGAATCGGGCAGGTCGAGGCGGTTCTTCTGCGCCCCGTCGGAGCGCAGGAGGATGAGCGCGCCGCCGTAGAAGACGTTGTCGCGGATGCTGGTGTCGGAGCCCATCTTGTCGAGGTTGAGGATCTGTCCGCACAGCACGAGGGCCATGCCGAGCGAGCGGCCCTGCTCGGCGAGGGCGGCGACGATCATCGACGCTTCGTCCTGGTAGGGGGACTTGTCGCCGAGCAGCTGGGCGAACTCGTCCAGGACGACCGCGATGTACGGCATCTCGTCCGTGGCGACGAAGTTCTTCATCCGCAGTGCCTGGGACTGGGCGATGCGGTGCTGGAGGATCGCGTAGGCCAGGCGCAGGGCGCCCATCGCGCCTTCGCGGCCGCAGCCGGCGAAGGCCGCCATGTCCTCCACGTCCGGGTTCGAGCTGCCCTTGGGGTCGGCGTAGATGATCGCGACCTTGTTGACGTGGTAGGAGAGGCACACCAGCTGGAGGACGCCGCCCTTGCCGGAGCCGGTGACACCGGCGACCAGCACGTGCCGGGCGCCGCCCTTGGGGTCGTACAGCTGCACGCGCGAGGGCCGCCCGGAGATGCCGGTGCCGAGCTCGACGAAGCCGTTCTTGTTCGCGAGCAGCGCCTCGGCGTTCGGCAGGGGCCGGCCGTCCTCCAGCGGCGAGCGCAGCATCTTGCGGACCTTCGCGCGGCGCGGGTCCTGCGTCGGCTCGAAGCTCACGAGCAGGGACGTGGTCCGCAGCGCGCCGGCGAGCTGGTAGGTGTCGGGGACGGTGACGGTGTCGGTGTCCTCGTCGGCGACGACCCACGCGGCGACGCCGCCGGTGGCCGGGTCGTCGACCAGGCCTTCCAGGTGCGTGCCGGGCACGCAACCACCCTTGCGGGCCACGCGCTGCAGCCACAGCGTCTCCAGCTCACCGTGCTGCGCCTGGTCGGCGGGCGGGGGGACGAGGTCGACGTGGATGAGCTTGGAACTGGTGTGGGGGCCTTCCTTGATGCTCACCCAGGCGGCGGGGATGCGGTAGACGCCGGAGACGGTGTCGGGGGTGACGTTGACCGGCCGGCCGGGGGCGGCTTCGACGATGCCTTCCCACGCGGTGGGGCCGTGGGCGGTGAGGGAGAGGTGCTCACCGGTGTGGGCGCCGTACTCGCCGGAGATGTGGGCGTGCCACAGGCCCAGCACCTTGTCGACCGGGCCGGGCTCGGACGGATCCGCCGCCGGCTGCTGCGCGGGGGCGGTCTTGCGGCGGGGGCGGCGGCTGCTCGCGAGGACCCGGCGCAGGGAGAAGCCGACGAACGCGATGCTGCCCCACCACACCACGGAGACCAGGCCGGAGACGGACGGCATCTCCATCCAGCCGGCGGCCAGGGCGTCGATGCCGGGCAGGCCGCTGACCGTGGCGGTCGCGGCCGCCGTCGCCGTGGCGACGGCGGCCACGAACATCGGCCGGCGGTGGGCGCGCACGATGTCGCCGCCCGGGACAGCGTCCAGGGTCCGGTCGGCAATCAGGCCCGCGTAGTTCGCCCCGGCCACCAAGACCGGCGCGGCGAGGAACGTGCACATCGTGGTCGCCGCCTGAGGTTCCAGCAGGGGCATCACCGCGGCGGTGACCACCGGGGCGGCGACCTCACAGGCGGCAAACGCCTTCTCGACGGACGGGCTGCGCACCGCCTCCGCGGCGGCGGACGGGGTGGCGTGGTCGGTGGTCACGGAAGTTCTCTCCTATTCCTGGGTGTACCAGCTGGCCTTGGCCATGGGGGCGGGGGACTTGTCGACGGCCTGCTGGATGCCGTCGTGCAGGCGCACCGCCTCCTGGTCGGCGGCGGTCGCGGAGCGGGAGGCCTCCTCGGCGGCGGTCGAGTAGGCGAGGGCGGTGGTGGACAGGCCCTGCATGATCCGCGACACCTCGCGGGTCTCGGCGATCGTGGCGGAGTCGACCTTGAGGGCGGCGATCTGTTCGGCGATCCGGCCGGTGTCCTTCGCCTCGGCGTTGAGCGTGCGGGCGAGTTTCTTGTGCGCTTCGGTCGCCTGCCGGACCTCCTTGGCCAGGGCCCGGATCTGCTTGCGCAGTTCGCGGTAGGTCAACGTGCTGGCCATGTCAGCTCCCCTGCTTGTCCTGGTAGAACTCCCGCTCCGCGGGACTGGTCAACGGGCTGTCGACGACGGCCTTGTAGATGACGCCGTGCCGGGTGGCCGCGTTGGCGGCCAGGACCTTCACGGCCTCGGTGCCGCGGCCGGCGTTCTTCTCGATCTGCTCGGCCTTGGCCCGCAGCGTCTGCGCCTTCTCGGCCAGGCGCTGCACGATGGTCACCAGCCGGGCGCCGCCCTTGACGTCCCGGGCCTCCTCAGCGAGGCGCTGGGCGCGGGTCGCGTGGTCGACGGCCGTGGCCCGGGTGTCCTTGCTGCCCTCGGCGACACTGGCCAGCACCTCGCCCTTCGCGGCCAGACGGCGCTCGAACTGCTTGAGCGTGCGGACCTCACCGCGGCTCATGCTGTGCTTGACGCCGTCGGCGGAGAAGGCGATCGCGTCCCGGCCGACGGCCAGGACGTTCGCGGGCTCGGCCTCGGCCGGCGCCGCGGGTGTCTCGGCCGGTGCCGCCTGGGCGGGAATCGTGGGCGGATCGGTCGGACGCGGCGGGTGGTCCGGGCGCGGTGGCACCTCGGCGGCGGGCTTCTTCGCCAGGTCGGCGGTGGACCCGCTGACCGGGACCATCCCGGCAGGCTTGGGGTCGTTCATCGTTGTCCTTGTCGTCCTTCCGTCCCGCTGGGCGGGACCGTTCACAGGGTTGGGGGCCGTCTTCGCGGCGTCGGCCGCTCGTTCCGGGGCGGCCGCGTCGGTGCGGAACTTGGCCGTCTTGCGTCCGGGTCGGCTGACGTACGCCACCGGGCCGGGGTGCCCCGGCTCGCCGACGTTCACGACGCCGAGCCCGGGGCCGGAGAACTTGGTGTCCAGGCCCTTCGCGTCGGCCGCCTTCGCCAGGCTGCTGGTCTTCAGGCCCGGGAACTTGCTGTCCGCCCCCTTCGCGGCGGCCGCCGTCGCCGACGCCCCGGGCGTGCGGGCGCCAGGCCGGCGGCTACCGGGCGACGCCGGGTCGGTGGCCTTCACCAGGCTGCTGGCCTTCGCACCGAGGAACTTGCTGTCCGCCCCCTTCGCCCCAGCCGCCTTCACCTCGGCCCGGCCGCCGGAGCCCGACGGGCCGCCCCGTCCCGGGCCCCGGCCCCCGCCCGTCGGCCCGTCCCCCGGCTTGCCCGCCCCGGCCTTCGCCTCGCCGGTACCGGGGTCCTCGTCGCCGCCCGCCTTCGCAGGGCCCTCGGGCTTCAGCGTCTTCACGTCGGCGCTCGCACCGTCGTCCTGGCCGGCCTTCGGCGACTCACCGTCGGCGCTCTTGCCGTCCGACGCCCCGGCAGCCTTCCCACCGCCGTGGCCCTTGTCGTCCTTGCCGGTCTTCGACCCGGTGTCGCTCTTCGAGGCCTTGGTGTCGGCGGACTTGGTGTCGTTGCTGTCCCGGCTGTCCTTGCCGGTCTTCGACGCCGTGTCCGTCTTCGACGCCTTGGTGTCGGCGGACTTGGTGTCGTTGCTGTCCCGGCTGTCCTTGCCCGTCTTCGACGCCGTGTCGGCCTTGGAGGCCTTGCTGGCCGCGGACTTCGCGTCCGTGCTGTCGGCCTTGCGGACGTCCCGGTTGTCCTTGCCCTGGTGCTGGTGCTGATGGGTCTTGTTGTTCAGGTCGGCGACCTTGGCGTCGCGCTGCGAGCGGTGCTGCGCCGTGTTCTCGTGCTTGGCGCTGCGGTCGGACTTGTTGGCGTTGGTGGTGTTCGTCGAGTTGCCGGAGACCCGGGTCTCCTTGACCTCGTGGTTGCGCTTAATGGTGGTGGCGGTACCGGTGCGACCCAGGCGCTGGGCGAGGGCGCGCACCAGGGCGCCGAGCGGGCCGTCACCGTCGGACTTGCTGTCCGACTTGCCGTCGGACTTACCGGAGCCGTTCTTGCCGTCGGACTCGCCGGTCTCGACGCCGCCGGTGCCGGGGTCGTCCTTGGGGTCGAGGTCCGCGGTCGTGCCGAGCACCGAACGGGCGGGCTGGACGGGGGTGAGGAAGTGGGCCAGGCCGCCCGCCCCGGCGCCCGCGCCAGGCTCCGGGGCGTGGCCGGCAGGCGCCGGTCCAGTGGTGGCGGGAGCGGTGCCCGGGGTCGGGGACGCGGGGGCGGCGAGCGCCGCCTCGGTGGAGGTGGCGGCGGGCGGGGGCGCCTCGGGCGGGTGCTCGGGCCGGGGCGGGATGGCCGCCGGGGCGGGTGTCACCATCACCTTTCTCCTTACTCTGGGTGACTTCCTTTCCTTTCCTTTCCCGCCGGAAAACGCCCTTCCCGAGGCCGTAGCCTGGGCCCGGGAACGCGGGAAAGCCGTTCCCGGGTCGGGAAAGGAAAGGAAAGGAAGTCACGGACGGTTACTTACGGGCGAAGTGCTTCTTCAGCCAGCCACCCGCCACCAGGACGCCGGCACCCCCGAGGACGGCCAGGCCGACACCGGAGTTGGGGGCGTCATCGCCCCCGGCGGCGGCCACCTTCTGGGAGGTGTTGACCATGCCCGGGGAGTCGACCGCCGGGTACGCCTTCGCGCAGTCGGCGACGGCACCGTAGGCGCCGGAGGCCTTGGCGACACACGCCTGGACCGCCTCACGGCGCGCCTTCTGCGCGTCGCTCTCCACCCCCGTGGTCTTGGCCGTCTCGGCCGCCAGCGAGGCCTCCTGCTTCTGCCGCTCCAGGTCGAGCTTCGACTGGTCCAGGGCGATCTGCGCCTTGCGGACCTCGGCGTCGGCCTCGGCGGAGGCGTACTGCGACCAGGCGACCATCCCGGTAGCGACCAGGACGACCGCCCCGCAGGCCACACCGGCCTTCGCGCGGGGGGACAGGCGGGCGTTCGGGGCGTAGGCGCCGTGCAAAGGGGGCGTCTGCTTCCAGGACGGGATGCTGCTGATGTCGTAGGCGGGGTCGTTGTAGACCGAATCACGCTCGGCCATGGGGTGCTCCTTCTCTGTTCGGTGGTGCTCGGCGCGCCGGGGCCGGACGCCTTCGCCAGCCGCCGGAAGCCCTACAAGGGCCCGGCGGCCAGCCGAGAGGCCCGGATCTCGGTGGGTGGGACGGTCGGTCAGCGACGGCGCAAGCGCGGGTGGCACCACCGGCAGGCGGGACCGTGGTCACGCTCGCGGGCGTGGACCAGGAACAGCGGGGTGGTCACCGCCAAGGCGACGACCAGGACGACCAGCACGAGGCCGATCAGGAACAGCAGGACGTTCATCGAAGGACTCCTCACTTGTGGGGCGCAGCAGCGGCGGACAGCCGTCTGGCCTGCGGTGGCGGAAGATTCGCGGTGATCCGGGCCGTTGCTGGGGTCCCGGGTCGCTACGGTGGTGCTCGGCGCTTCGGCGCCTTCGGCGGTCACCAGGACGTTGTGAGCGTCCTGGTGACCACCGGAGAGGCCGTGCACTGGTGCGGCCGGCCGCCGGTCAGGGCTGGTAGCCCTGGGCGAGCAGCTCGGCGGCCTCCGTGCGGTACTCGGAGGCCGTGGCCGAGGAGGTGACCTCGAGCGCGGCCTGGATGTCCGAGAGCAGCAGCTGCTCGGCAATCTGGTCGGGGGTGGCGAGAATCATCCGGGCGACCTTGCGCACCGCCCGCTCGCGCGGCTTCAACTTCGCGGTGTCCTCCATTTCGACCGCGCGCTTCTCGATTTCGGCAGCAGCCAGGCGCGTTTCGGCAGCGGCCTTGTCGGCTTCGGCGGCGGCCAGGCGGGCCCGCTCGGCGTTGGCCAGAGCGGTCTGCTCGCGCTCGCGGTCCTCGGCCGCGAGGCGGTTCTTTTCGGTGGCGGCCTTCCGCGTTTCGGCGGCGGCGAGCTCCGTTTTGGCGGCGGCCTCGTCGGCTTCGGCAGTGGCCTTGCGGGCGATCGCGATGGTCTGCGTGTCGATCGCCGCCGCCTCGGCCGCGGCGGCCTTGTCGGCCTCCTCGATCGCGCGCCGCTTGTCGGCGGCCTGCTGTTCGAGCTCGGCGGCCTCCAGGTCGATCTCGGCCTTCGCCCGGCGCTCCTCGGCCTTCTGGCGCTCCGCGGTGGCGGTGCGGGCGCGGGCCTCGGCCATCACCGCCGTCTCCAGCGCCTGCTCCTCCAGCGCGGCGGCCCGCTCGGCAGCGGTGACCCGGGCCTTCGCGTGCGCCCGGGCCTGCCCCGTCTCGCCCTCGACCTCGGCCTTCACCTTCTCCAGGTCGCCGTCCGCGCGCAGCGCCTCGGCCTTGGCCTTGGCCTCCGCCTTCTTGCGGCGGGTCTCGGCCTCCAGGCTGCGGCGCTCGGCCTCCTCCTGGCGGGCCTGGGCCGCGCGTTCCTGCTCGTCGGGCATGGCGAGGGCTTGGGCGACGGTGTAGCCGTAGGGGGCCATCGTCATCGGCAGCAGCTCGTCCTCGCTGGCCTTGGACAGGTCACCGTCGTGCTTGCGCTTGAGCCAAAGCTCGTAGGCGAGGAGCTCCTGCTCGCGGCGGATCATCTCCAGGTAGGAGGTGACGCCGGTCAGCCGCATCGTCCGGTAGAACTTCGGGGTCTTCACCGGAGACAGCACCCACCGGTGCAGCGGCACCCGGTCGCTGGCGGTGCCGGCCTCCAGCCGGGCCTTGTGGATGATCAGGCGGCGGCCGGCCTCGACGCCGATGACGAACAGGAACGGCATCGCGCCGTGTGCCACCGCCCGCACCGGATCGGCGTGGATTGAGCCCTGTGAGCTGGCGTTGAACCAGATCGTCGCGCCGGTCATGGTGTGCGCGGCCAGGCGCAGCACGTGCCACGGGGTGCCCTTGCGGACCAGGTACAGGTCCAGGGCCAGGAACGCCACGATCGAGGCGTCGACGCCGACCGGGAACCACGGTGCCAGGTCCTTGCTGAAGCCCCAGGAGTTGAGGGCGACGTTGGAGAGCGTGGAGTAGGACATGGCGAAGCCGATGACGCCCACGAGGATGCCGCCGATCGCCGCGGCGGCCGACAGGGCGATCATGAGCGGGTTGTAGCGGGGCGTCTCCGAAACGGCCGGGGCCGTCGGCGAAACGAACTCGGCTGCTGCCGAAACCGGGGTCGGCAACGGCGAAACGGGGCCCGGCGCGGGGCGCGCAGGGCGGGGCGGAGCCGCCGTCGGCGGCATGTCGGTGATCGTCACAGGGGCCTCCGGAAGGCTCGGTTCAGGTGGTACCGAAACGGCGGCCGCTGCGCCCGAAACGCTGCCGGGTGCTTCCGAAACGGCCGCCGCTGGGGGCGAAGAAGAGGCGGCCGGGCCCGAAATGCGGCCTCGGTCAGCTGCGGGTGCCGGCCTTCCCGGCGTCGGTGGTCCCGGCCGGGATCGCCCGGCACTCGCCGGCGTGCTCGTTGGCCCCACCGGCGGCCGTCCTCCATCCGGAAGGACCGGTGGCCTCGTCGCCACACGTCAGGCACGCGTAGCCGTAGGAGGGACGGCGGTCGTAGCTGTCCTCGTCCGGCACGGCCATCAGCGCGACCAGACCGCCGCCCAGAGTGCGGAAGGCCAGCACCGCGTGCTCGGGCAGGGCCGGATCGGCCGGACGGCCCGCCCGCGCCTGCTCCAGCTCGGCGCGCAGTTCGGCGATCGTGCGGTCGCGCGCGGCGAGCTGCGCGCTCGCCTCCTTCATCAGGAGCCGGGTCACGGCCTCGCTGGCCTTCGCCTCGGCGACGAGAGTCCGTTCGGGCTTGGCCAGCGCGGTCTTGAGGTCGGCGCGCACCGTGAGCAGTTCCAGGTCGCGGATCCGCTGCTCCTCCAGGGCCTCCTCCAGGCGGTGGGCGGTCTCGGCCTGGGCGGTCTCGGCCTGGACGGCGCGCTGACGCAGTGCGGCAATCCGGGCGGTCGTAGTGATGGTCAACACGGGGACTCCTACGCATATAGGGGGGAGAGGTGGGCGGTGCGTCGGGCACCGTCGAACGTCGCCGCGCCTCGCACCCGGTGGTCCGGGGGCGGGGCGCGGCGGCGAACGACAACCGACCGACGGTCAGTTCGGTCCTCAGTCCTCCAGGTCGGTGGGGTACTCGCCGTGCCGGGCGGCGTCGGCCAGTGACTGGTGGTCGGCTGCCTGGGCCTGCAACCCCGTGCGGGCCGGGCCGGTGGCCGTCTCGGCGGCGCGCGCGTACGCCGCCGCTTCCTCCTGATGCATGCGCACCGCGTCGGGTCGCCTCATATCTGCCTCTCCTTCGGCTGGCGGGGCCGGTGCGTCGGGCACCGTCGAACACCGCCGCGCCCCGCACCCGGTGGTCCAGGGCGGGGCGCTGCGGCGAACGACAGCAACCGGCTGTCAGGCCAGGGAGGCCAGGCGCCGCAGCGCCTCGACCTGGTCCGGGTGGGCGGCCTCGTGCAGGACGTGCCGCTGCTCCAGGAGCGCACCGCCGCTGGCCGGCTGCTCCAGGACCGGGTCGGCCCAGGCAGCGACGCTGCGGGCGTCGAGCCCGTCCATAAAGGCGGCGTACTCGGCCTGGTCGGCCTCCTCGTACGCGGCGGTCATCGCGGCCAGCTCGGCCTGCCTGCGCTCGTACTCCTCGGTCGTCATCACCGTGTTCTCCTTCTCTCCTGGCTGGTGATCGGGCTACTGCTGCTGACCGGCCCTCTCGGCCTGGGCCCGCTGGTACATCTCACGGGCCCGCCGCAGCAGCTCGTCCATCTGCGCGCGGGTCCTCGGGGCTGCTCACCGGCCGCCCCCGGCGGGGGTGGGGGAGGGCGGGGCCGGCGGGGTGGGCGGCTTGGGGGTGCCGCCGCCGGCGTAGGAGCGGCAGGGGCGGGTGGTGGTCACTGGGTGCCTCCCTGGGTGGCGGCCTGCTGCTGGCGGAGCTGTTCGGCGAGCTGGCGCTCGGCGGTAGCCTGCGCTTCGAGGCGGGCCATCTGTTCCTGGACCTGGCGTTCCAGCTGCGCGGCGTGGTCGTCCATCGCGGTCAGCCGGCCAGGGGGAGGGTGTGAAGGGCGGCCACCGCGGAGGCGGCGGTCGGGAGCGGCCGGGGCTGGGCGGGGACGGTGGCGGCCTGGTCGGCGAGCGTCTCCAGGAGGTCGGGCGCCTCGGTGTGCGGGCGGGCCTGGGGGAGCCCGGCCGGCCACTCGCGGGAGCGGACGGCGCGGACTCGGCGGACGGCGCGGTCCAGCAGGACGAGCAGTCCGTCGAGGCCGCGGTGGTCGGTGGGGTAGTGGCCGGCGGCGACGGCCTCCCACACGTCCTGGGTGACGTCCTCGTCGAGCTGAGTGGCGTCCGGGCCGATCTCGGCGAGGCGCGCGGTGGCGGCGGCGAGGAGGCGGCCGGAGTAGCGGTGGTAGAGGTCGTCGAGGTCGATCTGGGGGATGATGGGGGACACGGTCGTAGTCCTCTCTCCTGTAGCGGGGTTGGTGGTGCGACCGGCGACGGCCCCCGGGGATTGCGCCCCCGGAGGCCGTCATTTGCGTTCTGGCTGCCGTACGGGCGGCCACGGCCGTCGCCGTCCCGGTGGTCCGGGTCGGCGACGGCCGTGGTTGTCCGTGCTGCTGCTGGTAGGTCAGGCGGGACGATGCCAGGACCAGGTCTCTTCCGGTCCGGGAGCGACGCCGAGGTACTGCCCGATGAGGTATCCGGGGACGACGGCCGCGCACTCGTGCCACGACGGCCGGCCGCGCTCCGACGGGACGCGGGCCACGCCATGCTCCGCGCCGTCACGGGTACGGGCCAGGTAGGCGACCAGGTGGATGCGCATCAGGCCGCCGTGCGCTGCGGGCTGCGGTGCTTGGCGGCGTGGTGGCGCGGGCGGGGGAGCGGCGGCTGGTGGCCGGTGCTGTCCGCCGTGGCGAGGGCGAGCTCGGCGACGTCGACCAGGTCGGCGGCGGTGTCGAGCCGGCCCACGACGATCACCTCCGGCTGGTAGTGGAGGCGGTTCACCAGCAGGTTCGCGTTGCGGTCCAGGAGGTCCAGGAGCTCGGCGAAGGTGAGGGGGTGGGTGGCGGTGATCTCGGCGGCGTGCAGCCACAGGTCACCGCACAAATCCTCGACCGTGTCCGTGCTGGTGTCCAGGTCGGCCTCGTCCAGCCGTTCCCGCACGAGGTCGCGCAGGCCGGGCGCGTACCAGGTGAAAGCCTCGGCGAGCAGCGTGGTCAGGTTCTCGGGCAACGTGGTCTCCTCGGGGTGATCTCGCTGGGCGGGTGCTGTACAGGGCAAGGCGACGGCCGCCGCCCACCCCGGCAGGTCGGGGGTGGGCGGCGGCCGTGGTGGTTCGTGCTGGCGCGGTGTCAGGCGGCGGGGTGCAGCGTTTTCGTCGGGGCCTCGATGCCGCGGATCGGGCCCTGGACGTCGCCGGGCGTGTCGATCAGCGCGATCCGGCGCTGGGCGTCGGCGATGAACACGGGCAGGAGCCGGGCGGCCCACTGCTCGGCGCGCTCGGCGGCGGTCGGCGCCGGGGCGGCCGGGCGAGGCTGCGCAATCTGGACAATTGCCGGAGCCTGCGGAGCCTTCACCTTCTTCAACACCCGGGTCGGCCGGCGGGAAGCGGTCTCCGCAACAGCGTCGGCCCAGTCCTGCTGCTGCTCAGCAATCGTCACGTCAATGACGACCAACCGGTTGGAACCGATACAGCGGCGCGCGCCGGGGGTGCCGGCCATCTGGGTGTGGTGCGGGACGAGCTTGGGCTGCTCACCCTGCGCGCCAGTGATGGGGCACCAGGTCTGGCAGTCCGGGCAGGCCAGGTGCTCGGTGCCGGGGAGCAGGTCGTAGTGCGTGGGCGGCAGGGTCGAGACGACCAGCGCCGGGCGAGAGCTCACGTTCTTCGTGCGGGTGCGACGGTTGCGCTTCTGAGCGATCGGGGCCTGGATCGAGGTGGTCATCAGGAGCTCCTCGGTGCGGAGAGAAAAGGGCTGGCGTCGTGGTGCGATCTCCGCCCTCCAGGCCGTCCGGGGGATCCCGGCGCCCTGACGAGCGGGCAGCGCACCAGCGCTGCGACGTACGGAGTGGGTACCGCCGGGGGATTTGGTGGAGCTATCAACCCCGGCGTGGTGCCCAATCTGTGGTGCGCGTGGCTACACCACGGCGAGCTATCACCCCTCACGGAGCGTTATAGCTATCGCTATTGCCAAGTAGAGCGGACGGGCGGCATGATGTCAATACCGATAGCTCTAACCCGCCGACAGCGTTGTGTTGGACCGTCAACGCCTGATAGAGCTATCGCTAGACTTGACCCGTCCAGCCTTAGAAAGGGGTGAGCGCCGTGGCCGCCTCGTATCGCGAGATCGCCGCCGACCTGCGTCAGAAGATCGCCGAGGGCCAGTACCGGCCCGGCGACAAGCTCCCGATGCTGACAGAACTCCAGGAGCAGTACGGCGCGGGCTATCAAACAGTCCGCAGCGCCATCGCACTGCTGGAGCAGGAGGGCCTGGTCATCGCGGTTCGCCGACGCGGAACGATCGTCCGCGAGCGTCCCGAGAAGCTCCGCGTTACCCGCTCCCGCGAGGTCTTCCGCGACGAGATCGGCTACTACTTCGATCCCACCGCCCAGCCCTGGAAGGCTCTGCAAACTCCCACAGTCCGCTGGGGTGTGGTTCCTATCGACCTGGCCGCGCTGATGGGCTTGGAGCCCGGATCCGAGGTCTTGGTACGCGACCGGGTGATGGGCGACCCGGAAACCGGTGCGCCCAAGCAACTCGCGACCAGCTACCTGCCGGCGGACCTGGCACGCGGCACTCGTCTCGCTGACTCCGACACCGGACCAGGCGGGATCTACGACAGGCTTGAGGAGATGGGCCACGATCCCTTGGAGTGGAGCGAGAGTGTCTCCGCCCGCATGCCGTCGCCCGAGGAAGCTGAAGCTCTTCGCCTGCCGACCGATGTTGGCGTCCCGCTCCTGCGCGTGCTGCGGGTCACCACCTCGCCGACCGGACAGGTCCTCGAAGTCAACGACACGCGTATGAGCAGCGAACTCTTCGAGGTCGGCTACACAATCAGCCGACACCCGAGTGCTCGCCTCCCACATGAGGTTGGCCGCGCCAAAGACGACCACTGATGCACACCTCCGATTCCTTCAGATCACCCAGCTGCTGCGAGGTCCATCACAGCGGCTGGAGACCTGACGAAGAATCACAGGCGTGTCATCAGCTCCATCAACACGTTCATACACACGTATTCACATCTGTGTACACACGGGTTTTGGCTGGTCAGCCCTAGGCTGCCGGGCATGGTGACATTGGAGGGTGGGGGCATGGCCAAGGGACGTGCGGGGTGGCGGCCTGACCTGCTGCGCGCGCAGCGGGAGGCGCACGGGCTGACATTGGAGAAGGCGGGGGAGAGGCTGCGCCAGGTCGCCGAGGAAGCGAGGCTCAGGGGCATCCCGGCCGCGAACCCGCAGACGTTGTGGCAGCACGAGCAGGGTGAGGTCTACCCCGGACCGCACTACCGTCGGGCGTACTGCCTTCTCTACAGGGCAACGGATCCTGAGCTTGGGTTCCGAGCCGCCCTGCCAGGTGAGGAGACAAAGTTCCGTCTGACGCCAGCCAGCGACGATCACAACGGAACGCACGTGCTCGCTGTCGAGCGGGCGATCCACCAGATCGCCCCCGGCAACGACGAGGCCGACCACATGAGCGTGCAGCAACGGATCCTGGACGCCTGGAAGCGCCGGCACACCGGCGGCGATCCGCATCGGCCGGTCGTGGTCCTGGTCGGCGGCTACGCCGGGTCCGGGAAGACAGAGTTCGCTCGATTCCTTGCCCAGCTGACCGGCTGGCCGCTGCTGGACAAGGACCCGCTGACCCGGCCGCTGGTGGAACGGCTGCTCGTGGCACTCGGCGGTGACCCGAACGACCGGCACACTGACCTGTACCGCGAGCAGGTGCGCAACGTGGAGTACGACTGCCTGATGCAGGCGGCCTGGGCCAACATCAACTGCCGAATCTCCACCGTGATGACCGCGCCTTTCATCGCCGAAATGGCCAACGAGGACTGGATGCAGCGGCTCACGAACCGCTGTGCATCGCTCGGTGTCGATGTCGCGCCGATCTGGGTCCAGTGCGACCCGGAGTCGATGCGCGAGTACGTCACCTTCCGCTCCGCGGCGCGGGACGCCTGGAAGCTTCAGCGCTGGGACGAGTACCTCAAGACCATCGACGTCGATCTGCGACCGGCAGTGCCGCACCTGGTAGTCGACAACCGGCTCGGCGCCGCGATCTCGCTCGCCGACCAGGCCCGCCAGGCGATCCGGGAGGTCTACGCATGAGCAGGACGTCCGCCATGCGCGGCGTGATCCTCTACGGGCCGCCGGCTGCTGGGAAGGACACCGTCACCCGCGCCCTTGCCGATCTCGACACCGAGTTCTCCTTGTTCTCGCGGGTGAAGGTCGGGCCCGGCCGGTCCGCCGGCTATCGCATGGGCACGCCCGAGCAACTGGAGAAGCTTCGGACTTCGGGCGCGGTCGTGTACGAGAACTTGCGGTACGAGAGCACGTACGTAACGGACCGGCCAGGCCTGGACACTGCGTTCACGGCTGGGGTTCCGGTGATGCACCTGGGCCAGGTCGACGGAGTGCGGGCCGTGCTCAACGGCTACCCGGCGCAGTGGCTGACCGTCCTGCTGTGGTGCCCTCGGGAGGTGTCCGAGGCCCGGTCTATCGGCCGGGGCGACGCGGACACTTCGGCGCGGCTGGCCGCATGGGACGCGACCCGGGCCGACCTCGACGCCAACCCGGACTTCCAGTTCGATCTGACCATCCACACGGATGCGGTCACGCCCGCGGCTGCAGCCGCGCAAATCCGGCAGACGCTCACCACGCCGCACGACGACGGCGAGCTGGTGATGGTGGACTTCGACGACACGCTGATCGACCGGCTCGCAGCGGTGACGACCTGGGTGACCGGGTACTGCGCAGGTCACGGCCTGAATCCGGAGGTCGAACAGCGGATGCTCGATGCCATGCGCATCCGGGCGGACCTGGACGTCATCGAGGGCCTGTGTGCAGAGCTCGGCCTGCCGGAGTCGGCCGACGAGCTCTGGGCGCGGTACGAGCCGGAGCTCGCCATGTCGGTCAAGCCGTTCCCCGGTGTGGTGGATGCGCTGGCCGCCGTACGGGAGTCCGGCCGCCATGTCGTCGTCGTCACCAACGGCGGCGGGCAGATCCAGCGAGCCAAGCTGAAGGCCTCCGGTATCGGTGACCTGGTCGACGCCGTGTGTATCTCCGAGGAAGTCGGTACCCGAAAGCCGGATTACCGGATCTTCGAGGTGGCGGCCGCCAGCGTCGGCCGGGACCTTGCCCAGGGCGGGTGGATGATCGGCGATAACGCCAGCCTGGACGTCGTCGGCGGCCGGGAGGCTGGGCTGCGCACTGTCTGGATCTCTCACGGCCGCCCCTGGCCGGACGGCGCGGAACCGGATCACATCGCGACGACCGCCGTGGAGGCCCTCGCTCTCGTTCGTGGCGGTGACCGGTGATGCTGGATCAGCCGGTTCTCGGAGTGCTGCACCCGGGAAGCATGGGCGCGGCAGTCGCGGCCTGCGCGGTTTCGGCCGGGGCCCGGGTGCTGTGGTGCCCGTCCGGGCGGAGCGCCGCGACCGTACTGCGTGCCGAGCAGGCTGGGCTGGAGCCGGTGGCCGACCTTGGCGCGCTGCTGGAGCGGGCCGAGTTCGTGCTGAGCCTGTGCCCTCCGGCCGGTGCTGAGGACGTCGCCAGGGAGGCCGCCGAGTTTGGGTTCGACGGCGTGTACGTCGAGGGCAACGCGATCAGCCCGGAACGGATCGAGCGGATCGCCAGCCTCGTGGGGCGTAGCGCTCGCGCGGTCGTCGACGGCGCGGTGATTGGATCGCCGCCGGTCGGCAGCAAGACCACCCGGTTGTTCCTGTCCGGCCCGGTTGACGCAACCAGTCTGGTCGCCAGAGTCTTCGCCGGCACCTCGGTGTCGACGCCCGTCCTGGGCGAGGAGATCGGTCAAGCCAGCGGGCTCAAGGTGGCCTATACGACGTACCAGAAGGCAAGCAGGGTGCTGGCCGCGCTCGCATACGGCTTGGCGCAGCACCATGGCGTCGACCAGGCGCTGCTGGACGTCGCCGGCGCGCGGCAGGGCAGCTACCTGGTCGAGACCGACTACATCGCCAAGACCGCTTCGAGGGCGTGGAGGTGGGCGCCCGAGCTGGAGGAGGCCGCCGACACGCTGCGTGCCGCAGGCCTCCCGGACGAGGTCATGCGCGCGGTTGCTGGCACGCTCCGGTATTGGACGGACGCGAAAGACAGCTGCGGGATCTCGGTGGAGGACGCCCTGGAGATGCTGAGGCGGTCCATCTGATGGAGGGTTTGTCCGGCCGTCGGATCGTTGGGGTGTCAGATCGACACGGTGAGCTCGCGGCTACGCTCGGCGTTATCCACAGGGGTACGCTTTGCCATGCAGTGATCAAAAAGCTTTGCCGTCCGAGCCTTGGACAAGCTCGGACGGCATCAGAGTGGATCGGCGCCCCTGGCCGGGGGCCCGTCCCGGTCAACCATGCAAAGGGTGGTGACGCAGTGAAGGGTACCCGTACCCAGCTCCAGGCACACACGCGGCACCCCGCCGTGGAGGCGACCGGTTCGAGGTCGCTCCGGCGGGGTGCCGTCGTTATAAGCGGATACACCTCTCCCCCGAAGGGGGTCGGTGTGGTGACTTAGACCATCGGGGGCGCCGGCCTTTGGCGAGGCCAGCAACCCCAGGGCCGCTGCAGTGGGTGGTGCCACCACAAGCGGTCTTACGTGATCCGTCCGATTTGGCGATCAGACGAGGGCCCGGAACGGGTCTCGGCTTGGCGGCCGGGGCCCGGGAAGGGCGCAGTGCGGTTCTCCCAGAACCCAGACCCCCGAGGGGGTCCGTCGCCGACCCGTTGGTGCGGGGCGGCTACTCACCCGACCCGCGCGAGCGGGCCGGTCCTTTGCCCATCTGTACGCACAGAAGGAGGCCCTGCCATTTTGCAGCAGGCCACGACCCTGTTCCAGTCCCGCCGTGTCCCGGTCGGCGGGGCCGTCACCAGGGGTTTCAGCTCGTGTGGTGTCCCCGGAGAGAGGGGAGAACTCTCCTCCCCCGTTCCTGCCTTGGGTTCTGTCCAGGGACCGGTTAGCGGACTGGTTGTCGGATCCGCCGCGCACGCTGTCGACAATGTGACGCACATCACTCCTCTGGGTGAGGCGCTGAGTGTCACACGGTCGGGTTCGGACCGTGCGGTTCTAGCCGCTCCGGCCGTTCCTGGCCAGCGGCACAAGCCGGTCGACGTCGCGCCAGCGGGCAGCATGACGGTGCCGAAGTCCGTCCAGCGGTTCGTCCCGTGCGTGCCGATGCTGCCCCGGCTGCTGGTGCCGGCGGCGGAGCAGTGGGTGACAACTACCCGCGGTCGGGTCGCGCTGGACCCGTACAGCTGGATGCAGGCGGTGCACTGGGTGGTCGCCTCGGGCTGCTACCGGCCGTCCCGCTCGCACGGTCCGCGGGAGATGGGCCGCACCGCGATCCGGACCGCGCAACTGCTCATGGAGCTGTCGCCGTGTCGTCCGGGTGTGGACTACCTGGCGCGGCGCCTGGGCGTGACCGAGCGGACCGCGCAGTACCAGTTGGACATGCTGCGCGAGGCCGGCCTGCTCGCCTACATGGCGAAGGGCACCCGGGTCCGCGGCGAGAAGGCGAAGGCCTCCGAGTTCGTTCGGGTGATCCCGGCCGAGTTCGACGTCGCCCTGGGCGTGCGGACCGTGGGGGAGAGCACCGGGCGCCGGGTGGTCGGGATCGCGGAGGCCGGGCGGGCGGCGATGACGCTGCTCGGCAAGCGGGCCTCGCGAAAGGTCCGGGCGGCGCGGTCGAAGACGTCAGCAAAGGCCTCGGTGACGACCACTCAGGCCGCTTCGGCGGGTGTCTCGTCCCAGGCGTCACAGGCTGCTGACGGCACCTCAGCGGCCGACAGCCGTTGCACCCCAATGGGGGGTGGTTGCTGTACTGCTCTTGCTGACGGTTGTACTCACCTCCCCTCTGAGACAGACGTCGCGAGCGGGAAGCCGAAGTCCACCACCGCGAAGAAGTCCACGAAGAGCTGGGGCAAGCACACCGTCAACCGGGTCGGCCGCCGCTACCAGCTGGCCGCCGAGCTGGTCCGCCAGGTGCCGTGGCTGCGCCGTGCTCTGGTGCCCCGGATCGCCTGGGTCGTGCAGGAAGTCGCGGATGCGGGCTGGACGGCGGAGGAGGTCATCGCCTGGCTCTCCACCCTGGAGGAGCCGAAGCGCGGCACCTACCGGCCCTCCGGCCTGCTCGCCCACCGGCTGCGCGGCATGACCCAGATGCCCGGCTGGCGCACCCCCAAGGAGCGCGCCGCCCAGGTCGAGCAATGGCGCGAGTCCCGCTCCGCCGAGCGCGCCCGCCACAACCGCACCAGCTCGGAGTGGACGTTCACCGACTGGCAGGACCCGGCCACCCGCGCCGCCGCCCACCTGGTCGACGACGCCTTCGCCCAGGTGCGGCAGGCCGGCGGCCCCGGCCCCCAGGAGCTGGCCCTGTTCGCCCAGGACCAGGACGGGCTGACCGACCTGCACCAGCTCACCCGCGAAGACGTCCTCGAGCTGCGCACCCTCGGCCAGAAGGACCCGGAGATGGTCCTGATGGCGATCCGGGACTGCGGCGAGGACTACGCCCGCCAGCTCTACACCCACGGCCTGGTCGACCAGGTCCTGCGCCTGCGGCACACCGGCCGCATGGTCATCCACCAGCCCTGGAGGTCCGCGTGACCGAGACGTCCACCAGCGGTGTCGACCTCGCCCGCGTCGCCCTCAAGGCCGCCCGCGAAGCCGCCCGCACCCGCGGCGCCGACGCCCCCGGCGGCCGCAGCTCCACCACCCGCCCAACCCGCCGCACCATGGTCCGCACCGGCGGCCGCGACCCGATCGGGCTCGGCGCCGCCCTGGCCGGCCTGGTCGCCGAACGGGCCTGGGACACCCAGACCGCTGGCGGCAACGTCCTCGACCAGTGGGCCGAGATCGCCCCCGAGCTCGTCGGCAAGGTCCAGCCCATCCACTTCGACGCGCGCACCGGCCGGCTCGACCTCCAGCCCGCCTCCCCGGCCTACGCCACCCAGCTGCGCCTGCTCGGCCGCCAACTCGTCGCCCGGATCAACGGCAAGATGGGCCGGACCGTCGTACGGGACCTGCGGGTCCTGGCGCCCCGCGCCATCGCCGCCACCGGCTCCGACCGGCGGACCGAGCACCACCAGGCCGTCGAGCAGCCCGAGGCCCCGGTCCGTACCCGCGACGACGCGAGCGCCGGCTACCACCGCGCGCTCGCCGAGATCCGCCGCACGACCACCGCCATCGACCCGGCCATCGCCGCCGCCATCGGCCGCCAGGAGCAGGCCGTCCTCAACCACCGCGAGCCCTGGGATCAGTTCGCCCAGGGCCTCGCCGAGAAGGCCGACCAGGAGGAAGCCGCCGCCCGTACCGCGGCCGCCACTAGCAGCCAGACCCTCGCCGAACGCCGCGCCCGCCACGACAAAGCACTTCGCGTCGGCGCTGTCCCGCTGCGCCCGACCCGCCCGCCGATGACCCTCTCCGGTGCCGCGTGACCAGGACTGCTCCACCACCCGCCCGCCGACCGCTACCGTCGATCCTGCGGTCCGCCGTTTCGGCGGCCGCCACCATGAAGGAGGCCCAGGTGACCACCCAGCCCGACCACCAGAGCCCGGCCCCGGCCAGGCCGGCCACCCTGCACGAGCTGCGCACCGCGCTGTCCCGCTACGGCCTGCCCGGCGACCGCGAGCAGTTCGAGCAGGCCTTGGCCGCCGCCCTCGACGCCTCCCCGATCGGCGACTTCGCCGCCGTCGCCGAAGTCGCCGCCACCTACCGCCACCGCCTGGCCCTGCGCACCGACGAGCACGCGATGGCCTCCCTCGCCGCACTTATCGGCGGCCAGCAGTGGACCCCAGCCAACGAGGCCTTCGCCCGGGTGCGCGCCGCTGGCGGCGACCGGTGACCGACCAGCCTGCCGAACGCGAACCGCTGCACGTCTTCCTCTCCGACGCCGCCGAGCACGCCCTGGCCGCGCTGCGCCCCGGCGAGCTGGACGCCGTCGAGAAACTCGTTGAGCGCCTCGCGATCCACCCGCGGCTCGGCATCCCGGTGCCCGGCGGCACCGACCCCGAGGTCGACGACTACACCGCCCGCACCGACCCGGCCTCCGACTCCGGCAACCGCATCAGCGTCGTGTACAGATTCCACCCCGGCATGTCGGCGATCTTCGTGACCTGGGTGATCGCCTTCCGTGTCCAGTCCGGGCGTGTTGCGAGTGGCCGCCTGCTGAGGCCGGGAACCTCGGGCCGGAATCCGCCTCTTGCGCTGAGTCGGCAGCCCCTCAGAGCCCGGCTGGGTGGCTGGAGAGCCAGGAGGAGTGCCGGTCGCGAAGCCGGTCCCGCTCTTCGGGCGTGGGGAGGAGAACGTCCGCACCGCCGTCATAGGGGTGGTAGATGCGCTCCATTCGGGCGTTGGCGATGAGGACGCCAGCCGTCTTGTAGTCCGCAACCTCACGTAGCAGGGGGTCGATGCATCCGTGCTGCCAAGGCCGGCGGATGGCGAAGAGGTGAGTGTAGGTCCGAAACTCCGGGTTCGGATCGTCTTCCGTCAGCAAGGTCTGCCAGTAGTCCGCGTCCGGCTGGTGTTTAGGAACGTCGGGCTCCGCTGTCCAGGCCGGTGTGATCACATAGACGTCCGCGCCGGTGAACAGCTCGTCCAGGACAGTGTTGTGGCGTTCCAGGATGATGGCGTACTCGGTCTCGCTATCGGCGTACCGCTTCGAGCCCGGCAGGCTGTGGAATCGGACCCATACATCTCGATACCTCTCGCGGAGCATGTGGCCGATGGGAGGACACTCCGGCCAGTGCTGCTGCCACATTTCTGTCAACGCCATCTGTCCGCTCCCAGACACCTGCGGCACTCGTCCTGTCCCTTCGCCCAGCTGTGGATCAGCAGGCATGATGCCCGCGGTCGACCGCCGAGGAAAACGATTTCCTACTGCTGCTGGGCGGCTTCGCCGAGCATGCTGTCCTGGGACGGACGCTGGGCTTCGACGAGGAGCACGGTCATGCCCGTGTCCGTCCAGGTCTCGTACTCCCCGCCTGCGGCCCAGAGGGCTGCCTGCCCCTGGGTGAGGGGCGCGGGCTCGCCGTCCGTGCCGCTTACCCAGCCCTGGCCGTCCGTGACGATGAGGATCTGCGGCGCGGGCGCGACATGCCGATCGAGCCGTCAACCGTCGCTCACGCTCTTCCAGATCACCCCAACCGATGGGCGACTGAACCGCGGACCCGCTGCCCGGTCGGTCCAGAACAACTGCCATTCGTCCACCACAAGCACGCTCCGCGACTGCAACACGACCTGCTGTAACACGGGGAACGTACACGGAAATCGCCGGGCCCTGACACCGGATCAGCACCACCCCGAAGATGGCCGGGTACCTCATGCCCACCGCCATACCCGGCCCGGGCCGAGCGTCTCGTGGCGGGACCGCGTGCGAGACTGCCGCACCACCACAGGCGCGGCGTGTTAAGGAGATGACCATGACCACCAGCGGCACGACTGTTAACACCCAGCAGACGGCTCTCGACGGGCCGATCAGGGAGTACATCTGCGAGCTCCTGCGCGCAAACCTGGCAGCCGAGGAGGCGCGCGAGGAAGAGATCCGGCGCCTCGAAGAAACCGGACACCGGATCGTGAACGGCGGTCAGACCGGAATGGACTCGTGGGAGATCACAGACTGGCGCTCAGGTGCCCTGATTGAGGCCGGCACAAATGGCCTCGATGGTTACGATGCTGCGGCGGCCCGCCTAGACCCCACGGGCATGTGGTTCCACATCGACCACGTTGGCGAGGGCATTGACGAGCTCCCGGTGAACTCCCCCGGCCTGCCCGACTCCTTGGCCGAAGCGCTGCGCGAATGGCTCTTGCTGCTTTCGACACCGGACAAGGACGTTGCGGCCGTCACGGGATGGAGTGTGGAAGAGATTCAGCGACACCGAGTCGATATCTGACACCCGCCGGGCCGCCGCTGCCGATCGCCAGCAAGGGGCATGGCAGAGAAGCCAACCGGCGTCGGCCCGCCTCCCTCACCGGCGAACACCGGAACCGCTTAGCTCGGCGGGCCGGCCCCAGCGTCAACCGGGCACTCGGTGTCTCCCCGCTTTCGAGTGGATCGCGGCCCCGAAACATGCCCAACCGCGTAGTCCGCCGCGACTATGACCCGAGTGAAGATCCCGTACCTGTCTCTGCGCGTCACCGCGGGCGTCCTCGGCGCCCTGCTCCTCACCGGCTGCGGCACCCGGACGCCGCCCTCCCAGGAGGCCCGGCTCACGAAGGCGTCCGGCGTCGCCAACATCTCGGTCGTCATGCCGGAGGGCCTCTGGAAAGACACCAAGCCGTGGAGGGACCTGGACAAGGCCCCGGTCGACCACCTCGACGGCGACCGGGGCGCCCGCGGCCTCGTCCGGGTCAACCTGACCGGCACCCAGGTAGTGACCTACATGAAGGAGCTCGACTACAACGCGCACCCCGGGCCGGGAGACAGCCGGACGAACAAGCAGTCCTCCGCCCGGGTCTACGACGCGATCGGCGGCGCGCTGGACACCATCAAGCCCGCCCGCACGGCCGGAGACCCCGCCCCCGAGGTACTGATCGACGACACCCTGGCCACCGCCGCGCCGTAACCGAGCCACCACGGGAGCAGGCCACCGACCGGCCCCGCCATCGAGGCCTGCGCCGTCACGCCACGACAACCGGTCACGCGCGGGGCGGCCACGGACTCGGCAGCACCGCCGAAGCCGCCGACCGTCGCCGACCCCGGAGCCAACGGTCGACCTGCGCGGGCCGGGGGAACGGGTTCGCGCCGGTATGAACGGGCGTCAACAGCCCACCACTCGAAACCGCACCTTCGTGTGGATCGCCGCGCCGTGTCGTGCCCGGCCGGGCCGCAGCCCGCGACCATGACCCGCGTGAAGACCATCCACCGCGCCCTACGCGCCGCCGCCCCGCTGCTCAGCACCGTGCTTCTGGCCGGTTGTGGAGCCGCGACCCAGTCCCCGCCGTCCCACGACGCCGCGTTGAGCAAGGCGGCGGGGATCGGCACGATGTCGATCATCTGTACTGCCGACATGTGGGACCGGACCCGGCCGGAGAACCTGGGCAAGGTGGACAAGCCGCCAGCGGAAGGAGAACGCGGGACTCGGGGGCTGGTGAAGGTCACGCTGACCGGTTCCCAGCTGGTCGATTACCTGAAGGAACTGGACTGGAACGGCCACCCCGGCTGGGGCCTCGGGGATACGGTGGACCACGAGCACCACGACGAGCAGATCGCCCGCCGGATGTACGACGCCCTCGCCCCCGCGGTCACCAACGCCAAGAACGCACGCTCCGCCACCGACCCGGCACCCGAGGTGCTGGTCGACGACACCCTGGCCACCACCGCACCGTAGGAGTTGTGTGGCGGGGTGGTTCGTCAACGCCGCCAGGCCGAGCTCGCGGCCCGCGTTGGCTGGGTGGGGCCGCCTCGAGGCAGCCCCACCCGCAGCCTCCGGTTCGACCCGGACCACGAGCCGCTCGTACTGCTCGCGGGGCGGGGATCGGTACGCCCGGCGACCGCCCCCAGGCCACGAGCTGACAGCCACCGAAGCGACCCGCCCGCAGTCCCACGCCCGCTACCGTCAACCATGCGGCCCACCACCACAGCGACCGCCACCAAGAAGGAGGCCCAGGTGACCACCCAGCCCGACCACCAGGACACGGCCACGCCGAGGCCGGCCACCCTGCACGAGCTGCGCACCGCCCTGTCCCGCTACGGCCTGC
Source organism: Kitasatospora sp. NPDC101235 (assembly GCF_044767505.1). NCBI lineage: Bacteria > Bacillati > Actinomycetota > Actinomycetes > Kitasatosporales > Streptomycetaceae > Kitasatospora > Kitasatospora sp. NPDC101235. The sequence goes on from NZ_JBIWNZ010000031.1 coordinate 45,307, forward strand.
CCGGCGACCGCGAGCAGTTCGAGCAGGCCTTGGCCGCCGCCATGGCCAACGCCGTCACGCAGCCGCCCGCGCAGTAGATGACGTCCGCGAGGCCACCCAGCTCACCGACCCGTTCCCGCTCGATCTGGACCCCGCGGTGCTGCGCCGTAGTCCCAGGCACTGATGAGCTTCACGTACATGTGCCGTGCCCCTGGGATCACTTCACATGTACGTGAAGGCAGGTTGCACTGCCCGGCGGGGATGGACTCATGGTTCATTTTGGTGATCCTGGTGTCCCCCAAGATGGACCATGAGTCCATCCCCGCCCCTTCGCTCTTCCCCACCTCCGCAACGCCCGCCGCCTGCCCTGCCGACCAGGCCGGGCACGGGCGGCAACTGCGGAACCGATGCGGACCGCGGCCATGCGGGTGGCTGGGCGCGGCGTGCTCCGCCCCCGCACCCGTGGCCAGCGCCAAGGGCTGCGCTGGACCAGCCCCTGCCGCCTGCCCTGCGCCGCCGGGTCCGCCGTCAGGGCCGTGGCCGGCCCCGTCGTCGGCCCGTCACCGCACCGGCCCGGGCCGTGGACGGCCCTTGGCCTGGGCAGTTGCCATCGTGGAAGTGGCCGGTGCCTGCGCTGGGCAGGGCCGCCTGCCGATCGGGCCTGCGCCGAGTACTGCGGCCTGCCTGGTCACCGAACGGTTACCGACGTCACCACCCACCTGACGACGACCGTTGTTGCCCACCTTCACAACCTGGGAGCGCTGGCCGAGACCACACTGCAGCCCGCACTTGCCGCTGGGGCGCAGCGCCAGCAGCGGCAAGGCACGGGCACCAGCCACCTGAACCCGTAAGGGCCGCCAAGGCCCGGGTCCGGCGGCAGCCGGACTTCCATGACTGGCGCAGTGACCCTGACCAGCCCTGACCAGCAGGCCGGCCTTGGTGCCACGCCCGGGCGGCGGCAGCGGCAGGGGAAGCCAGCCCGCCGGAGGCGACCTCTGGTAGAGGGACTGGGCCCTTTTTATGTAAGAGGGCAATCGGGCGATCATGCCTCTGACCTGCAAGCTTGGAAAATCAAAGGTATAGCTACTCCGACACTTGGGGTGATCTGGGGTCACTGAACGCCGACATTCAGGCCAAATGTTTCGCGCCATTGCGAAACATTTGGTCGACGTGGTGCGACACCGCTGGGACGTCCGCGTGATCATCCGACCTGGCCAGGTGATCTGCCTCGTCGAAAGCTCGGCCATCGCCGCGACACGTGTTTCGCACTCACGCGCAAGATTCTTCGCACTGCTGCGAAGAACGTGTAGCGTGACGTCGACACGAGCAAAGGATCACGGTCTTGGCACAGGCAGAGCGCGACAGCACCCGCAGGCAGGCACCGCAGCGCACCCGCCAGCCGAGACTCCAGCCCGCCGGCCCCCAGCACCAGCGCGACCTCGCTGCCGAGATCGTCCGCGGCTACGCCGGACACCTCCCCGACGGCATCTACGAAGCCCGCACCCGCTTCTACCGCCGCGCGCCCCACGAAGTCCTCGGCTCCGACGGCTACGCCCTCCTCAGCCGCTACTTCGCCCGCTACGTCCTCCCCCAGGCGCTTATGTCCGGCGAGATGACCAGGCTTCAGTGCGCAGTGCTGTCGAACATCGTCGGCCGGGCCGAACGCGGCGTCTGCCACGCCATCCAGCGCGAGATCGCCGACGAGATCGGCACCAGCCGCTCCAGCGTCAGCCCCGCCCTCAAGCACCTGGCCGCCCGCAACTACATCCGCAGCATCGGCCGGGGAATTTGGCAGCTCAACCCCCTCATCGCGTACAAAGGCAACGGGGACGAGCAGCAGACGTTCCTCGCCGAACTCCGGGCACTCGCCCTCGAGAACGGATTCCCTGACATCATCGGGCTGGAAGCCCTCCAGACCGGGGACAAGGAGTCGACAGCATGCTGATGGTCACCGACCTGTTCGGGATGCTGCGGCGCCTCGAACTCACCCCCACCGCCACGAACGTCCTCTCCGTCATGGTCGAACGGCAGAACCCCGGCGGCGTCGTCCCGATCACCCAGCAGGACATCGCCGAGGAACTGCAGATCCTCCCCTCGGTCGTCAGCCGCGGAATGACCCTCCTCGTCGAGCGCGGCCTCGTCCTGCGCAAGGGCTACCGCTACCGCCTCCACCCCGCCATCGCCGGCTACAACTCCGAACTCGAGATGCAGGCCGCCATGGCTCGGGCCGCCCGCGAAGGCGTCCCCCCCATCCTCATCCCCGACTACCAGGCCGCCCCGCCCAAGGCCGGCCGCTCCCGGCTTCGCGCGGTCGGCTGACCGCCTGGGCGCTCTGTCGGTCCCCGGGGCTACGGTGCCCGGTAGATAGCCGGACGGTAGAGCACGTGGGGGCTGGGTGCGGTCAGCAACGGAGTTCGTCTACCTGATCACCACCGCGAGCAGCCGGACGGCGAAGATTGGACGCAGCACCGATCCAGAGAGTCGGCTAGCGGCTCTCCAGGCCGGATCGCCTGTAGCACTGCTGCTTGCCGCGACGTTCCCTGGCGGGCCCCGGTTGGAGCGGTACCTCCACAAGGAGTTCGGCAGCTACAGGATCCACGGGGAGTGGTTTGACTTCGGCGAGCGGGACCCCGTCACCGAAGTCACCGTGGCGGTCGAAGCGTACGAACCCGAGCCAGGGCATGAGGACCGAGCAGGACGATACCGGGATGCCGGACCCCCACTCCACACGCTGGCTCTCACCGGCGGTGAGTGGGCCACGATCGACTGGATCCGCGAGCACGGTGGAGCGCAGGCGCCCGTCCGGGTAGCACCCGACATCGTGGCGCCTGAAATCCTCGTCAGCACCACGACCGTCAAGGTCGCCCTCGCTCGTCTCGTCGGGCTCAACATTCTCCTCAAGACGAGCCCACGTAGCGGTACATACCAGCTCAATCCCCGCCGGTTCTGGGAGGGCAGCAGCGCTGCCCAGTCCGCCGCGTGTCGTCAGGTGAACGCGCCGCCCATCGCCCCGGACGAAAAGGCCCGCACGGTGACCGCGCGGCAGCAGTAGGCATCGAGGCCGCCCAGGACAGACTCCGCGCGCATGGCCAGTACCTTCCAAACCACAGCGGCCACGGCCTCGTCGATGTCGGTCCGCTGTTGTGCGGACAGCAGGCTTCACCAGGTGGCCGACGGCGAGGTCGGCGGCGTTGGTTTTCCGTTGCGGACGGGCGCTTCGGCACCGGTCCTGTGGCGGGTCAGTCCTGATCCAGAAAGCGCCCGACACCCTTGCCCGCCATGCGGGATGACGGCGCGTCAAAGCCACCATCCCGGCACCGGCGCGTCCTCACGACCCCGCGCTGGTCCGGGCTGTGCTTCCCGTGCCCGGTCCTCGGCGCTGCTGGCCTCCCACCGGCCGGGTCTCCGGGGAACGTTCCCCCCTGATCCTCGAGGACCCGGCCGAGTTGTGTCCGGCCGCGAGCGCGGGCCTCCGACCGTGCGGATCGCCGCCGCCGGGCGACGGCGGGCAGGACCGGCTATAGCCGGCCTTCTATGGGCGGACCGAAAGGAGCTGCGGCACGCGGCTGGCCTTGCCGAGCCAGTCGGCGACGTCTCGGTCGATGAAGCCAACCAGGTCCAGGACCTCCTGGTGGGCCTGGGCGAGAGTGAGACGGCGGATCCCGCCGCCGGGCAGGCCCTGACCGGGCAGCGGGACGCCGTCGATGAGCGGCTCGTGATGGGCGGCACGGTTGCGAAGCGCCCGCATACGGCTGGCGGTCTCGTGGACGGTCGCCCGCTTGCCGTTGCTGTGAGGGAACGCCCTGTAGAGGGCCTTGCGCCACAGGGTGGAGTCGTAGTCCACCCTCTTCTTCATCGGCCCCTCGCCCCGGGTCCCACCGCGGTCGAGCAGGTTGATCCAGCAGCCGAGCATGGTGTTCGCCACGACCTTGCCCGCCGGGACATTGGCCACGGTCTTGTCCAACGGTCGGCCGGTGGCGGGATCCTTGGCCAGGGAGATGCCGTTCCACGCGGAGCGGATGTCCTTCACGGTGCGGTCGTCGAACAGCTCCGCCTTGGTGTACCACTGCGGCCCGTACGCCGCAGCGAGCTGGTCGCTCATCGCATTGCGCAGGACGACCTCGGCGAGCGCGATAGTCTCCGCGCACGCACCGGTGACCTGGATATTCCACAGGTACAGCGCCATGGCCTGCTGCTTCGTGGAGGTCTGGGCGAGGTACGGGGCGAGCCGGGGGCCGGAGACAAGCTCCGTCAGCGGGCCGAGCTGCTGCGGTGTCGGTTGAACATGCACCCGCTTTTGCTATCATGAATGCAGATTCCCCGGTACAGCCTCTGACTTCGGTTAAGCGACCGGGGTAAGACTTTTGATTCGCAGGCCCCAACCGGTTACCGGCTGGGGCCTGCGGCGTTTCCCCCTCTTCCCGCTCGCGCAGGGGGCGGGCCCGGAGCCAGGGGGCTGGTATCGGACCGGGCCACCAGGGGAGGACACTGATACCGGTCCCGCCCGTACGAGACTTCCGGAGGAACGGTGAGCGCAGCACCCGTGCACGGCCACCACGACGGCCAGCAGCCCATCCCGCGCACCCAGGACGGCGTCGCCGCCGCGCTCCCGCCCGCGCAGCGCATGGAGTTCTACCGGGAGATGGGCGAGGCCGACGTCGAGACGATCGGTGGAGTGCTGAAGCGGTGGTGGCTGCGCGCCGAGCTCTACCGCGATCCGGAGGGCGACCGCATCCACGCCGCCATCCAGGCCGGCACCGCCCCGGGCACCTCCGCCTCCGCGGTCCTGCGCCGGCTCGGGGCCCTGTGAGCGACTACAGCGAGTTTCCGGACGATGACGATCCGGTCGCCATATCTCCGGCCGTTGAGGATCTCCTTGGCGACCCGGGCACGCCAGCCGAGGTCTTCTCGGCCGTCGTCGCCTTCCTCGTCGACTTGCGCGAGGACCCCTTCCCTCACCTGAGCATGCCCGTCCCCGGACGACCCGGCATGCACTCCGCACCGCTGCGTCGGGACCTCGGGCTGGTGGAGTACGCGGTGAATGAGGAGAAGGATCCGCCGCGGATCTACGTCTCCCGGGTTCTGCGGGCGGACTGATCCGTCGGTGGTCCCGCCGTGCGCTCGGACTGCTCCCGGTCCCTCGCGAGTTGCGGAGCCGGAGGTGGTGTCAGGGCGGTGATCGTGTGTTCCAGGGCGGTCGACCAGGCTTTGAACTGGTGGGTCTGGCCGTAGAGGAGCCGGGTGTCGCCGCTCCACCGCAGGACCGGTTCAAGGGCGGCCCTGGCCAGGGGAAGGACGGTGGCCGGGTCGGGGTGCTCGCAGTGGTACAGCTTCCGCAAGGCCGTGACGGTGCGCTCGGCGATGAGCTGGGCGAGGGCACGACGCTGTTTGTCGTCCCTGGGGTTGTTGCCGGGTGAGCCGAGGATGACGCGGATGCGTACCCGGCTGGCGGTGGTGAGTTCCGCGGCGAGGACGGCGAGGCTGGCCAGCGCCTCGTCCCGGGCGACGATCAGCCGGGCGGAAGCCAGGTCCTCCGGTGCCGTCTTCGAGCTGGCGCGGGCCATCGGCACCATCGCGTTGAACGAGTGCCGGGCCTCGGCCCGAAGTCGGGCCTCGGTTCTCACCCAAGCCGCAGTGAGCCTCTCGTCGTCCAACGTCTCCAGCAGGTGCCGCAGCGCCTTGAGTGGATCGGTCGTGCCCTTCGTGGTGATCACGCGTCCCCTCCCCTGGTAGGGACTGATTCCCCGTTGGAGACGGCGCACACGCGCAGGCGGACCGCCAGGAGGCGGACTCAGGGGCGGCCGCGGAGTTGAGTGACAGCCAGGGGCTGTAACCCGTGGCGGGGAGTGTTGTCCGGATGTTCTGGTTCCGGCGGCAGGGCGAGCGTGATTTCGCGAGTGGGCGAGACGCGGGCGGGCGGCGGCGCCACGGCCGATGGCCCGGCCGATCCTCCTGATCTCCGACCAGGTGAAGCCCCGGCGGCGGCAGCGGTCGCGCTGACCGGGCTTCACAGGCCGGATGTCGTCCTCGCCGGCGGCCGTCATCCCGGGGAACAGCGGGTTGTTCAGCGCGCGCCGTGCAAGAGCTCCTGCCGACTGGTGACGAGGGTGCGCCAGCGGGAGCGGACGGCTTCGGGGCCGTCGAGCCAGCGGGCGGGGGAGGGGAAGTGGAGGTCCCGGCCGGCCATGAAGTGGGCGATGTCGGTGTAGTAGGCGTAGTCGTGGCCGCGGGTGAGTTGGTCGAGGTCGCGGATCGCGGTGTCGAGTGCGTTGTTGTTGTTGAGGGCGGCGTGGTGGAAGCAGAGGGCGAGGGTGAGGGTGGTGCGGGCGGCCCTCACGCCGGAGGCCCTGACCTCCGCGTCGAGGACGGCGGCGCGCTCGAGGAGTTCGTTGCCGGGGGTGCCGGCGTCGCGGACGAGGGCGGCGATGCGGGTGGTGAGGGTGGTGGCGCGCAGGTCGAGGCCGGCCAGGAGCTGGGCGGCGAGGTCGAGCTCGTCGGCGGCCGCGGCGGGGTCGGTGAAGGCGCGGGCGAAGGCGAGCTGGGCCTGGCTGGTGGCGCGTTCGCCGGCGACGGCGTGCTGTTCGGCGTCGGCGCGGGCGGCCGCGTAGTGGGCGTCGGCCTGGTCCATCTGGGCGTGGACCCAGGCGAGGTCGCCGAGGACGCGGTGCTGGCGTCCGGCCCAGCCGAGGGTGAGGGCGGTGGCGTGGGCGGTGGGGAAGTCGCCGTCGAGGCGGGCGAGGTGGGCCAGGCCCCGGCGGGCTGCGGGGGCGAGGCGGGTGGTGCCGGCGGCGACCTGCTGCATGCCCTGGCGGGATGCGGTGCTGCGGCCGAGGTCGCGGTGGGCCTTGGCCCGGTAGTAGAGGGCCATGTGGGTCAGGTCCTCGGGCAGCAGGCGGCTGTCGATGACGCGGGTGAGGCGGTCGGCGGTGTGGGTGCGGTGCTCGCGTTGGCGGGCGGCGAGCGCGCTGAGCGTCTCGACCAGGGCGTCGGCCGGGGTGTCCAGCTTGGCGGCGCCGGTCGGCCCGCCCGCGGCGGCCTGGGCGGCCGGGACGTCGGGGGCGGGCGGGGCGAGTGGTTCCCAGACGGAGTCGGAGACGTAGGTCCAGGCGGCGTCGGCGAGCCAGCCGAGGTTGAGGTGGTGGTCGCGGGCCAGGCGCAGTCCCTGGCGCAGGCAGCCGATCAGCAGCGTGCGGTTACTTGTGTCGGAGGCGGTCCACTGGTTGCCGAGGGCGGTGTTGGCGCGGTCGGCGGCGCGCTGCCAGTCCTGGTCGGACCAGCGGTCGTCGGTGCGGTCGTCGGCGCCGCGCAGGGTGGAGCGGACCAGGGCGTGGAGGTGGTAGGGCCACAGCGCCGCCTGGTCCTCGTGCACGAGGGGCCGTTCGACCAGGCGTAGGGCGGGTGCGTCGTGGTTCATGCCGGCCGCGGCGGTGGCGAGCGGGATGTCGAAGGCGTCGAGCAGGGCGGCGGCGCGCAGCACGTGGCGTTCGTCGCCGGTGAGGTCTTGGAGGGTGCGGGCGATGAGGGCGGGGAAGTCGGCCTCGAAGTCGTCGGCGATCGGGGTGCGGGTGCGGCGGATCTCCACGTAGCGCAGCGCGGCGAGGTCGAGGTAGAGCGGCAGGCCGTGCGAGCGGCGGGCGATGACGGCCCGGATGTCGGTGGGGATGAGGGGCTGGCCGTTCGGGGTGGTGAGGCGGTGGGCGAGGTAGTCCTCGCAGTCCTCGGGGGAGAAGTCGCCGATCAGCAGCTGCCGTGGGTCGGCCTGCCCGGCCGTGCTGGTGCGGGCGGCGGGCACGAGCGGGCTGGAGGCGGGTGCGAGGCCGGGCCAGGCGGTGGGGCCGGTGTAGTCGAGCTGGCCCTGCAGCGCTGGGTCGGCCCACTGCAGGCGGGAGCGGCCGGTGATGACGAAGAACGCGCTCGGCATGAGCCACACGACGCGCTGGACCAGGCGCTCGAGGTCGCGGTGGGTGCGGTCGCCGGTGTCCTCGAAGCCGTCCAGCAGCACCACCGGCACCGCCGCCTTCTTCACGGGCAGGCGGGCGATCTCCCACGCCAGCAGGTGCGGGTAGAAGGACAGGGTCTCCAGGTCGGGCTCGGCCTCCAGCAGGTCCGCAAGGCGTGCGCAGCCGGCGAGCGCGCGGGCCTTCTCGTGGCGCTGGCGCAGGGCGGTGACCAGGGCGGCGGCGACCTGTCCGGCGGCGGAGCCGGCCATGCCGGGCAGCGCGAGCTGCTGGGCGGCCTCGCCGACGGCGTTCTTGATCTGGCCGGGCAGGGCCTCGCCCGCCATGGCCACCAGGCCGCGGCGGCGCAGGTACTCCTCCAGCGGCTCGCCCGGATGCGTGGCGTCCCAGTAGCGGCGCAGAGCGATGTCGAAGGCGGGCAGGCCGCGGCCGACGTGGCGGGCGAGCGCCAGGCGCAGGGTGAGGACGAGCTGTTCGAAGTCGGTGCCGGCGGAGCGTGCCAGGTCGATGCGCACCGGCAGGAGGCGGGGGCTGTCGGGCCACGTGGGCGCACCCCACTGGGCGGGGCGCTGGCCCGCGTCGGCGATCGCGGACTCCACCTTGCGGGAGAGCGTGGTCTTGCCGATGCCGCCGACCCCGTGGAAGACGATGACGTTGTGCCGGGGGGCTTCCAGGTCCTGGGCGTCGAAGCCCGGGTCGGTCACGTGGGCCAGGTGCGCGGTGAGCGCGGCCGCGACGGCACTCCACTGCGCCTCGCGGTTGGTGAACGCCTCCTGCGCACCCAGCCGCTCGTTCGAGCCGAACAGCGCCCGCAGATCCCTCGCCACCGATGACTCCCCCTCCGCACCGATCTGACCAGGCATCAACCTACGCCCTCGGCGGCCCGTGGCCGGCGGATTCGGCCGGGGACCATAGGCTCCGACCTGTCAGTCCACCCTGGCCTGCGCATATTCGAGAACGAGGCGGTTTCCCCATGCACGACCCCGAACTCCCCGACCACATCCCGGCCAGCACCGGCTCCGACGCGCCGGACAACCAGGGGAACGACGGCGCCCTCAACCGGATCGGGGAGAAGATCGAGGAAGTCGCAGCCTGGTGCACCGAGCAGATCCACGTCGAACGCCGCCGCCCGGCGTCTGACCTGGACCGCGTCGAGCAGCTGCTGGCCGAGCACGCCGCCATCCTCAAGACGTTGCGGGACCTGCCGGAGGCAAGCGCGCAGGAGCTGGAGCGGATCGAGGCTTTCTACGACGCCAGGCTCAGCGAGATCGCGGGTTCGTAGGAGCGGGTCGGGAGCGCGGTGGGTGGAGCGAAAGCGAGCCGGCCGGGTTGGAGCGCGGGCGGCAGCAGCGGCCAGGCCAGCCGGGTGATCGCGTCGACCTCCCGCCGGTACTGCGGCAGCGCCGCGCGCAGGTCGCGCTGGCGGGTGAGGAACTGGCGGGCCTCCTGCTCGGTGTAGGGCCGCATCTGTCCCGCCCGGGTGGTGAGCGCGGCGCTAGCCGGTCCGGTCCACCGGCCGCCCCGGCCAAGCGTGTTGCGGAAGACGGCGGTGCCGTCGCGCCGCACCACGCTGATGTGGTTCACCAGGTGCTGTTCCTCGATGGCCTGGACGCACTCCAGCAGTGCGGTCAGGCACCTGTCGTGCCCGGAGGCGGTGGTGAACCGGCCGGGGCGGGTGCCGCCCCGGCTGACCTCGGCGTAGCGCAGGGCGGTGCCCTGGCGGCTGTCGGGCGCGCGCACGTCCAGGACCAGCAGCTCGATCCGGTACCCGGCCCGGCGCCAGTCGGCGGCGTCGGCGAGGAAGGCGGTCGCGCTGCCGGGGGCGATCTCGATCACGGCGTCCGCGCGCCGCTCCCGCACCAGCGCCTCGGCCCGGGCCTGCCATGCCTTGTAGTCGGCACGGATCCGGGCGGAGGCGGTGCGCGGGTGCTCGCGCAGCAGCCGGAAGTAGTCGGGGTGGGCCGTCTTGAACATCCCGCCGGAGATCCACACCGGCCGTCGCTCCCGCAGGGCCCGGCGCACCATCGCGCTCGCCCGGGTCTTGCCCGCGCCGGGTGCCCCCATCACGTACACGACGACGGGGTGCTCCTGCGCGACGATCGGCCCGAGGCCGGGGACGACCAGGTTCTGGAAGGTCCACTCGTGCTCGTCGGCGGACAGCCGGTGGTAGTCGACACCGGGCGGTTCCGCGATTGGCTGGGCGATGCGCCGCACTGGTTCGGCCAGCGCGGCGGCCCGCTCCGCGTCCCGCGCCACGGCCAGTACGCGGTCTGCGGGCAGCCGGGTCTCAGCCCGTACGAGTTCTCGTCCGGCGCGGGCCAGCGACCGGCGGAAGGATCCGGTCTCGACGGCGCTCCACCATCTGGCCCGCTCGGCTTCCACCGTCCGCGCCGCGCCAGGCGGGCGCACCCACGCACCGTCGACGAGCTCGTTGCTGTAGAGGAACTGCATCCCGCGCCGCACCACCGTGATGCGGTCCACCAGTCGTTCGGTCTCCAGCACGTCCAGGGTGTGGCTCAGCTGATGGGCGCAGGTGTCGTGGTTGTCCCACGACACGTAGCGTCCGGCCCCGTCACCGTTGCCGAGGTAGCGGTCCAGCACGCCGAGCTGACTCCACGCCAGGGCCGTGGCCAGCACGACGACCTCCACACGGTGCCCGCGGTCCCGGTACGCCTGGGCGTCGGCGCGTGCCTGCTGCGGGTCGGCCAGGGCGCTCTCGACCACGGCGTCCAGACGCCGGTCGCGGACATGCGCCTCGACACCGGCCTGCCAGCCCCGCACATCGGGGCGGACCTTCACCCCGGCGGTGCGCACGTCGTCGGCCAGCAGGTCGGCGTAGTCGGGGTGGACGTGCTTGTACAGGTCGCTGCCGACGCGCACCGCGCCCCCGCGTCTGGACAGGGAGGCGTGCACGAGGTCGGCGATCTCGGTCTTCCCGGATCCTGGCGGGCCGCCCACGACGACCACGACCGGCTGGTCCTGCGGGACAGCGCGGGCGGTCCACGCGGGCAGGATCAACCCCTCCAGCGCCTCACGGTGCTCGGCCTCCGGCAGCGGCACCGGCACCACGTCCCCCTCGTTCAACACCCCTCCGACCAATGAAACAACAAGTTGTTTATTCGTTGAATCAACGTTAGCATGCCTCCATGACAGTCGAATCGACTCCCTCCGCCCAGCGGTACGCGACCGCGCACGAGCGCCTGGCCGACCTGAAGACCCGCCCGGACTTGCAGGAGGAGCAGCCGGTCTGGGCGCCCGCAAAGCGACTGTGGGAGAGCGCTCAGGTCCTGAGCAGGGTGATGGACGCGAGCACCCGCCCCAACGGGCAGGACGACGGCGTTGACGACGACGAGCTGGCCGCAGCCCTCGCCGTGTTCGAGGAGCTCCGCTTCCAGCTGGACCACCTCGAGTGCCAGGTGATCATCGAAGCCCGCCGCCGCGGCCTCGACTGGCGCCAGATCGCCGACGAACAGGGCCTCAAGACACCGCAGGCCGCCTCCCAGCGCTACCAGCGCCTGATGACCCGCCTCGAAGAAATCCGCCAGGGCGTGCGCTAACAGCCCCTCCCACCAGCGAAGGAGAGCGCCATGACGGACACCCCCGACGCGATCGAGACACTGCTCGGCGCCGGCCCGCGCCGCGCCGTTCCGCTGCCCGACCCGGCCGAACGCGAGCGGCTGCGCACCGAGTACGGGCTGACCAAAGCCGAGACCGCGAAGGCGCTCGGCGTCAGCGCCGGCACCTTCACCGCCTACGAGTCGGGCCGCCGCGACCCGCAGGGCGAGGCCCGTACCGCGTACGCGCGCCTGCTGGAGGGCATCGCCGCCCAGCTCGGCCCCACGGCCGTCCAGCAGGAGCAGCCGCCAGCCCCCACCACCCCCGCGCAGGCGCCCGCCACACCCAGTGAGGTGGTGCTGGAGCTGGACCGCACGGCCAACGGCGAGCTGGTCGCCGAGCAGCCCGCCCCGTGCGTGCGGTGCGGGCGGCCGACGCCCTACCGCTCCCAGGGCCGTCCGGTGCACATGGGCGGCTGGTGCGCGCCTGCCTCGGCCGGGCAGACGGCGGCCGCCGTCCCGGCCGCGGAGCAGCCCGACCCGGCCGCGTTCGTCGAGCCTGCCGTCCCGGTCGCTTCGGTCGCTGCGCCCAGTCAGGCCGCCCCCACCACCGGTGCGGTGGCTGCGCCGCGTCGGGCCGGGTCGTCGCGCCCGGCGGCGTCGTCGCGGGCCCGGAAGGCCCCGGTGAAGACGACGCCGGCCAAGGCCGAGGGCCCGGCCGACTGGGAGACCGCAGCGGCCGCGCGATTCCCGGCCGGCCCGCTCGCGGTGCTGGACGTCGCCCCGACCGGCCGGGCCCTGGTCGCCTACCTCGCCGACGGCACCCAGGCGCCGACCGCGCCGACCGGGCGCACGCTCGCCGACGTCGTGGAGTGGGCACTGGAGGTGAAGCTCGGCTCGCCCCGGCTCCACCGGCACGGCAAGGACGGCGACGCCCTGGTCGTCCTCACCGATGCCGCGCTCGCCGAGCTGGGCCTGCCGCCGATGGGCCGCGACGAGAAGAAGGACTTCGTCCAGCGCCTGGGCCAGCTGCCGAAGACCCACAAGGCCGTGAAGCAGGTCGAGAAGGCCGGCTGGCTGCTCACCCAGCGCGGCCTCGGGCCGTGGGCCCGGGTCTACCGCACCCCCGAGGACGGCAAGCGCCAGTGCGTCCAGCTGTGCATCCCGGGCTGGGGCGCGCTCGCCACCGGCGGCTGGTCCATCCCGGACGGCCTCGCCGCCCCCGATCTGGCCCGCTTGCTCGGCGCCTACGCCAAGCGCGTCCTCACCCCGCGCGGCTCCACCGCCGTCTCCGGCCTCGAGCTCGTCACCGCGCTGCGCCCGCCGACCCGCGCCGTGCGCACCGATGCCGGCTGGACGTCCGGGGCGGTGGAGGGCTCCCGCCCGAAGGACGCCTTCGACCCGGCACCGCCGGAGGTCCTGGACGTCCACCCGCTCGCCCAGGGCCGGGAGCCGGGCGGCGAGCTGGTGACCGAAGCCTGGGACTGGCACCGCGAGCTCACCGACACCGAGAAGCGCTCCGCCTGGGCGGTGGGTCTGGACGTCAACATGGCCTTCCTCGCCGCCGCCGGCCGCCTCACCCTGCCGCTGGGCCCGCCCGTGCACGTGGTCAACCCCGTCTTCGACCCGAAGATCCCCGGCTCGTGGCTGGCCGACTTGTCCGGCCTCGACACGAACCCGCTGCTCCCCAGCCCGTTCACCGCAGACGGCGAGCGTCCGACCGGCCCCGCCTGGTACTCCACGGTGAAGCTCGCCTACGCCATGGAACTCGGCGCCCGGGTACAGCCCACCGAGGCGTACCTGCGCTACGAGCACGGCCCCTACCTCGACCCGTGGCACAAGCACCTGCGCGCCGCGTACCTGGACACCATGGCCGCCCTCGGCGTCCCACTCACCCTCGCAGACCACGACCCGCTCGCCTTCCTCGACGCCATGGCCGCCCTCAAGCAGGGCGACCCGGCCGAGCTCGCGGTCCTCACCGCGATCAAGCAGACCGCCAAGGGCACCATCGGCAAGATGCGCGAACGCCCCCGCGGCCACGGCTACAAGCCCGGCGAACGCTGGGCCGCCCTGGAACGCCCGACCTGGGACCCGCTCATGCGCGCCCTGGTCATCGACACCGCCACCGTCAACCTCCACCGCAAGCTCCGCAAGATGGCCGGCGACACCGGCCTACACTGCTTCGCGGTGCTCTCCGACTGCGCCGTCTTCGCCTCACCCGGCCCCGGCGCCCTGGACATCCTCACCAAGCCGGACGGCACCCTCACCACCTCGCTGCGCCTCGGCGTCAGCCCCGGGATGGTCAAGTTCGAGGGCTCCCGGCCGATGACCGAGATCGCCGAGCTCATCGCCGACGACACGAACCCGGCCCGGCACATCAAGACCGGCGGCATCGTCTCCGCCGACGAGTAGTCACCCTTCGGCCCGCCGACACCGACCGGCGGGCCGCCCACCAGGACCGCCAGTAGTGGCCGCCGCTCTCGGCGGCCGGGAAGGAGACAGTGTGAGCCGGGAGATCGACGAGGGCCTGGAGCGGGCCGAGCGCACCAAGCCGATCCCGCAGTCCGTCCCCGCCCGGATGCGCTTCCTGCTCAAGGGCGCCAAGGGCTCCACCAAGAAGCTCGCCCAGGACCTCGGCGTCTCCCAGCGCACCGTGCAGCGCTGGCTCAAGGGCCAGGGCATTCCGAAGCCGGCCGCCGCCAAGGCCATCGAGCAGAAGGTCCGCGCCAGCTGGCAGCCGCGGGTGAAGCAGCGGGTGCGCCGCGACGCCGAGAAGAACGGCTTCATGCTCCACATCCAGGCGACCTTCGGCTACAGCGCGGCCGGCGGCTCCACCGACGACCCGCGCTCCCGCACGATCACCCAGAAGATGCCCGGCTCGGTTGCCCGCCGCCTGTACGCCGCCCGCGACGCCGGAGCCAGCCAGGCCGAGCAGGAACGGATCCTCGCCGAGGGCCTGCGCGAGCACTACTTCAAGGACAACGGACACCGCGCCGCCGGCCTCGACGTCGAGCTGAACGACATCGCGTGGATGGACGTGGAGGGGATCTGACCCCTGCCAGCGGCGCCTGTGTCGCCGAAATATGGCCAGCTCCCGGCCGCCGAAAGCAGCCGGGACCCGCTCAATAATTCCCCCGGGGTGAATCAGGAAGCCGGATGACAAAAACCGTGGCGTCCGGGTATCGGCGGCAATTGCCCGCTTCACCGGGCGCCCTCATCTACTGGGTCTGAAGCACGATGTGCCCGGCACCACGTGGTGCCGGGCACATCGTCCGCGCCAGTAAGAAACGGCCGAGTCGGTTGAACGGGCCGACTTTTGCTACTTAGCTGAATATTTCATTCCGACCGCTGAGCTCCGTCGAAGAAGGTGTCCCAGTCCGGCTCTGAGTAGCCCTCGGTAGCTTCATCTTCGAATGGCGTGTCGTCGGCCATCGAGTTCCCCATTCGTCCAGTTGATGCATTCAGGACGCTCGCCGGTTCCGGCTCGGCAGTATTTCTCGATGGCGGCGCGGAAGTGGTATGGGGAGCGAGGCGTTCGGACGGGCCATGCGGAGGGTGCAGGCCCGTGGTCGCCTGAGCCTGATAGGACGCGGCCCCGGCAGGGACTCTGAGTAGTCGTTGCCGGGACCGCTGATAGGTCGTCTTAGCACTTGTGCGAGGTGCTAGCGGATACTGTCCCAGTCGATTTCGGGCTCGTCGACCATGTCGATGATCGGTGCGCGGTCATCGCGTTGTCCGCTCATGGCCCCACCGATCCAGCTGAGGCATTCCGGGCGGTCTCCGGTGCCAATTTGACTGTATTCTTCGACGGCCTGGCGTACCTGTGCGACCGGGAGGGTGCTGGCGGGGTCATGAAATAGTGGATAGCCGGGATCCGAAACGACCTGGGGGTCAAAATCTGGCGGCTCGGGGTTGTCAGACACCCATGTCCTGTCATATACGTCTCGCCTTTGGGGGTGATCGCCATTGAAGAACCAGATTAGACCGCCATAGCCGGAGGATACGTTGGTGGAGACCATCAGGCAGTTATTGGGCGAGCTGTGATCGTCGTACGGCTTTTCAGAAAAAGAGAACAGGGCAATTTCGCCTGGCCTCCAATCTGGACCCCCGCTTCCTTTTTCTGCGAGAATTTCAAAAGCCTCCGAGATTATCCGGGCTTTCTCCTCCGGGGTCTCGCCGTGGCGCCATTTGCCGTCAATGTGAACGTTGAGAAGCACTGCCTGTCACCTATCCGATTGGAGCCGCAGCCTTGCCTACTAGGGGGATCGGATTCTTAGCTAGAACACCGAACTCATCCTTATACCAAACAATCAGCGTATAACCCTTCAGCAGAATCTTCGGCACTGCCGCTGAACAGGAGAACGGGCCAAGGGAGCCTTCGTCCCTGACTGTCCAGGTGAACGACTTCGTGTCACGAGCCGGATTGAACGGGGCATTCTTGCCGCGTCGTTCCTGCTTTGTGATCCATTCCGCGAGCTTCTGCGCGTTGGTGCCGTTGGCGTACCACTGGTCGAAGGCCTTCTGGCTCGCCCGCACGGCGGTCTGCTGGTCGGCCCAGACGCTCGCCACACCGTCCTTCGTGACCTTGTCAATGAGCCTCTGGCCGGAGATGTTGACGTGGTGGCTCAGGGTGTGGGCCTCGCTGGTGCCCTCGTCGGCCACGAAGCCCCGCCGGTGCACGGCGCGGTGGGGGAGGGCTGTCTGAAACACGATGTGCCCGGCACCACGTGATGCCGGGCACATCGTTGAATCAGTAAGAAACAGCTGAAGTCAGCGAAGGTGCCGACTTTTGTTATTTAGCTGAATATTTCACTCCGACCGTGGAGCTCCACTGAAGAAGGTGTCCCAATCGGGCTCCGAGTAGCCCTCATCAACTTCATCTTCGAATGGCGGGCGATCGTATCGTCGGCCGCTGACTTCCCCGGTCGTCCAGCCTATGCATTCGGGACGCTCGCCGGTTCCGGAGCGGCAGTACTCCTCGATGGCGGCGCGGACCTGCGGAAGTGGAATAGCGCTAGCACGGTCGTAGAACCTCGGATAGTAGGTTTCCGAGACGAGCCGGGAGTCGATCTCGGGCGGGCTGGGGTTATCAGAGATCCATGCATATTCGTAGATCCCGCCCTGCCGAGGTGGCCGCCCGTCCGAGCACCAGGTAAGGGCGCCGTATCCGCTCAGTTCGTTAGCGGCGACAAACAGGTACGTGCTGGGGTGTCTTTCTGTGGGCTCTGTGTAGCAGAACAGGGCCTGGTCTCCTGCAACGTATTCTCCGTCACGAAGTTCCTTCACGCTGATAGAGTGGAGAGCTTTCGAGATCAGGCGATTGGTTTCCTCCCAGTCTGAGGGGTACATCACGTCCCCATCGAACGACAGGTGCAGAATCATTCCTTCTTTGGCCTTTCCCTCAGTCCCTGGAGAAGCTTTTTGTCCAGCTCGCCTGTATTTTTGTTGAACCAGCGGACCAGCATATGCTGGTCATTGTAGAGGATGTCGGGTACTGAGTCCAGGCAGGAGAATGCGGGGCCGCAAAATCCCTTCTCATTATTGATCACGACTTCTGTGTACATTATCGAATCGCGCTGCATGACCCAGGCCAGCTTTGTTTCGACGTGATCGGCGGTCGGATATATGTCAGCTGCGTCGCTGACCTTGGGAGCAGTTGAGTCTGGCCGTCGAAGCCAACTGCTGATTTCTTGGACCATGGCCGCGGTTTTGGCATCGCCATTGGTGCCGCTCTGGACCGGGCCGCCCCATTCCACGAGCTCGTCTCCCTCGCGCAGAAGCACCTGGCCCTTAGTCGGCCCCTTGTCACCCGGCCGCCTGCCGAGGCTCTGGAGGATTTGCCAGATTCGCGCCGGGCACAGGCTGCTGTTGTGGACCAGTACAGGGCTGTCGCCTGCGAGGACGAAGTAGGTGTGGAGGCCGTCGACCGTGAGGTTGTAGGCCGGTTCGAGGCCAGTCCAATGCCTGACAGAGGCGACCTGGACAGTGGCGCCGTTGTCGGTGCGGAGGGTGTCGCCTGGGCGGATGGCCGCAGCGTCCGTCCAGGTGCCAGCGGACTCAACCCAGAACGGGTGGTGGTCGGTAGCGGTGACTGCGCCCTGCGTCCCGTCGGTCTTTCGGACCGTGAGCTCGGTGAAGTTGCGATCGTCGGGAGTGCGGATGGCGGCGGTAACCACACGGGGTCCGCTGGTTCCGCGGACGGGGTCGGCCGCGAGTACCAGGTCGCCGATGCGCAGGGTTTCGATGGGTCGGGCCGTGCCGTCGCCCATGAGTACCCTGGTGCCGGCCAGGAAACTGTTGCCAGTCGGGCACATTCCACGGGCACCCGCCGCGATTGTGGCATCGCCCTGCAGCTGGGAAACCAGTGAGCGTTCGACGTTCCTGTCCTGGCGCAGCGCCTCGAGTGCCGCGTCGGTTCCGACGCCGTCCTTGAGCGAGTTGCGGAACTTGGCGATGGCGTCGGCGGTGGCGGTCAGCTTGGCGAGGGCTGCGGTGTTGTAGCCGTCGAGCGTGGCCTGTACGGCGAGTTTGGCGTCTTCGATGCCGATGCCGGTTGTGAGTGCGTAGCGGAACGCGACGACGGCTTTGACGCTTTTGGCCAGGGCGGGGATGAAGGGGGCGACGTTGGCTGCGGCCATGCCGCAGGAGGCGTTGATGCCGGGGTCGTTATAGCACTTGACGAAGTCGCCGATCGTCATGTCGTACAGGATTTGGCCGGTGTCCACCTTCGGCTTGTACTTCTTGAGGTACTCGCCGTAGGTCACGTCGACGGTCTGCGTGTACTGGGCGTCCACCGGGGAACTGTTGATGAGGACGGTGTTCCACGTGGTGTATTTGCCGCGGCAGGCGGCGATCGTGAGGTTCGGTTCGGGGCAGGTCTTCAGGA
Organism: Kitasatospora sp. NPDC101235; assembly: GCF_044767505.1. Taxonomy (NCBI): domain Bacteria; kingdom Bacillati; phylum Actinomycetota; class Actinomycetes; order Kitasatosporales; family Streptomycetaceae; genus Kitasatospora; species Kitasatospora sp. NPDC101235. The sequence goes on from NZ_JBIWNZ010000031.1 coordinate 63,684, forward strand.
TGTAGTCGGTGGTGCCGGTGGCTTTGATCGTGAGGGTGACGGTGCAGACCGGCTTTCCTGACGCGTCGTTGTGCCAGACCGTGGTGTCCAGGGGCTTCATCACGTGGCCGTAGGCCGACAGGATCATGTCGCCGGCTTCGCAGCGGGAGAGGTTGTCCTTGACGATCTCCGTGTTCGGGTCGCCTTGAGGGAGGGCGTCGATGAAGGAGATCCGGCCCTCGTCGTCGACGAAGGCGGTCGCGTTCTGCAGTTTCCCGTCGGTGCTGTCGTCCTGCTGTTTGGTGAAGACGGCGGCCATGGCCTCGTCGGCTGCCTTCTTCGCCTCGTCGCGGCTCTTGGCAGCCGCCGCGGCGGAGGCCTTTGCCTGGTCGGAGGCGGTTTTGGCGTCGGCGGCGTACTTGCTTGCCTGGTTGGCGTAGCCGGTGGCCATGGCCGCCGAGGTGGAGGCGCTGCGGGCGGCGGCGTTGGCGGTGGCCGCGGAGGCCTGGGCCTGCTTGGCGTAGCCGGCGGCCTGCTGGGCGCTCGCCTGGGCGGATTGTGCGGACTGGGCGGCCTGGTTGGCGAAGCCCTGGGCCTGCTGGGCGGACTGGCCGGCCTGGTTGGCGTAGCCGGCGGCCTCGTTGGCGGCGCCGCGGGCGGTGGCGTAGGACTGGGCGGCCTGGGCGGCGTACTGGCGCGCCTGGGCGACGGAGCCGTCGATGGTGGCGAGGTAGGACGCGATGGTGGCCACGTGGGCGGCGGTCATCGCGTCGCGCTGCTGGGCCTTGGGCAGGCCGGTCTGCAGGAACGGCACGAGGCGGTCGGCGGGGCCGGACAGGACGGCCTGAGCGGCCGCCTTGACCTCGGGGCCACCAGTGTCAAGGGCCTGGGCGACCAGAACGCGGTTGTCGTCGTTGCGGGCCCTGTACTGGCCGGTGGCAAGGAAGGCACGGACATCGTCGATCGTGCCGTCCAGGGCCTTGCTGGCGGCTTCCTTCACACCGGGTCCGCCGACGTCCATGATCTGCGCGAGCTGGACGCGGTCGTCGTGGTCCTTGCCCGGGTACTGACCGGTGGCGAGGAACGCCCGCACCTGGTCGGCGGTGCCGACGGAGGCGGTCTCGGCCGCGAGACGTTTCTCCAGCTTGCCGGAGGACTTGGCGATCGCCATCACGCTGGTGCGGTCGTCGTAGTCGCGGGCGGTCGTCAGGCCGCTGCTCAGGAACGCCTGGACGGCGCTGTCGTCGCCCTCCAGCGCGCTCTGGGCGGCGGCCTTGGTCCACGGGCCGGCGGTGTCCAGGAGCCGGAAGGCGGCCTGGCGGCCCTTGAGTACGGCCGTCTTCGGGTCGGCGTCGGACGCGGTGGCGTCCTTGATGAGCTGCTCGGTGTCGGCGGCGAACTGGGTGGCCTTGCCGGACTCCCAGGCGGCGGCCTTCGTCTTCTGGTCGGCCTCGCGGTAGGCCTCGTCGGCGGCGGCCATCTCGGTGGCCTGCTGGGCGGTGAGCCGCTCCGCGTCCGAGGCGCGGGCGATGTCGGCGACCTTGTGGGCCTGGGCGGCGGAGTTCGCCGCGGAGTTGGCGCTCGTGTTGGCAGCGTCGGCGGCGGTTTGTGCGATGTTGGCCGCAGAGTTCGCGTCGCCAGCGTGTTTGGCGGCTTCCTCGGCCGCTGTGGCCGCGGCTTCGGCGTGTGAGGCGGCGTCGTTGGCGGCGCGCTGGGCCTCACCGGCCGCGGTGGCGGCCTGGTTGGCGATCGTGCGAGTGGCGTTGGCGGCGCGCGTCGCCTCCGCTGCTGCGGCCTTCGCACGGGAGGCGGCGCTGCGGGCCCGGGCGGCGTCAGCGCCCGCCACGCCGGAGTAGTCGGCGGCTTCGGCGGCGGCGTCGGCGGCCTTGCCGGCGTTGCCGCCTGCGGCGGCGGCTGCCAGGGCGGCGAGTCCGGCCTGGGACGCGGACCGTCCGGCCCATGCGGCGGCCTCACCCGCGGTTTGGGCGTCGACCGCCGCCTTGCGCGCGGTGACGGCGGCCGCGCGGGCCGTGTCGGCCAGGCCGGCGTTGCCCGCGGCGTCGCCGGCGGCGGCCAGCGCGCGGGCGGCGGCGTTGCCGGCCTTCGTGGCGGCTGAAGCCGCGTTCGTTGCGGCGTTGGCGGCCTGGCGGGAGGCCTCGTTGGCGGACTTGGCTGCCTTCGAGGCGGTCTGGGCGGCATCGGCGGCCCGGGTCGCGGCGTCCGCGGCGCGGCTGGCGGCGTTGGACGCCTTGCCGGCGGAGCCCTGGGCGGCCTTGGTCTCGTTGGCGGCCCGTTCGGAGGCCTCCTTGGCGAGCTGGGTCGCGTCCAGGGCCTTGCCGGCCGCGTCCAGCGCGGTCTGGGCCTGCTGGCCGGCCTGGGCGGAGGAGTTATTCGTCAGGTCGGCCAGCTGGGCGACCGTCAGGGTTTCCTGGTCGTGGGCGGCGGCGGTCTGATAGCCGTACTGCAGGAACTGCCGCACGTCGTCCATGCCGCCGTCCAGCGCGGCGCTGGCGGCTTTCTTCACCTCCGGTCCGCCGGAGTCCATCAGCTGCGCGAGGTGGACCCGGTCGTCGTCATTGCGTGCCCTGAACTGGCCTTCGTTCAGGAACTTGTTGACGTCCGTCATGGTGCCGTCGAGCGCCTTGCTGGCGGCTTCCTTAACACCGGGGCCGCCGGTGTCCATGATTCGTGCTAGCTGCACGCGTTGGTCGTCGTTGAAGTTCCTCTGGGCGCCCTTGTCGAGGAATGCCTTCAGGTCGGCGGCCGAGCCCTTGAGCGCGGCCGTTCCCGCTTCGCGCACCCCGGGGCCGGACTTCGCGATGAGTTCCTCGATCTGCGTGCGCAGGTCCTGGTCGGCCGCTGCGGCCTGGCCGCTCGTCAGGAAGGTCTTCAGGTCATCGGCGGAGCCGGTCAGTGCCGTCTCGGCGGCGTGGCGTACGGCCGGTCCGCCGGCCTGCCAGGCGGCGACCGCCTTCACCCGGTCCGGGTCCGCGGCGGTGGCGGGCGCTGTGTCCGCCGCCACCGCGGGAATTGTGAGCAGCCCGGTGATCAGGCTGCCGGCCACGAACCCGGCGGCAAGCCGTGATCGGGCCCGTGATGTCAGTGACATCCTCATGTGAACTTCGTCATCTCATTTCTGTTTCGGGCACCGAAGTGCCGCCCGGCCAGCTGCGGTTCGCGGCGAGGGGTCGGGGGTCAGACGGAAGAAATAGGCTTGACGAGGGTGTGTCGCGATGCGCCACATCCGCGAGCACCACAGCAGTACGGGGCCTACTGCGCCCGCCTTACTCGGTGGAGGCCTTCGCTGAATGCGAACGGCCTCGGCGGTCGAGTCAGTGCAGCCGTCTCGAGTGATTTGTCGTCAGTGCCGAGGCCAAGTGACCCGTTGCGAGCACCGCGCCGAGCATTCGGCCAGGGTCACGCCGGGCAGGCCGGTGGTGGGTCTGGCGGGACATCGTGCGGGCCGGGTCAGCTGGTGGTGGTGGCGGTGATGGCCTTGACTCCGGTGGCGCCGCCGGGGACCTCGCCCCACGGGGTCCACCTGCCGGCGTTGTAGTCGGCGTCGCGGTTGCGGACCTTGCCGTTCTCGTCGGTGGCGATGACGTGGACCACGTTGCCTTCGGCGATGCTGGTGACGGCCGTCAGCCGGTCGTCGCTGATCTTGGTCCAGGCCGGATCCCACCGGCCGGCGGCGTAGTCGACCTGGGTGCTGTAGAGGGAGCCGTTGGAGTCGATCATCTGCAGGTCGAGGACGTTGCCGCGGGCGGCGGCGGTGATGGCCTTGACATCAGTGGCGTTGCCGGGGACCTCGCCCCACGGGGTCCATTTGCCGGCGTTGTAGTCGGCGTCGCGGTTGCGGACCTTGCCGTTCTCGTCGATGGCGATGACGTGGACCACGTTGTTTTCGGCGATGCTGGTGATGATGGCCCTCAGCCGGTCGTCGCTGATCTTGGTCCAGGCCGGATCCCACCGGCCGGCGGCGTAGTCGGCCTGGGTGCTGTAGAGGGAGCCGTCGGAGCCGATCATCTGCAGGTCGAGGACGTTGCCGCGGGCGGTGGCGGTGATGTCCTTGACTCCGGTGGCGTTGCCGGGGACCTCGCCCCATGGGGTCCAGCTGCCACCGACCTTGCCGTCACACGTGTACACGTGGCCGTCGGAACCGATGACGAAGACGTGCACGGTGTCACCGATAGCCACCGAGTCCACGGCGGCGAGGGTGCCACTTGGGAGGGGCTGCCAGCTGCCGAGCCAGCTGCCGGCCTTGTAGTCGGCGACGGTCTCCCACAGCTTGCGGTCCGAGCCGATGACCTGCACATGCATGCCGGGCTTGATCTCCGCCGTGCTGGCCCGCAGGTCCCTCACCCAGTCGGTGAGGTCGTCGACGCGGGTGCTGGTGGCGCTGGTGCGGGTCTCGGTGGCGGGTGTGCCGAGGCAGCCGCCCTGCCAGGAGCGGGAGGCCACGGCGGCGATCTCGGTGGCGCCGTTCTTATCGCGCAGCAGCGGGGCGCCAGCGTCGCCTTGGCAGATAGGGGCTTGGCCGACGGCTGGGGTGGTGTCGATGGTGGTAGTGGTGAGAGTGCTGACGGTGTGGGTGGTGGTGTGTGCCTTGAGCGGCGCCCACTCGGTGGCAGTGCGGCCGTAGCCGGCCGCGCGCAGGTTCTCGGTGGCGGCCGGCGCGGTGGCGCCGACGCTGGCGGGGGTGATGTCGTTGACCGGGGTGGCGAGACGGGCCATGACCAGGTCGCGGTCCGTGCGAGGGGCCAGTTCGGCGATGCCGACGGTGCGGCCGCCGATGGTGGCGGTGCTCTTGGCAGCGGGCGCGCCGGCGGCGGGCTTGTCGCCGAAGCAGGACGCGGCGGTGAGCACCCAGTTGCGGTCGACCAGGGTTGCCGTGCAGGCCTTCGCGTTCGGGTTTCGGCCGGGCTGGTCCACGGTCACCGTGCCGACGGCCGGGAAGTCGCCGGAGGGGGAGGGGGCGGCTGGCCCGTCGGTGGCGGTGAGCTCAAGCAGGGTGGTGGCGTTGCGGGAGGACCCGGCCTCGCCGACTGCCCGCCAGTCGTTCTTGGGAATGTCGATTGTGGTGGCGTTGCCGTCGGTGCTGACAGTGGCCTTGATGGCGTGCTCGGTGCCCCGGATGAGGTAGACCTTCGGGATCTCCAGGGCGAGATAGCCGGTCGGCCCGGTGACCTTGAAGCAAACCTCTTCCTGTTCAACCTGGCGGCTGAACAGGTGTATCAGGCCTACGGCCGAGGCGCACTCCGCGAGGGTGATGTGTCCGTCGCCGGTCTTCAGGGTGATGTGCTGGTCGGCGAGGACCTTCGCCGCGTCCGGGTACGCGAAGCCCTCCACCGCGGACGGCGGCGCGGTGTCGACGGCCGCCGCCGGCATAGGAGCGGCCATCACGGGTATCGCCAGAGCCGCGCCAAGCGGCCAGGCCAGTCTGCGAGCAGTACGCATAGGAACTCCAGAAAGCGAGATGCACCCGGGAGTATCCAGCACCCCCGAGCTGGCAAAGTTAGAACCAAGCGGACGCTATAGGTCAGAAAACCAGCACGTCAACGCATGCGGCCGCTACCAGCTGACCTCTGACCGAAGGTCAAGCGCCGCACAGAAAAACGGGACTGAGTACCCTGTAGTCGATCATTTAGAATATGGACATTAAGGATGAATTGGGGTGGGAGGGAGCTGTGCCAGGCCATCACGGTTTGGCAAACGCGCGAACTCGTCGACCAGCGCCTCGCCCAGCAGCAGACCGCGCCCCTGCCCGCCCCGGCCGCGCCCGCTGCGCAGCAACCGCCCGTCGAGGTTCCCGTCCCGGCCGACCCGATGCACCGACGCCGGCCCCCAGCGACGTGCACATCGCCCTCGACGCGGGACGGTTCGGCGACTGGTGGGCGCTGGCCAGCTGGACGGTCAACCCGGACGTCTACCTCGTGACGGGCGAGGGCCATCAGGTCGGCTGGGTCGAGCGCGGCCTTGCCGGCCTCGGCGACCGGTGGGTGGTGGTGTACGAGAACTACTTCATCGGCGACATCAGCACGCGGGAGGCGATGCTCCACGACACCCCCGAGCAGGCCGCCCGCACCATTCAGCTCGCCTACCTCCACAACCTCTGATGGCCCCGGACCAGGGCCAGAGACCCCTCAGACGCCGCAGACGGCCAGCGCCGCTCCGGGCCGTTCCCTGCCCGCCTGCGCCTGTCAGTGGCGACGGGCAGAGTGTTTCGCCGACGACGCCGACCCGGCCCGGCACATGAAGGCCGGCGGCCAGGTGTCCGGCCGCCTCCCTGCGCGGCCCGCCGACACCGACCGGCGGGCCGCCCACCAGGACCGCCAGTAGTGGCCGCCGCTCTCGGCGGCCGGGAAGGAGACAGTGTGAGCCGGGAGATCGACGAGGGCCTGGAGCGGGCCGAGCGCACCAAGCCGATCCCGCAGTCCGTCCCCGCCCGGATGCGCTTCCTGCTCAAGGGCGCCAAGGGCTCCACCAAGAAGCTCGCCCAGGACCTCGGCGTCTCCCAGCGCACCGTGCAGCGCTGGCTCAAGGGCCAGGGCATTCCGAAGCCGGCCGCCGCCAAGGCCATCGAGCAGAAGGTCCGCGCCACCTGGCAGCCGCGGGTGAAGCAGCGGGTACGCCGCGACGCCGAGAAGAACGGCTTCATGCTCCACATCCAGGCGACCTTCGGCTACAGCGCGGCCGGCGGCTCCACCGACGACCCCCGCCAGCGCACGATCACCCAGAAGATGCCCGGCTCAGTGGCCCAGCAGCTCTACGCCGCCCGCGACGCCGGAGCCAGCCAGGCCGAGCAGGAACGGATCCTCGCCGAGGGCCTGCGCGAGCACTACTTCAAGGACAACGGACACCGCGCCGCCGGCCTCGACGTCGAGCTGAACGACATTGCCTGGATGGACGTGGAAGGTATCTGACCCCTCCACCGGCACCTGTGTCGCCGAAATATGGCCAGCCCCGGCCGCCTGAAAAGGCGGCTGGGGTTTTTTATGAACCGCTTGACCGAATTCCCCAAAATGCAGCGGAGGAAATGAACGAGCAGCACATCCCGGCCCCCGGCGACGGCGGGCAGCCGTTCCAGCTCCCCGTACACCGCGACCAGGACGATGCCCTGGTGGTCCCGGCGGACGCCGCCTGCCGCGCGGTATCGCCGTGGTCTGGGACGAGTGGGCGCGGCGCGGCGTGTCCGGCATGGACCCGGTGACCACTGGCGGGCTGTGCGGGGTGCTGACCGACCTCGCCGACCAGTTGGACGTGCAGTGCATCGCCAAGGCCGGCCAGGACTGACGCCAGGGCAAACAGCCAGTCACTCGTCCGAGGGCCCATCCCCACGCCGGGGTGGGCCCTTTCGCATGCCCGACGAAGGAGAGCACGTTGCCGGGGCTGCACTACGTCCCCGCCGCCGCCCGCACCCTGCGCTGTCTGGAGAAGGGCCGGCGCGCTGACGCGGTGAAGCTGCGTCGGGTGCGTCGCGCGCTGGGCCAGCTCGCCGCCGACCCGCGCCACCCTCTCGAAGAACTTTTTCGACGCCCTGTGGGAGCGCCCTGAGTGGCGCAAGCAGTGGGCCCTGCGCAGCCGTAACGGGTGACTTCCAGGGCGAGCGGTGTCGGTGGCCCGGCCTACTGCCCGGCCGCTGTGAGGCTTCAGCGGATCAGCCGGTGCAGCACCGGGACGCTGACTCCGGTGCCGCTCAGCCCGGCGAGGATGGCACCGGCCGCAGGGCTACCGCTGAGGAAGGCGAGCCCTCCGGTGATCAGGCCGATGACGGCCGCAGTGAGGAGGATGAGGGCGGCGTACGCGGTCAGGAGCGGGGCGGTCTCGGGCTGCGTCTGAGAGGTGTGCTCGGGCATCGTCATGGTCTCCTCCATAGTGTCCGGCCGGGGGTGTGCCGGGTGACAGGGAAGATCGTGCGGTTGATCTGGATAGTCCGAAAGCGGAAAGGGGCATCACCGCAGGTAAGGTTCGGACAACAGCGGGTTGTCCCAGGACATGCAAGGCAAAAGGGGAGCCTGCGAGGGGGACGGGGGCGAGGAATGCGAGGCCGGGGCGGAAGGCCGTGGGGGCCGGTGCGGGCCGAGACACCCGAGGCCGAGGCACTGGCGCTGTTCCTGCGGGCTCAGGTCGACGCCAGCGGGCTGACGATGACCGCGGTCGCGGAGAAGATCAGGTACTCCAGGTCACAGGTCGGGCTCTACCTGTCCGGCCGGGTGCCGGAGCAGTCCTTCGTGGCCGAGCTGATCAGGGCTACGGTGATCGAGCCGGTGCTACGCGAGAGGCGTCAGGCCGAAGCCGCCCGGTTAGTGCACGCGGCCAGCAATCCACGCTCCGCCCGTGCTGCCGCCCGTGAGGGCGGTCACGGGCTTGGCGCCGAGCTGGAGCAGGCCCGCGCCCGGCAGATGGAGACCTACGAGCGGCTGACCAGGGCCCTGGAGCAGCAGGCTGAGATCCAGGAGGCCGCCCGGAACTCCGCGCAGCTGGTGATGGTGCTGCTGACCATGATCAGCGCCCTGGAGGAGCGGGTGGGCAGTTTGTCCGCCGAACGCGACCGGCTCCTCGGCCAGCCCGATTACCTGCAGGCGCCGGGCGATGTCCGGCAGCAGCTCGGCCGCGCACTGGATCAGGAGCGTCGGGCCAGGGAAGAACTGGCACGTGCCCGGGAGAAGCAGCGCCACGCCGAAGATCTTGCCAACCGCGTTCAGCAACGTGTCCTGGAGCTGACCGACGAACTGGAGCGGCTCCGGGCCCTCGCCCGTGGTGGTCCGGCTGGCGAACCACCGTCCGAATCCGGCGTACGCAGGGGCACGGATCCGGGCGAGCGCAGTACCGCGGACCCGGTGGGCGACGACATTGATCAGGCTCTCGCCCGCGCCGCCGCCGTCAACGACGACCGGACCCTCCAGCGCATTGCTGGAGAGCTCCAGGGCCCGCCCGGGTGGGAACCATCCAGCGGTTCGGGCCCTGTCATCGAACCGTCCGGGGTTGTCCGGGACGGCCAGGACAACCCCGCGACCGTCGAGTTTTTCGCCACGCTTTGGGGGGAGTCCCGCAGCGCTTGCGGGACCGGCGACTACCGGAAAGCCGTCCGTCTGCTCGCGGAGTTGGTCCAGAGGTGCGATCGGGTCCTGGGCGGCGATCACCCTGACACCCTTGAGGCCCGGCATCAGCATGCCTGCAACGTCGGTGAGTCGGGTGACCGGGCCGGGGCGGTGCTTCTGTTCGCTGCCCTGGTCGTGGACCGTGTACGGGTCCTGGGCGGCGATCACCCTGACACCCTCACGACCCGGCATCAGCATGCCTATAACGTCGGTGAGTCGGGTGACCGGGCCGGGGCGGTGCTTCTGTTCGCTGCCCTGGTCGTGGACCGTGTACGGGTCCTGGGCGGCGATCACCCTGACACCCTCACGACCCGGCATCAGCATGCCTATAACGTCGGTGAGTCGGGTGACCGGGCCGGGGCGGTGCTTCTGTTCGCTGCCCTGGTCGTGGACCGTGCACGGGTCCTGGGCAGCGATCACCCCTATGTCCTTATCAACCGGCACCAGCACGCGTACAACGTCGGACAAGAGGGAGACCGGGTGGGCGCCGCCCGACTCTATGCCGAAATTGCGCAGGACGAAGCCCGACTAGGGGGCCCCGTCCACCCTCACGCTCTCCTGGCCCGCTCCCAACAGGCCTACAACCTCGGACGGGCGGGGTCCTGGGCCGACGCTGCCCAGATCTATGCCAGGCTCGCCGCGGACTGCGCGCGGGTCTTGGGCCCCGACCACCCCGACACCCTTGTCAACCGCTATCAGCACGCCTTCAACCTCGGTAAGTCCGGCAGCGCCGCCGAAGCCGCAAGGCTTCTGCAAGGGGTTCTGCACGACCAGACCCGGGTTCTCGGACCGAACCACCCCAACACCGTCGCCACCGGCCGGTGGCATGACCACTTCGCAGGATGAAGGCGCCTGTCTTCGGCTGTCCGCGCGGGAACCGGCACGTCGGTCGTGCAACGGCGCCACAAGGGCGGATCGGATCTCCTTGAGTACCTGGCACTCATGACCGGTGAACGGCTTCGGTGCGGGTTCGGGCACGCGCGTGGGCGGGCCGCCGTCGGGCATCGGGGATCCGGCCGCAGGTCTATGGCCGACGTCGGCGGGAGCGTGCGGCCTGCTGCATCTCGGCCTCAGCGAGGTGCCGGCGGCCGGCGGCGAGGTTTTGGCGGACCTGTTCCTCGACGGTGGTGAACGCCTGGTAGTAGGTGCGGTCGTAGGCTTCGATCAGTTGGTAGGTCCACATGCCCGGGATGACGTCGCGGCCCAGGAGCTCCCGCTCGACCAGGCCGGCCTGCTCCTCGTGCCCGGCCTGGCGCAGCATCCGCGCCGCCTCGGCGAGCATTCGGTCGGCGCCGCCGGTCATGTGGTGCACCGCGTACAGGTGACCGCGGGCCCGCTCGGTGTACTCCAACGCCTTCGTCAGCATCCCCAGCGCCTCGACCGTCGCGTCGTCCACCCTGGGCGGTCGGCGGTGCGCTCCGTCCGGCCCTTCGGTCCTGACGTCATCTGCCACCGATGCCTCCCGACGTACTGCGCGACCCCTTCACCGTCGTCCGGCCCGGGAGCAGACGCATGCGCAGGAGGCCGACCGGCGGTCAGGCCGTCGGCTGCTGGGAGGTCTCCGGGAGGGCGGCCTGCTTGAGCTTCATCTCGGCCTCGTGCCGGTTGCCCGCCTTCGCCCAGTGCTCGTGCGAGTACAGCTCGGAGCCGACCGCGGCGAACGCGGCCCGCTGCTCCGCGGTCGGGTCGGCGGCCCAGTCGGCCTCGGCGGTGTACCAGCGGCGCTGGAGTTCGAGCAGGTCAGCGGGGAAATCGGTGTCGGACACCGACCCATCGTAGGTCGCACGCCCGTGCGGCCGACGCCACGGCACCCCCGAGGGCGGGGCGCCGCGGCCGGGGAGCTGCCGGCCGGAACGGCCCACAGACCGGTTGGGGGCGGCTACTGTGGGAGCGCGGGTATCCGACCGGACATCCTGCGGCCCGGTGTGGAGGGAGGCGGACCGTTGAGCGCGCAGCCGATCGCGTACGCGGACGTGAACCACGAGGCCGCGCTGAAGTACGCCGTCCAGCTCATCGACCACCGGTGGGCCCAGGTCATCGAGGGGCGGATCGTCCTGGTGTCACCCACATGGGACCACGAGAACGTCGCCGCCAAGACCCGCCGCCAGCTCGACCGCCGCGTCGACGAACTCGGCTGCATCAGCGGCTCCGGCAACCTCGACCTGCCCGGCTCATCCAACTGGTACATGCCCGACCTTGCCGTCATCCCCGAAGACCTCGCCAAAGGCGCCGGCGCCCTCACCCCCGACCAGACCCTCCTGGTCGTCGAGATCACCTCCGAATCCAACGGCGACACCGACCACGTCACCAAACGCAAGCGCTACGCCCAGTACGGCGCCCCGCTCTACCTGCTCGCCGACCGGCAGAACCGCACCTGCACCCTGTTCTCCGAGCCCCACGACCTCGGCTACGCCGTAGTGGACGGCCCGCACCCCTTCGGCACCCCGATCGACCTGCCCGAGCCGTTCAACCTCGTCCTGGACACCACGGCGTTCTGACCACCGCCGTCCCAGCCATGTCCCCCGCTATGTCCGTTTCGCTAGGAAATCGCGGCTCGTTGCCCCAGGTGACCGTGTTCCGCGTCGGACCTGTGGTCCGTCAGAACCGCTCGGTCGCTCGCGTGCGGCCGACGACGTCCTCGATCGCCTCGGCCGTCGCTGCCAGGTCCAGCAGCCGGTACGCCGTCGACCGCGAGACGTCGAGTTCCCCGGCCGCGTACGCACCCCACGACGGATAGCCCAAGGCGATCCACACCCGGCCGTGGTGCGCCGCGCGTACCCGCTCGGCCAGTACCAGGACGGCGGTGCGCACCTGCTCCACCGACTCGCGCAGCGCACCGGTCAGCCGCCGCGCCTCGGCCTCACCGACCAGGCCGCCCGGCTCCTGGTTCCGCCGCTTGCCCACACTCTCCCCCTGCCCGCGAGCAGCCGCCCGAACCCGGCGCCGGCCTGTGTCATGCCTGTAGGGGCTGTAGGGGTTGTGTTATTGACTGGCCCTTTTCCCAGGTGGGAGCGCTTCAGAGACAGGCTGTGAGGTCTGTGTTCGGGCCGGCGGTCCGGCTGGCCGTCACGGCGGCGTCCATCGTGGCGGCTAGTACTCCAGTGTGACTTTGTGATCGGCTCTGAGCGGCTGACGGGCCCGCTTGCCATCGGCGTCAACCGCGACTGTGTCCAGCTTCCTCCGCCTGCTCTCGCGCTGCCATCACGTCTTCGCCGTGTTCGAAGGCCCAGGTGCCGAACGCTTCGAGCGGCTCCAGCAGTGTCCGCCCCAACCGGGTGAGGGAGTACTCCACGCGCGGCGGCGACTCGGCGTACGCGCGGCGCTCCACCAACCCGTTGAACTGGAGCCGACGCAGCGTCTCCGTAAGGACTTTGGGACTGATCCCGCCGATCCGCTCGCGCAGCTCACCGGGCCGCGCGGGGCCCCCGCGTAGCGTCCACATCACCACGGCGTTCCAGGTGTTGGCGAGCAGATCGAAAGCGAGCCGGGCACGACAGTCGGCGACAAATCCCTGATCAGTGGTCACTTACCAGATGGTGCCCGAGCAGCTTCCTAGTGTCGTCCCGAATCCGACGACAGGGATCACTACGAGAGGCTGGACTGATGAGGATCGGTATTGCCGGTACGGGCAACATGGCGCGGGTGCTGGGTACACGATGGTCGCGTGCCGGCCACGACGTACTGGTGGGCGGGCGGGACGCCGGCCGCGCCGCGGCTCTGGCGGACCAGATCGGCGCACAGGCGGGGACTCTGCGGGACGCGGCCCGGCACGGCCGGGACGCGATGCTGCTGGCCGTGCCGTACTCAGCGGCGATCGGCGTAGTGTCCGGCCTGGCCGACACCGTGCGAGGCCGAACGCTGATTGACTGCAGCAACCCGATGGCGCTGGGCTTCGTCCTTGAGACCTGGGGCGGCCCCTCGGCGGCCGAGCGCATCGCGGCCGCAGCACCCGGCGCGTCCGTGGTCAAGGCATTCAATCTCTGTCACGAGAGCGTGTGGCGTTTGACCCCGCCGGTCTTCGGCGGACGCCCCCTCGCGGTGCCAATCTGCGGTGACGATGCACCGGCTCTCGAAGCGGTTCGGTTCCTTGTCCGCGACCTCGGCTGCGTGCCGGTCAACGGAGGAGGGCTCGACCGGGCGGGCCTACTGGAGGCGACGGCCGCACTTTTGATCGGCCTGTGGGTGGGTGAAGGTGCGGACGCTCAGGCGATCGCGCCGCCGCTGGAGTACGCGGGGGGTTGACCTCTCCTGATCCGCGCTCCTGCGTCGGACCGACGCGGGAACTGGCGCGGCCGCTGCGTGATCATCGGGGGTTGTGTGGACTCCTGAAGATCGTGCGGTGGCCGCGGGTCACGGCATAGACGCGGCCCGGTGGCGGGCGATGTTCGACCAGGCCATGGCCCGGATCGCGGGCCGGTTCCGGCGGGTGGAGCCTCGTTCCACCGCCCGTGCCTTCGTGCTCGGGCTTCTGTCCAGCGTCGAACGGAAGAACTGCTGGCGGCTGGCCGAGCAGGCCGGTCACGTCCGTCCCGGCCCGATGCGGCGACTGCTGCGAAGCGCACGCTGGGACGCCGACGCGGTCCGCGACGAAGTACGCGCCTACGTCTTCGAGCACCTCGGCACTGACGACGGTGTCCTCGTTGTCGACGAGACAGGCTTCCTGAAGAAGGGCCGCAGTTCGGCAGGCGTACAGCGGCAGTACACCGGCACCGCCGGGCGCATCGAGAACAGCCAGGTCGGCGTCTTCCTCGCCTACGCCTCCAGCAAGGGGCGAGCGTTGATCGACCGTCGGCTCTACCTGCCTGACGACGCATGGTGTCGGGACGCCGAGCGCCGCACCCAGGCGGGGGTTCCCGACCACGTAGAGTTCGCGACCAAGCCCACGCTGGCCGGGCAGATGATCGCTGCGGCACTGGACGCCGGGATCAGCGCCTCCTGGGTGAACCGGCGACGAGGCCTACGGCCAGGACCCCGGCCTGCGCGCTCTGTTGGAAGCGCGCCGGATCGGCTACGTCCTGGCCGTCGCCCGCAGCACCCGGGTACGGATCAACCAGGGGCGTACCGCCGCCCGCGCGGATGCCGTCGCCGACCGCCTGCCTGCCTCGGCCTGGCACCGGCAGACTGCCGGAGCCGGGTCGATCGGCACCCTGCATGACGACGCCCTGGCGCTGGTTGCCGCGCACGACGGCCTGGTCTACAACGTCGGCGACCGCTTCAGGAACCCGCACCACGGCCCGCGGATGCGGGAGCTGACCGGCCTGGACGAAGCCGTGCGCGACCACGTTCTCCGGGCCCCCGGCGTGATGCTGGAAGTCGAGCGGATCGCGGAGTCGGCCAAGGCCGTCGTCTACGGCTACGCCAACCGCTGCCGGCGCCTGGTCCACGTCACCGTCGCCTGCCGCGGCGGCCGGCACCGCTCGGTGGCCATCGCGGAGAGCGTGGCCGAGTACCTGCGCATCGACGAGACCAACGTCGAAGTCGAGCACCACCACATCGACCGGCCGATCGTCCAGAAGTAGCCGATCCGGCATCACCACGGCCAGGAACCTTGCTTCCTGGCAAACCAGTAAACAAGAAGCCTTGCTCCCCTTGACGGATAAGGGGAAGCGTCGATACCCGAGGAGAACACCATGGGCTTCTTCAGCCGCAACTCCGGCTCCAACGCGTCCGACTCGACCAGCGTCTACCGCTCCGAGGTCGATGTCACCACGGCCGACGGCCAGTCGGTCACCTACACCGCGACCGGCGCCGGCCCGGCCGGCGTCCCCGCCGACCAGGTGACCGCCGGAGCCGTCGCCGCGGTGCGCGCCGCCGACCCGACCGCCACCGTCACGGCCGCGCGCTCCCGCACCGTCAAGTAACAGACCGCGCCCCCGACAGCGCTCATCACGAACGGCGGGCCGCTCCCAGTGTCGATGGGAGCGGCCCGCCGCCGTCCATCATCCACCACCTGCGGGGAACACGACGATGGCCGGGCCCGCGGAATCGGTCCCGGCCATCGTCGTGCCAGGGGGTCAGCTGTCGGTGGTGGCGGCGGCCAGGCCTCCGGGGCCGAGCGGTCGGCGGGCGCCGGCCGGGGGCCGCTGCGCCGGATCGGTCGGCGGTGCGGGTTCCAGGAACGGTGCCCGCTCCACGGCCGTCAGCCTGGCCTCGGGGGACGGCTGGACCGGCAGATCGGCGGGGGACTCGGAGAAGGGGCGCCACAGGGGGCGCCGGTCGGAGGTCATGAGCGCCAGTCTGGCAGCGGGGCAGGGCGGGTGGTCACCGGTACTCCCAGACGTCGCGGCACCCGGTAGCCGGACGCCGACCGGTGAGTTTCCGCCCACCAGGCGAAACCCGGCGTCGGTCCGCGCCGGGAGGCGGGAGACTGTTGCGATGTCAGGATTCACGCGGGACACGAAGTACTACGGCGACCGGCTGGTGTACGAGCCGCTGGAGAGCAAATGGGGCCGCTACCACGCCACGCACTGCGGCTGCGGCGGCGACTGGCTTGAAGCCCACGCCATCCCGGCTGGCTTCACTGTCCTGCCTCGGGGCCGGAGCGGCTACTACGGCCTGGTGGGCCCCGGGCTGACGGAGGGCGTGGACGAGTCGGCGCTGACGACGAACGCCCTGTGGGAGGCGGTCACGGGTCAGCCCGGTGCCCAGAGCTGGTACGAGACCGTGCACGTCACGTGCCGCAGCGAGGAGTCCGAGGCCAAGCGCAAGGCGGAGAACGACGCCTACTACGCCGAGCGGCGCGCCCGCGCGGCGGCGGCGAAGACCGACAAGGCCACCGCCGCCCAGATCAAGTACCTGGTCAGCCTCGCCGAGCAGGTCGGCAAGGAGACGTTCAACGTGCAGTACGCCAAGGCCGTCAAGGGCACCACCATCAAGGTCAGGGGCCCGCGGGAGAAGGTGGAGACCGCAGCCAAGCGGCTGACCAAGGCGACAGCGCGCAAGCTGATCTCTGCCCTGGTTGAGCCCGCATAACTACACCCGAGGCGGCCGGCGGGTTTCCCCGGCGGCCGGTGAGCGTTGTCCTGGGTGGGTACGGTCCCACTGGACGAGCGCGTGGACGGGGCAGGGCATGGACGAGGGCGGGTACCGGGTCGAGCGGATCGGCCTCCTGATCGCCGCTCGCCGCCGCGAGCTGGGACTGTCGGAAGAGGACGTCGCCCGGAAGCTGGCGGACACCGGCCGCTGCTGCCCGACCCGTACCGACGTCTGGCGCTGGGAAGTGGAGTACCAGGGACGCGCCCCTGGCCCGCTCTACCTGCCGCTGCTCGCCGCCGTGCTGGACCTGGACGAGAGCCGGCTGCGCCGGGCCCGCGCCGCGTCAAAAGCGGCCCGGGCCGCCGCGCTGGCGGTGCCCGCACCCCGTACGGCGGCCGAGGTGATCGCCGACGCTCTGCCACCGGACACCGAGCTGTCGCCGTGCGGCACGAGCGCCGGCCGCACAGTCGGCGCGGCGGACGCCGAGGCACTGCTACGCCGGGTCCACGGCCTGCGCCTGGCCGACGACCTGCTCGCCGGACGCGACCTGGTGACGCAGGTGTCCGCCGAGCTGGACGCCGCCATCCTGCTGCACAACAACGGCTGCCACACCGAAGCCGTCGGCCGCCGGCTGCTGACCGCCGTCGGCGAGCTGGCGCAGCTCGCCGGATGGGCGGCCACGGACTCCGGCGGCCGGGTCGATCCGGTGCCGCTGTTCCGCAAGGGCGTGGCGGCCGCCCGCCAGGCCCACGACGGCGCGCTCGCCGCCCACCTCCTCGGATCCTGGGCCTACTGGGAGTCCAACCGCGGCCGCCTCGGTCGCGCGCTGGAGCTCCTTGGCGCGGCCGGGCAGCAGGCCACCACCGGCGACTGCCTGCGCGCCCGCTCCCTCACCTCCGCCCGTACCGCCTGGGTCGCCGCCCTCTGCGGCGACCAGCGCACCGCGCTCGGCGCCATCTCCACCACCCTCGACCAGGTCGACCAGGCCGACGCCGAACTCCCGGCCAGCACCGACCCGCGCCTGTGGCTGTACTGGGTCACCCGCGCCGAACACGACGTCATGGCCGCCCGCGTCTACACCACCCTGCACCGCCCACTGCGCGCCGTCCCCCTGCTGCGCACCGTCCTCGCCGACTACAACAGCGCCCACGCCCGCGAGTACGCCCTCTACTCCTCCTGGCTCGTGACGGCGCTGCTCGACGGCGGCGAACCCGAAGAGGCCGCCGCCGTCGCCGACACGATGTTCGCCGCCGCGGCCGCCATCCCCTCCTCCCGCGCCGCCGACCGCACCCGCACCGCCGTCACCGCCCTGCGCCACCACCAGGACGACATCCCCGAAGTCGCCGAGGTCCTCGCCCGCTGGTCCGCCTGACCCGGGATTGGCAGACGGATTGGCAGACGCACGGGCACTCTCGCCCCGGCCCGGCGCTGCGTAGCGTCGTGACCGTGCCGCCCCACTCCCAGCTTCCCGGTGCCGGGAAACGGACGCGGCGGCCGACTGCGGCGGTCCCCATGGCAATCCCCCCGGACACGGCGGACCGCCGCTCACCCCGTCCCCCGCCCAGCCGGAGCACGCGATGACGACACCCCCTCCCCGCCACCCGCACCCCCAGGCCGCGCCCCTACGCGCCCCGGCCAACACCACCCGCCACCACCCGGAGCCCACCGGCACCGCCACCGCCCGCACGCCGCGCGACGACCACCGCACCCAGAACGACCGCCGCGCGCGCCGCGCCCTCCCGTGGCCGTGCGCCACCGACCGGAGCGCCGCATGAGGCCCCCGACCGCCCCGGCCGGAACCTCGGGGCCCGCCGCCCCCGGCCGCGCCGCCCACCGCGCCCCGGTCCTACGCCAACTCGCCGACGGGCGCCGCCGGCGCCGCCAGCACCGGGGCGATGCCCGGTGACGACCAGGACCCGGGACAACCTCACCTCCCCGGACTTCGTTCCGCGCGCCGACCGACACCCCGGGCTGCGCATCGGCACCTACCGCGTCGACAGCGCCGGCACCCGCTACGACCGGATCCCGCTCATCGAGGTGGACGTCGTCCCCGGCGACCCCGGCGCCTACCACCCAGACAAGGGCTGGCCGCTCTGCACGTGCGCACGCTGCCGCACGGAGGAGACCTGACCCGACGACACCACAGGCCCGAGGGCCGGGACGCCACCCGCGCCCCGGCCCTCGTTGAGGCAGCGGACGAGTCCAGGCAGCCGGCCAGCCGGATCGTTGGCGTAGGCGATGGTGTAGGCGTAGCCGTCAGGAGCGGGCCGCACCCGGCCGTGTGGCCTGCTCGTTGAACGCGGCAGCGAACGGAGGGGAAGAACGCCGATAGCCGATCTTGAAGACCTCAGCCACTGGAGCAGCTGGTACTCCGAGCCGAATTCATGACACTCCCCCTGCGGAAGCAACGTGCGTTGGCGAGCGCGTGCGGTTTCGTCTGGCTGGTGGTTGTGGCCTGAACTGGCCACGGCCCGTGGGGGGAGGTGGTAGTACGGGACGGGGTCCGCACTGAGGGGCAGTGTCGGCGAGATAGGGGGTAGCCGAGATGTCCTCGCGCTTACGGGCGTTCGCCCGGCTGATCACGGTGGTCGCGATCGTCACGGTCTATGTCGCGCTGCACCTGGCGACCAGTGCGGGCCTGGATCTGCAGGCCTGCGACCGCTTCCGTGACGCCCCCGTTCGGGCTGCCGCGTTCACCGCCGCGCTGGACCGGTATGCCGCCGGGGAGGCGTCCGCGCGAGCCGAGATCGGCGCGGGCGACACGTGGTTCAAGGAAAATGCCCCGTTGGGAGCGAGCCGCTCCGCGGTCTCCTCCGCCACCACGGGCATCGAGGAGGGCCAGGTCTCCCTCGCCCGCGAGCAGGTCGCCGGGCTGGCGGCGGATGTCCGACGGGACCAGGCGCAGCTCGACCGTGAACTCGGCTCGTCGCGCGCGGTAGCGCTGTACTGGGCGGTGCCCGCCGTGGTGCTGCTCGGGCCCGTGCTGTGGCTGCGGCGTCGGCGCAGGTCGGGTGCCGCGGAGATTATCAGCGTGGTCAGCCGGTTCGCCCCGCCCCAACCGTGGTGGCGGCGGCCGGTGTTCCTGCTGGCCAGCGGTGCCGGATGTGTGCTGTTCGCGGCGGGCGCCGTCGCCGTCAGCGCGGCACAGCGGCGGGGCCATGAGATGCCGCCGATGCGCTTCATGCTGACGCTGGTCGGCGGCCTCGCCGCGATCGGTGCCGCGGTGCTGAGCCTGCGCTACACCCGCCCGCGCTCGGCGCGCGGCGCGGCCCAGGCGCTGCTGGCCGACGGCCGCCAACCCGTGCTTTACCTGCGCAGCTTCGCCGACGACGACCTCGCGGCCCAAGTCGACGACTCGGCGGCGTTCGTCAGCATCCACTCACGGGAGGAGCAGCTCGCGGTGGCGTTGGGCGCCGTCGGACCCGTGATCACGGTGGGTAGGCCGGGAGAGCGGCTGCCGCGGCTGGGGGCGGCGCGGTTCTACCTGCCGCTCGACGACTGGCAGCCGGCGGTGCTGCGGCTGATGGAGCTGTCCCAACTCATCGTGCTGCGCCTGGGGGCGGGCGAGGGGCTGTGGTGGGAGGTCCAGCAGGTCCGTGCCACCCAGCCCGCGCGCAAGCTCGTCCTGCTGGTGCCGGGCGGGGTGCCGGAACTGGCCGAGCGGCTGGACGAGCACCTGCCGACCCCGTCCCGGCTGGCCGAGGTGAGTGGGGGCGATCCCTGGACCGGCGCCGTCATCACCTTCGGCCCCGAGTGGGCGCCCCACGTGCGCCCGGTGGGGCCCGTGCCCCGTACCAAGCTCCCGCGGGGCGCGCTGGTGCGCCGCGGGGCCCGCAGCGTGAAGGCGGGCTGGAGGGCGGTGGCCTTGTTCACGCCCACGCTGGCCGTGTTCACGCCCACGCACCACCTGGCCCGCGCCATCAAGGACGCCCTGGCGTCCGTGGGGGTCCGTAAACGGATGATGAGCTGGCGGGCCACTTTCGCCGCGCAGAGGTCGCTGTGGCAGGGATTCGCCTTGGTCACGGTCCTGGCCCTGCTGGGCTGGCTCGTGGGCCGGGTGCTGCAACTCCTCGGCATCGGTTAGTGCCGTTCCGTTACGACCGTCCCGCATGACATCCCGAGAAATCGGGGACACAACAGGGCAGCGGTCAATCGCATCCCGGCCCATGCAATGCGCTGCGGGTCGTGGATCTCTGGGGGAGGATCATGGACGGTCCACAGCAAGGCATGCCGACGAACGCGAGCCCGCTCGCCGCGCAGCGGCCGAGGACGGTGACCGGGGCGGCCACCGTCGCGACGGCACTGATCGTGTTGGCGTGCGTGCGTGAGGTGTTGGTCACGGTAGGCAACTGGCGCATCTACTTTCTCGTCCACGACTACCTGGAAGGGCAGGCGACGGACGCGGACGTGCTGGCCGCCGACTCCGATGTCCTTGCGAAGCTGGGGTCGTTCTGGGTGTCGGTACTGGTAGGGGGTGCGGCTGGCATCGCGTTTCTGGTCTGGCTGTGGCGGGCCCGGATCAACTCCGAGCTGATGAGCGGTGCCGCCGCGCACCGCCGGGCTCGGGGTTGGGTGGTGGGCGGCTGGACGGTCCCGGTAGCCAACTTGTGGATCCCGTACCAGGTTGTGTCGGACATCTGGCGGGCCAGCGCCCCCCGGCGGTCCGCCTCAGTCACCCTGGTCAACGCCTGGTGGGCGCCGTTTGCGGTCGCCGCCGTCATCGTCAGGCCGATGCAGTGGCGCACGGCCGAGCAGTTCGACAGCGAGCACGATGTGCTGACCAACGCGAACCTGTCCACCCTCCTCACAGCGCTCGAGGTGGTGGCCGGCCTGCTCATCGTCCTCATCATCAGGCGCGTCACCGCGTGGCAGACCTACAGGAACGTCGGGAATCCGGTGTGAGACCCCGCAACGACCAAGCGGAGATGCCAACGTGGCCGAAATCAGTGACTCGCTGTGGAACGAGAACATCGACGCGGAGAACTTCCGCGACACGGCCGCGACGTATCACGCCGCCGTCTTCGAGCAGTACAAGCTGTGCGTGGAGATGGCCGACCGGGTCAGCGCCCGGCGCAACCTTGCCAACACCTTCTTCCTGACCCTCCACAGCACTCTCCTCGTCTTCCTCAGCACCTGGCTGTCCCAGGAGCACCACCGCGGGACTCCGGTCGTACTCGCACTCGCGGCCCTGCTGGTCCTGCTGGGCATGTGCGGCACCTGGTGGATCACCGTCCGTTCCTACCAGCAGCTGAACAAAGGCAAATTCGAGGTGATCGGGCTGTTCGAGGAGCGGCTGCCGGCCCGCGCCTTCGTGGCCGCCGAATGGCGTGCTCTTGGCGAGGGGCGGGACTGGCGCGTCTATCTCCCGCTCAATCGTGTCGAACGCTGGATCCCTCTCTTCTTCGCCGTGGCCTACCTTCTGGGCTTCGCCGCCGTCGCGCTGTGACGGCGGCGTCCATCGTGGCGGCCAGGGCGGGCAACTCGCGTTCCAGGTCGCCGAGCACCGTGTGGGGCATCGCCGCGGCCAGCGCGCAGACCGCGACCAGTGCGATCCGCTCGCCCATCGCCAGCTCCGGGAGCGCGTGGGCGTACGGGCTGCCGGTGACGATGTCGGCGGCCAGGTCGTACGCCAGCTCCTCGTCCAGCTGCCCGTCGCCGCCCGGGACCACCTCCCGGCCGGCGGCCCGCTCGACGGCGTCGGCGGCCCGCTCCAACACCCGGCGATGCCGCTCCTGCGCCTGCCGGGCCGCCAGCTCACGCTCCCACCCGGCCGCCACACGGCCCACCTCGCCCGCCTCGGCGAGCAACACGTTCACCGCGTGCTGCCGCTCCCGCTGCTCCTGCTCCTCGCTGTCCCCCGTGTCCTTGACACGGGGGACGGTGATCGGATCCGTCATGACGGGTGAACCGGCCCGGCCCGACCCCGGTCACGGGCAGACTGTGATCATGACTCCCGCCCGCCGCCCCCTGTGGCAGCCCTCCGCCGACCCGGCCACCGACACACCCCCGGCCGAACCACAGCGGCTGCTGCCGGCCGAGCGCCTGCCGCTCCCGGAAACCCTCCCCACCACGCCCCACCCGGATCAGCCCCGAGCCGAAGGCGGGCGCCGACCGCTCGGCCCAGGCGGCCTCACCTACACCGAAACCGAGTAGAACCGGCCGCACAGACACACCCCCGAGCGCTGCGCCTGCGCAACCGCCGCCCGCTGTCCTCGCCCACGCCGTTGCGCATGCGCAAGCCGTCCCTGCGCATGCGCAACGACCGGCCGCACGCCACCGGCGCCACCGCGCTGTCCGGGCGGCCGGATACCCTCCCGATCATGGAGACCGGAAACGACGCGCGACGAATCAAGGTGACGTCGGGTATCGACGTGCGACGAATTGAGACACAGTCGCAGGCACAGGGCTGCGTCGAGTGCGGCGCCGAGCTGCGCGCCTCCGGCCCGGGCCGGCGCCCGGTCTACTGTGACCGGGCCTGTTCCTCGAAGGCCTACCGGCGCCGACGGGCCGAGCACCAGCAAGACGCCGTTGCCGACGCCCTTGTTTCCTCGCGCGTCGAAATCCCGGCCACCGGCGAAGCCGGCCACCGCGAGCTCCTGGAACTCGCCGCCGCCGTGCAGCGCAGCACCGCCCGCTTCCTGGAGAACCTGGAACAGGCCCGCCGCGGCGAAGGCGACGACCCGCGCTGCAACCAGGCCCTCGCCCTCCTGGAGGCCAACCTCACCGGCGCCACACAGCGGATCATGCGCCAAGCCCACGTGCTGCGCTACGAGACGACCGCCGCCCGGCTCCGCACCGAACAGGCCCACGCCCAGGCGCCCACCCCCGAGCCCGCCGCCCCCCTTGATTCCCCGCGCGTCGAAACCGCCGGCCCGGCCGCCGGTATCGGCCGGGGCGCCGCAGCGGACGATGAGACCGGCGCGGTCGCCAGTACACCCGCTGCCCGCTCCATCGTTTCCTCGCGCGTCGAATCGAGCCGCGCCGGCACGGCCGCTGCCCGCTCCACCGTTTCCCCGCGCGTCGAAACGGACCAGGCCGCGCCGGCCGCAGAACAGAGTTCCGCTCCGGCCGACGGGCGCCACCTCGCAGCGTCCGTCGCGCAGCAGCCGCAACCGGTCGACACCCTGCCGCAGGAACTGCTCCTGGCTCTGGCCTCCGAGCGCACCTCCTCCTCGCCGCTCGCCCGCGGCCTGGGCGCCCCGACCGACACCTGGAGCATCGACGGGAGCGACCTGGTGGTGGAGGGCTGGAACAGCACTTCAGACCTGTTCGCCGTCCGCGACCCGAACCGCCGACTGCTCGGCTGGGCCGAGGCGCTCGGCGACGGCTGGGGCACCTACATCCAGGGCCGCCTGATCATCGACGCCACCGACGGCGACCCCTGGCTCTCCACGGACGCGCCCCACGCCGTCGCCCTGCTCCGCGCCGCCTGCAACCAGCAGCTGACCTGACCCGCACCGCCAGCAGCCAGGGCCTTTTCCGCAGCTTAAGGCCAGTTTCCGGCGCATCTCACCGGCCCGACATACCTCTGTGCGCCTGGTCCTGGTGGTGGGGATGTGATGGGTGGCGGGTGGGCGCGTCGGTCCGGGCAGGGCCGCTCACCGGCGCTGGCCTCCCCTTTGCGTCCGGCTGGTGCCGGCCGCGCGTGGTGATGTGGGACGGGCGGCCCGGCGCTGACTCACGCGGCGAAAGTCTGCGAGCCCGCCGCAGTGGCTGGCCTGGCCATCACGAGTGTGACGGCGCTTCATGGCGAGCTGGTTCAGTCTGGCGGTATCCGGAGGGCGAGAAGTGCCGTGTCGTCGGTGCTGCCGGATGGCACGATCCGAAGAATCTGATCGCAGAACTCCTCCAGTGGGTATCCCGCCACGTGGGCGGCGTGACGGCGCAGCCTTTCCAGTCCCGCCCCGAGATCGGTACCCGGGATTTCCACGAGGCCGTCCGTGAACAGCAGCAGCGTTGAGCCGGCCGGTAGGTCCTCTGTGCCGTCATGACGCTCGGGATCCCCGCCCGCTCCAAGGACGAGCCCTTGGCCGGCCTCCAGGTAACGCGCCCCGCCGCCGGACGGCGTTGCGGCCGCGGGAAGCAGCAGCGGTGGCGGATGCCCGGCACTTGTCCATCGCAGCCGCCACGGCCCGGCGGCCAAGGGCTTCTCGACGTAGGCGAGGATCACGGTTGCCATGGGAACATCCGTCAGGCTCGCCATCGCGTCATCGAGTCGCGCCATGACAGAGGCTGGCGCCTCGTGCCGATCCCAGGCCAGAGCGCGAAGGAAGTTACGCAGCTGGGCCATCCAGGCCGCCGCCTGGAGATCGTGTCCAATCACGTCGCCGATCACCAGCGCCGTCGCGCCGTCGCTGAGCCGGAACGCGTCGTACCAGTCACCCCCGACCCGCGAACCGGCAGGGGCGGGCTGATAACGGGCAGCCAGCCGCATGTCCGGGTCGCGCGGCAGCTCAGTGAGCAGATTGTGCTGCATAGCAGTCGCGATATCGCGCTGCTCGCCGAACAAGCGGGCGTTGTCGATGGCCACGCCGGCCCGGTGACCGATGTCGGCGAGCAGGGCCAGCTCGCCTTCGGTGAAGGGCCGGCCCGCACCGGTGCGCACGGCCGTGATCGCCCCGGTGGTCTCGCGGCTGCTGGTCAGTGGCACGACAGCCGCCGAGGTCGCGCCCAGGGCGCGCAGGAAGCCCGTCTGGACGGCAGCGAGCGGGGCATCGGGCGGTTCGGCCATCTCCCGCACACCGAGCACAACAGGCTCTGCGCCGTGCAGCACCCGCACCAGCGCCGAACGCGACAGGGCCGTCGGCGGCGGCAGCGGACCCCGCCACGCCTCCAGAGCGAAATCCCGCCCCGCCAGGCCGAGGACGGCAACCCGGCGGATGTCGCCCTCAGGGGTCCGCAGATCCACGGCCACCCAGTCCGCGAGCTCGGGGATGAGCAGCGGGCCGAGCCGATCCACCGCCTCCTCGACGTCGAGGGTCTCGGACAGCACCTCGGTGATCGCGCCGACCAGGGTCAGCCGCTCGGTCAGGCCCTCCAGAAGGCTCACCCGGGCAGCCTCCCGCGTAATGGGCGCACTGCTCCCCGCGACATCGGCGAACAACACGGCCAAACCCACCGTCCGGCCCCCACTCATGATGGGTGCCGCCGACCAGCGCACCGGCAGAGCCCTGCCGTCGCCGGCCAGAAAAGCGTCGCTCTCACCCCAGGCCGGCCGCCCCTGCGCGGCGACCGCCAACAGCCGACACCGGGAGCGCGGAACCGGAGCACCGCCGGGATCCCGATGCAGCAACTCGTGCGCATCCGCCCCCACCATCATCGCCGCCGCCCGGCCCAGCAGTCCCTCGGCCCACGGATTGACGGCCACAATCCGTCCCCCTGCGTCCAGCAGGAGCACCCCGGCCGCCAACCCGGCGAACGCCGAGCCCAGCAACTGCTGCTCGTCTTCCGGACCACCGCCGTCGAGCATCACCGCGCTACCGTCTGCCGGTCTACAGGCGCTGCTCGGGACTGGAGGTGGCCGGCGCCCCAAGGCCGCCGGTCACCAGCGCGTACGCATGCGCCAGCTCCACCAGGGCCCGGTGGTGCTGTCCGGTGTACTCGCCCAGCGCCCGGGTCTCCACGCTGATCGCCTTCAGCAACTCTGTCCGCGCTTCCGCCTCCGGCGAGACTTCCGAGGCCGGAGACTCGTTCGACGCCATCACAACTCCCTCGCGCAGTCCGTCGGCGGCTGACACAACAGCTGCCCCAACGACTCCATACTGCAACCGTGCACGCCCTGCCGCCGGGAGCAGAGGCTGCAGAGGTAGCCCTCCCATGTCCGAGGGCGCACTGCTGCCAGACCTGGACCAGTGAGCGGACCCTGCCAGGAGGCCGAGTAGTGGTCCCTACGCAGGGCCTGCCAGGCCCGGGCGGCGCACACGTGACAGGTACGACGCCCACAGGACCCAGCGACGCCGGGGACTGGGCCACGATGTCGACCGAAGGCCTGCCCGGTGACATCGCGGCGAGGATCCGGGCTGCCCGGGATGCAGGGGTCGACGAGCACCACCTCGTCAGACACCAGCAGAGCCACCCCATCCCCATTTCATGAATTCCAACTGCAATACTGAAACCGGTGCAGGTCACAGCCGTGCAGCGCCGCTGCTGCTGCACTACGGGGCACTGGCAGCAGCAGCAGGACAAGGGGGTGCAGCAGGCCTGCTACCCGCCGCCTGAGGTTTCGCCCCGCGCCCGGCGGCGAGGCGAAACCCGGCCGGGGCGTCGGCCTTGATGGCTACGATCCCGGGATGGACAGCGCCCCGCCGACCGCCGCCACCGACCAGCCGGCCGACGACGCGCAACCGGCCCCGCGGTGCGCCCGGTCCGGCTGCGCGAACCCGGCGCTCAAGGGCTCCACCGGGCGGCCGCGCACCTACTGCTCGCGCTCGTGCCGCAGCAAGGTCGACCGTGCCAAGGCCAAGGCCCGCGAAGAAGCAGCACAAGTAGCAGCGAGCGCCGCTGCACCAGACGCTGCTGCACCGCCCAGTGCAGCAGCCGGCCCCGCTGCTGCACCGGCCGACGCGGCACCCGCTGCGCTCGCTGCGCCTGCTGCACCGGCGGCCGCCGCCGGGGCCGACGACGTCGTGGCCGCCCGCTGGGGAGAAGACGGCCAGCACCTCCTCGGGATCGCTGACGCGCTGCGCCGCCGACTGAGCCGCTTCCTGGAGGAGACCGCGGCCGGCGATCCGGCCGACGCGTTCGCGGAACTGGCGAAGGTGCTGCCCGTCTACGGCACCCGCGCCTACATGGCCGCGCAGGAGATCCGGGACAAGGCCCGCTGGCCGGACCTGAGCGAGCACGAGCGCCTGGTCGCCCGCTCGCGCGAGCGGCTCGACCGCTGGGGCCTCGACGGCCTGGACGACGACGGCCCGGGCGACGCCGATGGCCCCGGCGCCGGGGAGACTAACGCCTCGCGGGGCGAAACCCCGGGCGACGACGGCCCGGCCGAGCAGCCAACCGCCCCCCGCGCCCGAGCCCGACGCCGTTCCCGGGCAGGACGCCGGGCAGACGCCGGCCTGGCGGTCCGCGGCCGAGGCCGCCGAGCAGGCCCGCCGGGAGGCCTGCACCGACCCCGAGCGCCGCTTCGACTTCCCCGACCTCCTGGACGACCTGGAGCCCACCTTCGGCCCCGGCTGGGAACTCGGCTCCTGGCTCACCCCCGACGCCCAAGGCGTTCTCCAGCTGCGCCACGACAGCACGCCGATCGGCTGGACCGCGCCGCTGCCCGAAGGGCCGTGGGGCCAGGCCGGATGGATCGCCGTCCTCTACCAGCCGCCCGGCGCCAGGCTTCTCGTCGACACCTTCTCCCGCCCCAAGACCCACCCCACCGCGGACCTCGCGCTGGACGCCATCCTGCGCGCACACCAGAGCGCCCGGCCGGCGCCGGGCCGCACCATGGCGACGGGGGCCGCCACCCACGGGTGGCGGCCCCCGTCGCCGTCGCGTTCAGGTGCTGCGGCGGGGCAGAGGAATCTGCCCCGCCGGGTGGGAGGTCAGCCGAAGCGGGTGTTGCTGGCCCATGCCGCGGTGCCGTCGGCCTTGTAGAGGACCAGGTTGCCGTCATTCTGGAACACGAAGCACGAGTTGGGGCCGGCCCACCAGGTGCCGGTGGACCACAGGGCGGCGCCGTTGGTGTCGTAGATGACGAAGTTCCCGTCCCACTGCATCTTCGCCTTCGCGCCTGGGTGGTTGTACGTGCCGCTGGCCCAGATCGGCTCGCGCCTCTCCCTGTTGTACAGCACGAGGTTGCCGTCGCTCTGCATGGCGAGTTCGTATATGTAGCTGAAGCTGCACCAGGCCGCGCCCGGCTCGATGGTGTCGCCGGCCAACGTGAAGACGCCATTGTCGGCGTCCGCGTTGTGGATACAGGCGGGCATTGCGAGGGCGGGGCTGGCGGGCGCGCTGGAGCCCGCCGTGGCGGGGGTGAGGTCGGACGGGCCATGGGCTTGGGCCGCCGTCGGAGCGAAGGCCGCCAGCGCGACCGCTGCGGCCGCGATCGCGGTCCCCTTGGCGAACCTGGTCGTGAACCTGGTCATTTCACCATCCTGACTGTGTCTGAACATGATGTGCTCACAGTTGCTCCCTTTCGGTGTTCGCCGTCAGCTTTGCCGGCCGGTTCGTCCCAGCTGCAACGGTGGGACGGCGATCTGGGACGCGGGAACGCTTCTACCCTGTTTGAGCTGGGAAGACGTAACCTTCCTGGGACGCGCAGGCAGGGGCTCGGGATGGCGCGGCCGGCGGCGCCGGCGACTTCGGGGGAACCGGCCACAACTCCGATCGCCCTGGCTATCGGGCCAGTTCCGAAAGTCCTGCGCATATCCCCTCCGCGGGCGATGGATCGCTTTGCGCGGAGCCTCTGTATCGAATTTTCTCAACCGCGACGACAGTAGCCACCCAAATAGGCCCAGATCCACCCCCTTGGCGTCGAGTTCGCTTTGAATGCTAAATGACTATTGTCGATTGGCCTGTAAATTGGCGGGCCACGGCTTGAAGTTGCGGCAGCGTGACTGAAATCACTCAAAAGAGATCGCATATGGTCTGCAATTGTCGGATATATCGTTTTACAGGTGCACTGTCGCCAGCAGGACGACGACCCGCTGTGCCCGCCGCTGGATCCGTACCTGCGCGGCCTGGGCCGCTACGACCTGATTCGCAACGCCGGAACGCTGCTCGGTTCCGGCTGGGACCTGGTCGGCTGGAGCCGGGCCCCGTCTGTTCTACGTCCGCAAGGACGGCCGGGCGCTCGGCTGGATTGAGCGCGGCGTCGGCCGCATCGACGGCTGGGCCGTCCTGGTCGAGGGCGCCTTCCTCGTCGACTCCACGGCCCCCGGCCACCCGCTCGCCCACAACACCGCCCACCCGGCGCTGCACCACGACGACAACGCGCTGCACCACGACGACAACGCGGTGCAGCACGACGACAACGTGATGCAGCACGACGACAAGCTGGTGCAGCATCAGGACAAGGGGGCGCAGTGCCCCCTTGTCCTGATGCTGCTGCTGGAGGTTGTCCGGGGCGGGCCGGCCTGCCCGGCCTGGTTGTCCCCGAGGTGCAGCAGGTTGTCCCGGCCGGATGCCGCCGCGCCCTCGGCGGTGCAGCATGCAGCAGGGCGCGCAGCGGGTTGTGCTGCACCGTCCAGAGCCCTGGTGCAGCACAGCGCAGGCCGGCGTCACCGCCGAACTGCTGCACCTGCCGCTCCCGGCCCGGCCGCGGACGGGCATCAAGGAATCGCCTGGAAACCTTGGTGACCCCTCCTCATACCTTGAGGCCACAGCCGCCAAGCCGTCCGGGTGCCCGGCGCCCTGGCGGCCAGACCTGGGAGCGGCATCAAGGTGAGCCGTGCTCCGGCGGTCACCCGGGGCATCAAGGTGTCGGACGGTCCACCAAGGTTCCCGCTCGATACCTTGATGCCCGCCCGCGGCCGGGCCCAGAAACCTTGGCGGGCCATCAAGGTAGCGGCGTTCTCGCAGGTCAAAGCATTGGTGGCGTACTGGTGCCGGTCACCAAGTTCCGCGGCCACCGCCGGGTCACCAGGGGGGGCGGGGCCGCCGTGGTGGTGCCGGGCGATCGCCTCCAGCAGCGCCTGCCACGCGCCCCACAGCCGCCCCTGCTCGGCGGCCAGGGCGTCGGCCGCCCACACCGGCAGCGGCCTCCCCAGCGCCACCGCGGCCAGCGACTCCTCCAGCTCACCGCCAGCCCGCTTCCAGTCCTCCAACCGCTTGACCAGACCCCGCACCAGGACATCGACGGCCCGACCGGGGTCCAGCCCTTCCTGGCGGGCCTCCTGCGCGGCCTCCCCGAGGACGTCCTCGTCCAAGCCCTCGAACACCTCCTCCCACCGCGCGGCCACCAGCCGCCGATGGCCCGCCAGCACGCCCTGCAGATCGGCGTCGACCGACTCCCGGGACCAGGGCAGCGGGGACCGCGGCGCCCGTACACCCGCGGCGGCCAGGACCCGGTCGGTGCCCGGCCCCAGCCCGAGACCGCGCCGCGCCGCGGGACGACGAAGTGCAGCTCACCCCCGCTCCAACGCCGCCGTCCCCGGATTCGTCACCCCGGCCGCCAAACCGGCGGCGCAGGCCGACCGACCGTGCCGCGCCGATCGCATGTAGGTACCACCGCAGGCGCCACCGTAGACGCCACCGCAGGCAGCACCGCAGCCACCACCGCAGGTACCCCGCCGCCTCCGCCCGTCGCCGAGCGTTTCCGCAGCTCAGAAGCGGTTTTCGGGCTGCCGGAAAATCCGAGAACCCCCTCTGTCTGTCCCTCTGCCCTGGTTGCTAGTGGTGTGGTGGTGCGGTTTGGGTGACGGTCCGGACGGCAGGGCTTGTCACCCTGCCGGGAGCTGGTGGTGTGGCGAGCGTCCGGCAGCGCCGGCCACCACGCCCGGCGAGCGGGCCGACGCCCACCGCCGTTGAACGGCCGGTGAGCAACCCGTTCATCCTCGGCCCCGGCGTGGCCCACGCTCCCGGCCCGCAGCAGCCGTCCCCGGGCCACCAGCAGCCACCCCCAAACCAACCCGGCCGCCGTCCCGGCCCCGCGCCCCGCAAACCGTCATGACGGACCGCCAGCGCCATGACCCGCGCTGCGCCGCGCCTACACCGACCGCCCACCGTCCCGACCGCCTAACGACCCGGCCGCCCGCCCGGCCGCGCACCGTCACGGCGCCGACGACCGCCAGGGCCGACCAGCCGACCACGTGAGGACGGGCGTGCCCGAGGCCCGCCCCGGGTAGTGTCCGACCGGGACCGCCGCCTGCCCGGACCTGGTCGTCCAGAGGCCGGTGAGAATCGCCCCGCGACACCTTGTCCCGGGCCTCGACGGAGGCCGCAGCACGCTTCCGGTGCCGCTTCCAATACCGCTTCCGGTCACCCCGCGCCTTGATGCCGTATCAGCACAGGTCAGACCCCTTGTCCCACCTGCCCCAGAACGCCGACAACCCCTCTGTCGCCTAGCGCGGCTCCATCGAGGTCTCGCTCCGGCCACTCCATCCCTTCGCCCAACCCCCGGGCCCCCCGGCCCCCCAGGGGAGGGTGCCCGGGGCTCGCGCCGCAGCCGGGCAACCGGGCGCTCCGGTGGGCGCGGGCGGCCGGGCCGGCGGACCGGTGCGGCGGTGGCCGGGCGGCCGGTGCCGCAGACGGGCTCGGGCGGCGGCTGGCGGGCGTGGCCGACTTGTCGGTCGTGTGCGGTATGCAGAGCAGTCAGCCACCGCACCACAGCCGACGACCAGGGGGAGCACCGTGAGCCACCGCCAGCCCGCCCCGGACACACCCGACCACCCCGACAGCCAGGCACCGGCCGCTGCGCCTGGCAAGCGCGTTCGCAAGGCGTCCAGGGCCAATCCGGGCGGCTCCAGCAACGACCTGCGGGCCGACGTCCTGTGCGCGGTCGCCGTGCTGAAGATCGTCACCCCGCACCAGCTCTGGCGCCTGGTCCGCCCAAAGGCGTTGGAGAACAAGTTCGCCCGCGCCGCGCTGAACGACCTTGCCCGGCAGAAGGTGACCGTCAAGCACGGCACCGGCCGGGACGGCCGGGACATCTGGGGGATGACGACCGCCGGCCGCGACGCCGCCCGCGCGCTGTTCCCCGACGGCCGGGACATGGGCGGCATCGCCCGCAAGGCCGGCACCAGCTCCGCCGCCGGCCACGCCCTGGCCGTCTCCGACACCATCATCAGCTTCGTGCGCGGCGGCACCGGCCAGGGCGTCGACCCCAAGGGCATCCACGGCGACCGCACTGACATTCCCCTCGTAGCGTGGAGTCGTGACCAGAGGGGAAGTTGAGGGTCATGGCGGGGAAGAGGCGCTCGTACGACGCGGAGTTCCGCGCGGGTGCGGTGCGGATCGTGACGGAGACCGGGAAGTCGGCCGCGGAGGTCGCGCGGGACCTGGGCGTGCACGAAAGCACGCTGCAGAACTGGGTCCACCGCGCCCGGACCCGGGCGGACGCGCAGGCGGCGGGAGGCTTGAGCGAGTCCGAGCGCGACGAGCTGCGCCGACTGCGGGATGAGAACGCCCGGCAGCGCAAGGAGATCGCCGAGCTCGGGATGGAGCGCGATGTCCTCAAGCGATCGGTGGTCCTGTGGGTGAAGGAGGCGATGAAGTGACGGTTGCGGGCTTCATCGCCGACCAGAGGACCGAGCACGGCGTCCCGCACACGACCGCCTGCCGGGCCCTTGGAGTGTCCGAGTCCTGGTTCTACAAGTGGCGCCGGCGTCCGGCCGAGCCGACGGCCCGCGAGGTCCGGCGGGCTGAACTGACCGAGCGGATACGGCACTTCTTCGCCGCGTCCGGCAGCACCTACGGCTCGCCCAGGATCACCCTGGACCTGTGGGCCGAGGGCTGGCAGGTCTCGGAGAACACCGTTGCCAAGATCATGGCCGAGCTCGGGCTCCAGGGCCGCAAGCCCCCGCGCCGACGCCGGTCACTGACCCGCCAGGGCAGACGCAAAGCGGCCCGCGACCTGGTCAGTCGCCACTTCGACGCGGTGGCGCCGAACGTGCTGTGGGTGGGCGACATGACCGAGATCGACACCGGCGAGGGCAAGCTCTACCTGGCCACGGTGATCGACCTGTTCTCGCGCCGCCTCCTCGGCTACGCGATGGGTGCCCACCACGACGCCGCCTTGGTCGGCGCCTCGCTCACGATGGCAGCGGCCACCCGTGGTGGCCGGGTGGACGGCGTGATCTTCCACTCGGATCGCGGCAGCGAGTACAGCAGCCGGGCCTACAACGAGCTGTGCGACCGTCTCGGCGTGGTCCAGTCGATGGGCCGGGTCGGGTCGGCGCTGGACAACGCCGCCGCCGAGAGCTTCCACTCCACGATCAAGGTCGAGTACATCCACCGGCACCGCTTCGCCACCCGCGCAGAGGCCCGCTTGAAGATCGCGACGTGGATCACCGACTTCTACAACACCCGTCGCCGACACAGCGCGGCCGGCGGACTACCGCCCGCAGGGTTCGAACGGATCATCGGCAAGGCGCGAGCCGAGGCTCATCAGGAGGCCCAGGCCGCATAACGAAGGACTCCACGGTTACAGGGGATTGACAGCACCGCCCCCGGCGTCGGACCGGGCTTCGGCCGGATCGAGCAGTGGGCCACCGAGATCGAACATCTCACCCCGCACAAGCCCACCGTCCGCACCGACGCCGTCCTCCAGGCCCCCGACCACGGCGTCCCGGTGCTCCTGGTCGAAGTCGACCTCGACAACGAGTCCAACCCGATCGTCGCCCGCAAGCTCGACCACTACCGCGGCTTCTTCGAGCACTACCGCGTGCTGCCCTGCCCGTACCCACGCGGCAGCAACGGTGCCATCGGCTGGGGCAACCGACCCCAAGAACGCGAAACCCACTGGCGTCGCACCTACCCGGCCACCGGCCGCCCCGGCTACCCGCCCGTGGCCATCGTCCTTGGCCACCTCGGCCCCCGTGCCCTGCGCCAGCGCGTCCAAGCCCTCACCGACCTCACCCGCCGCCACTGGCAAGGCGAACACCTCGGCGACGGCTACTACGACCGCAGCGAAGCGATCCCGATCCTGTTCACCAGCCTGGAGATGCTGATCGAACGCGGACCGCTCTCCCCGATCTGGCGCCGCGCCGGCCGCGAAGGCCCCCTCCAGCCCATCCACGCCGCCCTCGACGACCACGACGGACCCCAGGCGTACGCCGAGCACCGCGAAGCCCAGCGCGCCCAGCAGCAGGCCGACCAGGAAGCCGCCGACCGCCGCCGCCAACAGCGCGAACTCCTCGCCACCGCCTGCCCCGACTGCCACCGCACCGCCGACAAGTACAAGATCCCCCGCTACGCCTCCGACGGCGAGAAGCTCTGCCACTTCTGCCAGCAGAAGGCCGACCAGGCCGCGCAGACCGAAGCGGCCCAGCAGATCACCGCCGCCGCCGAGGCCCACAGCGCGCGCGTCCAGATCGCCGAGAACGCCTCATTCCTCCGCACGGTATTCGGTCCACGCAAGCTGAAAGAAGCCAAGGAAAAGAAGCGCTGAGAAATGCCGGAAAATGCGGTGACTGAGAGCGCGTTGATTCCCAATGTCAGCAGCCGCCGCACTTTCGTATCTGGTTTCGTATCTGGGTGCGCACCAGGTTTCGTTTCTGGTTTCGACTAGAGAACCACCTTCAGGGCCGACCACAGGTAATCCCGCAGCTCAAGCCCGGTCAGTTCACCCGGCCCGATGCCGACTTACCTCTGTGCGCCCCCTGCCCTGCCGATGGAGTGGTGGTGTGGGGTGGGGAGCGGGTGCGTACGTCGGCCCCAACGACGCTGCGCTGTGCCTGTTCCTCCGGGCCGGGCGGCCGGGGCGGGGCGGCCGGTGGGTGTCCGGGGAAGTCGGGCGCCGCCCGCCCCGCTCGTCCAGGTACGCGTTCGGCTGCTCGGTCGGGCACCCGCTTGGGTACGCGTTCGGCCGCTCGTTCAGCCTCACGACCCCGCACCGAGCCAGCATCAGCGCAGCAGGTCAGCGCGACAACGCGCCGTTCTCACCGGCCCGACTTACCTGTCCTGCGCCCTGCCTGGTGGTGTGTGGTGCGGTGTGGTGGGTGGGTGGGTGGGCGCCGGCTGGCCGGGTGGGGCGCTGCGCTGTGCCTCTCCTCTCGCGTCCGGCTGGTGCCGGCCGCGCGTGGTGGCGGGGAGGGGCCGGGGCGGCCGGTGCGGGCCGTCCCCGGTCAGCTATGGGGTGGCGGTGGGGGTGAGGAACGTACCCGTGCCGCGGCCGCCGCGCTGCGCGGCCCCGAGCAAGCGGCGACGGTGCGGCCCTGGGTGCGCCGTCGCCGGTTCTGACGGGTTGCTGGGTCGCGCTGTCCGGTGTCCTGCGAGCCGGTGGACCCGCCCGTGCGGCTGCTGCTTGGTCGCTCGCCGGTTCTCCTGCTTCAGTCGCGGACTCATCGACTGGCGCCTAGGAGACCGCTGAAGATCTTGCTCTGGCCGTCCGACTCACCCCAGATTGCCGGTAAATGTCAATCGCCATTAAGCGGGGCAAGGCGGGCGCATTTTCAAGATCTTCAGGACACTTCTAGACGAGTGGATCCGATGTGTGTGATCACGCCTCACGGCTTTACTCGCCAATGCGTAGGGTGGTGATCTTCGAGGCCCCATCCCGACCTTGCAGGAGTGACGCCCGTGCTTCTCGTGTCCGACCCCATCTTCGGCGAAGTGGAGCTCACTGGGTCAGCGACGGAACTGGCCCGCTTGGCAGGCGCAGTGGCCCAGGGCGAGGGATTCGTCAGCTCCGTGTCTGCGACTGTGCCGGACGGCGAGACCCTGGTGGGGGTCGAAGTCAGGGAGGCTCCCGGACCTGGGGTGTTGATTCATCTCGACTCCCAGCGTCAGATCCTTGTGATCAGCGGTGACCCCGTCGCGAGGGCTCTCTTCGCGGACAATCTCGATGCCATGACCACCGCCATGGCTGCCGAGGACGGCGGCGGCCACCGCCATATCGACCACTTTCCCGGGCATCCTTACCTCGTTGAGGGATCTATGCCCTTGGTGGTCGGTATCCCTGGTGGAGGTCCGCTTACTCGATGAGCAGGACTGCGATCAGTGGTCGTAGGCGATCAGCGAGCGGGTGACTGGTGCGCCGATGGCGTTGTTGTGCCAGATGCCGGCGGCCATCGCCAGGACGCGCTGGGCGACCCGGATCGCGACGCCCTCGAAGGTCCGCCCGCCGTGTTGTTCCAGGTTGAGCTGCCCTTTGAGGGTGTCGTTGACCGACTCGATCAGCTGGCGGACCTTCTTGAGTATCGGCTCGCCGTGGCGCTTCCTCTCGCGCTTGAGCGAGGGCCGCAGCAACTCGACGCCGAGCTCGGCGAGTTCCCTCTCGAACGCTTTGGACGCGAAGCCCTTGTCCGAGACGAGCAGGATGCCCGTCCGGCGGGCGACCAGGTCGGAGTCGACTTCGAGCATCGCGGCCAGGACCTCGCGCTCGCCGATCTTCGGGTTGGCCAGGGCCCACATGATCGGCATGCCCGTCGGCGTGCAGACCAGGTACAGGCGCAGACCCCAGAAGAACCGGGAGTGGGAGGCGCAGTAGCCGTAGCCGGCCCAGCCCGCCAGGTTGGAGCGCTTGACGGTCGGGCGCGACATGCCGCACGGCACCGGCGTGGAGTCGGTGATCCACACGGGGGCCGTCCAGAAGTCACTGTCCGTGGCCAGCTCCCTGATCATGCGCTTGACCAGCGGCAGCGCCGCGCGGAGCCGCTTGTTATAGCCGGCGCGCTGGGGCAGGTACGGGAACATGTCGCACAGGTGCTTGCGCGCGTAGCGCAACCAGCGGGCCTCGGAGTGGTAACCGAGCAGTGCCTGCGCCACCGCGAGGCAGACGAGTTCGGAGTCGTTGAGCAGAGGTGGACGGCCCAGCCATCGTGTTCCTCCGATCTCGTCGTCGATCTTCACGTACAGTGCGGTCAAGAGGGTGTCCAGGTCGGTCGTCACAAACTGATCTTGGATGCCCTCGCCTTTTTCGCGGCGGAACTTCGGAGCTACTCGTCTAGTATCGTGGGCGCCGGCAGGCCGGTGCCCGGGGAGGACCGGACGCCGTGGCCTGCTTGGCAGTCAACCATCAAGGGGGAGTTTTTGATGATCCGTCGCTATGCCACTATCGCCGCAGCCACGGTGCTGGCCACCATCGCAACGTGCACCGCGGCGTTCGCGGGCACCGTTCCCAACACGCCGTGACCTGAGCATCTGCGGGCCGGTTCCTTCACGGGGGCCGGCCCGCAGTGCTGTGCGCGTGCTCAGGAGGTGAGCGAGCTGCGCGGCTCCGCGAGCGTGGAACAGATCACCAAGCGGACTCCCCGCCGCCGGCGCTGACGGGCAGTGGCCCAACCAGGATCATCCCGTGGCGGCAGCCGGGCTCGCGTCAAGCCCCACGCTATGGCCTCAAGAGCTTTTTCTTGGTGTACCGGCAGCGGACTGGGCGGCCATCAGGCCAGGCTTTACGACGTTCACGAAAACGTGTCACCCCTCACCCCTCACCCATCCCCGCGCCCACACCAGGGACCATACGGGAAATGCTGACAGTGCCCTACTGATACATTCGACGGACCGGCTCAGAAATCCAGCCGAGCGGAATACAAGCCCGATTGAAGCGGTCATCCGACAGCACATTAGTCCCCGGCCGTAATTCCGGTGAATACGCGAAATGAGCGGGTCGGGACCCCGCTTCCGGCGGGATCACCTGACGCTCCAGGATTGATACATCTGGGACCGTTGCTCGCTCTGCCAGGGTAGCGCACCCTGCCCCGCCGAGAGGTCGAAACAGCGGCCTGGACTAAGGTCTAGACCAACCTGGCAGGAATGAAGCCGACCCGCACGCCCCCCAACCCCGACCCTTCCCCCAGTCAGCCCGTTTTGAGATCAGCCATTTCCCAGCCTAGCGAGGTGATATCAGCTCAGCCACCCGGCATCATGGAGCGAAGCGGAGTGATGCCGGCCCAGACGCGAAGCGTCGGGCCCACCCGGGCGAAGCCCGGGTGCGGACACGCGGAGCGGGTCCGCCGCCGGACCGAAGGTCAGGCGCGAACGGAGGGCCGAAGGCCCGTAGGGACCCGCTCCGCGGG
>NZ_JBIWNZ010000032.1:0-86092 GCF_044767505.1 Kitasatospora sp. NPDC101235
GATGTTTTCCGCTCCGTTTCCGGGGCTTCGTTCATCCAACTCGCCGGTGTCTTCTGGGGTTTGACGCCCCGTCCGACGTTTCAAACTCTAGCCGATCTCCGCTCCGAAAAGCGAATCCGGCCGCAACCCGATAAAACGCGCACGCCGAATACACACCGGGCCATCACGCAGAAAAGCGAAAACGACCGGCGCGAACCGAGAAGTGGTGTTTCAGAGGATTGGCTACCCCGGGACCGTCCGCGCAGATGCGTGTCCGGTGCTCCCTGCCAGGCAGCTCGAAGGACTGTACGCGCTTCCGCGGGCGGATGCAAACGTCGTGCAAAGACGGCCGGCCGGACCCCGGGGAGAGGGGTCCGGCCGGTGGAGCCGTGCGGCTCAGCTGTTGGTGGGGAAGCCCAGGTTGATGCCGCCGTGCGACGGGTCCAGCCAGCGCTGGGTCACGGCCTTGCCCCGGGTGAAGAACTGCACGCCGTCCGCGCCGTACGCGTGGGCGTCGCCGAACAGAGAGGCCTTCCAGCCGCCGAAGGAGTAGTAGGCGACCGGGACGGGGATCGGCACGTTGATGCCGACCATGCCGACCTCCACCTCGAACTGGAAGCGCCGGGCCGCGCCGCCGTCGTTGGTGAAGAGGGCGGTGCCGTTGCCGTACGGGTTGGCGTTGATCAGTGCCACGCCCTCCTCGTACGAGTCGACGCGCACGACCGAGAGGATCGGGCCGAAGATCTCGTCGTTGTAGACGGACATGCCGGGCTTCACGTGGTCGAACAGCGTGGGGCCGAGCCAGAAGCCGTCGGCCGTCGGGGAGCCGTTCCTGTCCTCGGCGGTGACCGGGTGCTTGCGGCCGTCCACCGCGAGCTCGGCGCCGTCGGCGATCCCGGACTCCACGTAGGAGGTGACCTTGTCCCGGTGCTGGCCGGTGACGAGCGGGCCCATCTCGGAGTCCCCGTTGCAGCCCGGGCCGACCTTCAGGGTGGCCACCCGCTGCTTGATCTTCTCGACCAGCTCGTCGCCGATCGGGTCGACCGCGACCAGCACGGACACCGCCATGCAGCGCTCGCCGGCCGCGCCGAAGCCGGCGTTGACCGCGGCGTCGGCGGCGAGGTCGAGGTCGGCGTCCGGCAGGACGAGCATGTGGTTCTTGGCGCCGCCCAGGGCCTGCACGCGCTTGCCGTAGCGGGTGCCGGTCTCGTAGACGTAGCGGGCGATCGGGGTGGAGCCGACGAAGCTGACGGACTTGATGTCCGGGTGCTCCAGCAGGCGGTCGACGGCCACCTTGTCACCGTGGACGACGTTGAAGACGCCGTCCGGCAGGCCGGCCTCCTTCCACAGCTCCGCGAGGAAGTTGGCGGCGGACGGGTCCTTCTCCGAGGGCTTCACGACCACGCTGTTGCCGGCCGCGATGGCGATCGGGAAGAACCACATCGGCACCATGGCCGGGAAGTTGAACGGCGAGATGATCGCGACCGGGCCGAGCGGCTGGCGGATCGAGTAGACGTCGATGCCGGTCGAGGCCTGCTCGGTGAAGCCACCCTTGACCAGCTGCGGGATGCCACAGGCGTACTCCACGACCTCCAGGCCGCGGGCGATCTCGCCCAGCGCGTCGGAGTGCACCTTGCCGTGCTCCGCCACGATGATCGAGGCCAGCTCGTCGCGGCGGGCGTTCAGCAGCTCGCGGAAGGCGAAGAGCACCGTCGTCCGCTTCGCGATCGAGGCGCTGCGCCACTCGGTGAAGGCCGAGGCGGCGGCGGCCACCGCCTGGTCGACCTCGGCGATCTCGGCGAAGTCGACCTGGCCGGTGACCTGGCCGGTGGCCGGGTCGAAGATCTCACCGCGTCGCGGGGCCGCACCGGCGGTGGCGACCGGCTTGCCGCCGATCCAGTGAATGATGTGCTTGCTCAAGGTCCGTCTGCCTCCGAAGTCCCGGGCGGCGTCCTGCCACCGGTCCGGTCTGGCGCCGCCCGCAGGTGGGCCGGGCGACGGAAATCACGGGGCTACCGCGCTCGTCTCCCAGTCTGGTGGCCACTTCGGCCCGGCTCAACGAACAGGCTGACGGGGATCCTGGATTCAGCCTTACAGGTCGTCCGGTCGCTCCGCCGGACGGGTGGCCGCACGGGGGCCGGGCCTCAGGACTCCCCGTCCTCCGGCTCCTCCAGGTACGGGTCGTGCAGCCCGTCCGCCGCCTCCTGGGTCTCCAGCAGGTCCAGCCGCAGGTCCTGTGCCCAGGCCAGCGCCCACCGCTTCCGTTCGTCCACCTCCCCGGCCGGAACGCCCCGGGCGCGGAACCGCCCGTCCGCCGCCTCGGCGAGCGTCTCCAGTCGTTCGGCCAGCGCAGCGGGCTGGAAGTCAGGGTCCAACTCCTCTGCCAGGGCGAGCAGTTCACCCTCCCGGTAGCAGCGGGTGAGGGCGTGCACATCGATCAGGTCGCGAGGCATGCCCCGGTCCACGAGCAGCGCGGTGGTCAGCGCGGCCGCGTCCTCCAGGGCGACGACCGGCAGCACCACCGGCGGCTCGTCCGGGCCGGGCGCGCCGAGATCGAGCCGGACCGGGCGATGGCCCAGCGGCTCCTTGCGCAGCTCCACCGAGTGCGACCGCCCGCCCAGCGCCAGCCGGACGGTGAGCTGCTCCAGCCGCGGTGTGCCCGGCCGCTCGACGACCCCGCCGCCCGCCGCCCGGTACGCCTCGCCCAGCGCGGCGGCCACCTCCGGCAGATCGGCGCCGCCGGTCGCCAGGGTCAGCCCGTCCTGCGGGCAGGCCGCGACGCCGTGGGCCCGCAGCGCGTGCCCGCCGGCCAGCGCGAGGCCGTACCGGTCGCAGACGGGTGCGGCCCAGGCGGCCAGGCGCAGCTGGGCGGGGCCCGGGCGGAGGGACGCGTCGACGGCGTGCGGGACGGTGGTCACGCCTCCCAGTCTGACGCGACCGCCCGCTCCGCGCGCCGTCACCGCCGAGCGCCCCGGGCGGCCCCACGCGCCACCAGCGCCCGGCCACCCGTGCTCACCAGCCGCTGAACCTCGCCGCCGCCCCGTGCAGGGGCAGCTCCAACAGCACCGGGTCGTTGAGCCGCCCGGAACCGTCGGGCGGGACCGGACCAGTGCAGTCCGGCGGTCTCCATGCCGTGTCCCCGCTTCGTGCCGTTCGTGCTGTTCGGAGACGGCGGGAAGAGCGAGACCCGCCGTCACCGGGGAGAGGCGGACGGCGGGTCCTGATCACACGACCGGGGTCACCCGACCGTCGGCGCTTCAGCTGTCGAAGCCCAGCCCCAGCCGGTCGAGGGTGCGCAGCCAGAGGTTGCGGTGGCCGCCGTTGCGGTCCGCGCGCTCCAGCGACCGGGTGGTGAGTTCGATCCCGGCCCAGCGCACCGGCTCGGGCGGGAACGGCAGCGGCTTGCTGCGCACCATGTCCAGCGAGGTGCGCTCGGTGCGCTCGCCGGCGAGCAGGTCGAGCATCACCTCGGCCCCGAAGCGGGTCGCGCCGACGCCGAGCCCGGTGTAGCCGACCGCGTAGGCGACCTTGCCCCGGTACCCGGTGTCGAAGAACGCCGAGAACCGGCTGCAGGTGTCGATCGCACCGCCCCAGGCGTGGGTGAAGCGCAGGCCCTCCAGCTGCGGGAAGCAACGGAAGAAGTGGTTGGCCAGGGTGCGGAAGGTCTCCGGCCGCTGGTCGTACTCGTGCCGCACGTGGCCGCCGAAGTGGTAGACCGCGTCGTAGCCGCCCCAGAGGATCCGGTTGTCGGCGGAGAGCCGGAAGTAGTGGAACTTGTTGGCGCTGTCGCCGAGGCCCTGCCGCCCGCGCCAGCCGATCGAGGCGAGTTGCTCGTCGCTGAGCGGCTCGGTCATCAGTGCGTAGTCGTACACCGGGACGATGTACGGGCGGACCCGCTTGAGCAGCGACGGGAACACGTTGGTGCCGAGCGCGACCTTGCGGGCGAAGACCCGGCCGTACGGGGTGCGGACGGCCATGCCGCTGCCGCGCTCCCGCAGGTCGGTGGCCCGGGTGTGCTCGAAGATCCGCACGCCCTGGCTCAGGCAGGCGTCCTTGAGGCCCCAGGCGAGCTTGGCGGGGTGGACCATCGCCACGCCCTCCTTGTCCCAGAGGCCACCGAGGAAGGTCGGCGAGTTCACCTCGGCGCGCAGCTGGTCGGCGTCCAGGACGGTGATGTCGAAGCCGTACCGGGCGACCGCCTCGGCGATCTCGTGGAGTTCCTCGACCTGGTGGGGCTGGGTGGCGACGTCGATCTCGCCGGTGCGCTCCCACTCGGCGTCGATGCCGTAGCGCTTGAGGGTGGCCTCGATGCCGTCGAGGTTGGCGGCACCGAGGCGTTCCAGCTGGGCCAGTTCGGACGGCCAGCGGTCCAGGCCGTTGCCGAAGCCGTGGGTGAGGCTGGCCGCACAGAACCCGCCGTTGCGCCCGGACGCGGCCCACCCGACCTCGTTGCCCTCGACCAGCACGACGTCCAGCGAGGGGTCGCGCTCCTTGGCGATGAGGGCGGTCCACAGGCCGGAGTAGCCGCCGCCGACGACCAGCAGGTCGCAGGTGGTGTCGCCGACCAGGGCGGGCAGCGCCGCCGGCCGACCGGGATCCTCCAGCCAGAAGGGGGTGGGCCTGGCGTCACTGAGTGCGCGGGCGGAGTCCATGCATTATCAGCCACTTTCTACGAATAGATGACGGTTTCACGTGCCACCGCTGTCGACCGTACGTCAGGCGGTGGCCTTCCGGCGGTTGCCCAGCCACTGGCCGACGACGGTCAGCACGACGGCGGCGAGGAACATCGCGGTGCCGATGACGTTCACCTGCACCGGGATGCCGCGCTGCGAGGCGCCCCAGACGAACATCGGGAAGGTGACCGTGGTCGGGCCCGAGTTGAACTGGGTGATGATGAAGTCGTCGAAGGAGAGCGCGAA
This sequence comes from Kitasatospora sp. NPDC101235, assembly GCF_044767505.1. Lineage (NCBI taxonomy): Bacteria > Bacillati > Actinomycetota > Actinomycetes > Kitasatosporales > Streptomycetaceae > Kitasatospora > Kitasatospora sp. NPDC101235. Next base: position 4,899 of record NZ_JBIWNZ010000032.1, read on the forward strand.
GCTGAGCAGCGCGCCCGCCGCGATGCCGGGCGCCGCCAGCGGCAGGGTGACCCTCAGGAAGGTCTGGGTGGGGGTCGCGTAGAGGTCCTGGGCGGCCTGTTCGAGCCTCGGGTCCATGCTCATCACGCGTGCCTTGACCGCCGTCACCACGAAGCTGAGGCAGAACATGATGTGCGCGATGAGGATGGTGGTGAAGCCGAACGGGATGCGCATGTTGAGGAAGAGCGTCCCGAGCGAGGCGGCCATGACCACCTCGGGCATGGCCATCGGCAGGAAGATCATCGCGGTGGTGGCCGAGCGGCCGCGGAACCGGTAGCGGGCCAGCGCGAAGGCGACCATGGTGCCGAGCACGGTGGCGCCGATGGTGGCGAGCACCGCGATCTGCAGGCTGAGCGAGAGCGACTGGCACATGTCGGCCACGCCGCAGGGGTTGGTCCAGGCGTCGGTGGAGAACTCGTTCCACTCGTAGTTGAACTTGCCCACCGGCTTGTTGAACGAGAAGGCGAGCACGACCAGGTTGGGCAGCACCAGGTAGGCGAGGGCCAGCAGGCCGGCCAGCACCACCAGGTGGGCGCGGATCCACTTGAACATCCGGGACATCAGACCAGATCCTCCGTCCCGGCCTTGCGCATGTAGACCGTCACCATGCCCAGGATCAGGGCCATCAGGATGAAGCTCAGCGCGGCCGCCGTGGGGTAGTCGAGCACGTTCAGGAACTGCTTCTGGATGCCGTTGCCGACCATCTGCTCGCTCGGCGAGCCCAGCAGCTGGGCGTTGATGTAGTCGCCGGAGGCCGGGATGAAGGTCAGCAGGGTGCCCGCGACCACGCCCGGCAGCGAGATCGGGAAGGTGACCTTGCGGAAGGTGGTGAACGGCCGGGCGTAGAGGTCGCCGGCCGCCTCGTGCAGGCGCGGGTCGATCCGCTCCAGCGAGGTGTACAGCGGCAGGATCATGAACGGCAGGAAGTTGTAGGTCAGGCCGCAGACCACCGCGAGCGGCGTGGCCAGCACCCGGTCGCCGTCGGTGAGGCCGAGCAGGTTGGTGATGTCCAGGACGTGCAGCGCGTTCAGCGCGCCGACCACCGGGCCGCCGTCGGACAGGATGGTCTTCCAGGCCAGCGTGCGGATCAGGAAGCTGGTGAAGAACGGCGCGATGACGAGGATCAGGATGACGTTGCGCCAGCGCTTGCTCGCCTTGAAGGCGATCGTGTACGCGAGCGGGTAGCCGACGGCCAGGCAGAGCACGGTGGCGACGGCCGCGTAGGAGAACGAGCGGAGGAAGTGCCACTTGTACTCGACCAGGGCGTCCCAGTAGGTCGAGAGGTGCCAGGTGACCTTGAAGCCCTCTTCGAGCGAGCCGGTCTGCAACGAGGTCGACCCCTGGTAGACCATCGGCACGGCGAAGAAGACGACCAGCCAGGCGATGCCGGGCAGCAGCAGCCAGTACGGGGTGAGCTTGCGCCTCGTCTTCGCGGGCGTCCCGGCCGGGGCACTGCCGTCGGGGGGTATGGCCTGCGGCGGCGCGGCCGTGGCGGTGGTGGTCATGCGGCCTCCTCCGCGGTGCCCGCGTCGATCGCCTGCGCGGCGTCCAGGGCGAAGGAGTGCGCCGGGTTCCAGTGCAGCAGGACGGCGGCGCCGGGGACGATCCGGGCGTCGCGCTCCATGTTCTGCTCGAAGACGGTGACCTCCTGGCCGCCGTCGGTGCGCACCACGTACTGGGTGGAGACGCCGATGAAGCTGGAGTCGAGCACCGTGCCGGCCAGCCGGTTGCGGCCGTCGGCGACCTGCTCGGAGGCATGCGTGATGGTGATCTTCTCCGGGCGCACGCCGAGGTGAACGCGCTTGGAGTCGGTGGCGCAGCGCGCCTTCGGCACCGCGAGTCGGGCGCCGGCGGCGCTGAGCAGCAGGTCGCCGCCCTCGGTGCCGGTGACCTCGGCGGGCAGCAGGTTGGACTGGCCGAGGAAGTTGGCCACGAAGGTGGTGGCGGGGTTCTCGTACAGCTCGGCGGGGGCGCCCAGCTGCTCGACCCTGCCGCCGTTCATCACCGCGATGGTGTCGGCCATGGTCATGGCCTCCTCCTGGTCGTGGGTGACGTGCACGAAGGTGATGCCGACCTCGGTCTGGATCCGCTTGAGCTCCAGCTGCATCTGGCGGCGGAGCTTGAGGTCGAGCGCGCCGAGCGGCTCGTCCAGGAGCAGCACCTGCGGGTGGTTGATCAGCGCGCGGGCGACCGCGACGCGCTGCTGCTGACCGCCGGAGAGCTGGTGCGGCTTGCGCCGGGCGTACTGGCCGAGTTCGACCAGCTCCAGCATCTCGTCGACCTGCTTCTTGACGTCCTTCCTGCCGCGCCGGCGCAGGCCGAAGGCGACGTTCTCGAAGATGTCCAGGTGCGGGAAGAGCGCGTAGCTCTGGAAGACGGTGTTCACCGGCCGCTTGTACGGGGGCAGGGCGGTGACGTCCTGGCCGCCGATCAGGACGGTGCCGGTGGTGGGCTCCTCCAGACCGGCGATCATGCGCAGGGTGGTGGTCTTGCCGCAGCCCGAGGCGCCGAGCAGGGCGAAGAACGATCCCTGCGGGACGGTCAGGTCGAGCGGGTGGACGGCGGTGAAGGAGCCGTAGGTCTTGCCGATGCCGGTGAGCCGGACGTCGCCGCCGACGGCCGCGTCGCGCTGCTGGTCTGTCATGGGGTGGTGTCTTCCTGGGTTTCTCTGCCGGGAGTTGGGGGGTCAGGCGCCGATCAGCTTGGAGAACTTCTGCTCGAAGTCGCTCTCCTCGCTCTCGGAGAGCGTGCGGAACACGTGCGCCTTGACCGCCATCTCGGGGGTGGGTACGACCAGCGGGTTGGCCGCGGTGTCCGGGGCGATGCCGGCGAGCTCGTCCTTCATCCCGGTGACGGCGGAGACGAAACCGATGCCCGCGACCAGCTGCGCCGCGATCTTCGGCTGATAGTAGAAGTCGATCAACTTCTCCGCGTTCGCCTTGTGCTGCGCCTTGGCCGGGACCAGCATGTTGTCGGTCGAGGCGATGTAGCCCCTCTCCGGGATGACGAACTCGATGTCCGGGTTGTCGGCGCGCAGTTGGATCAGGTCGCCGCCCCAGGCGATGCAGGCCGCGATGTCGCCGGCGGAGAGCTCCTGGCCGTAGTCGTTGCCGGTGAAGCGGCGGATCTGCTTGCTGTCGACGGCCTTCTGCAGCCGGGCGACCGCGCCGTCGTAGTCGTCGGCGGTGAACCTCGCGGTGTCCTTGCCCTGGTCCAGCAGGACCATCCCGATGCTGTCGCGCATCTCGGAGAGGAAGGTGACCCGGCCCTTGAGGTCCGGGTCGTCCAGCAGCTGGGAGACGCTGGTGACCTCCTTCCCCTTGGTCGCCTTCCTGTTGTACGCGACGACGGTCTGGATGCCGGCCCACGGGTAGGAGTACAGCCGCCCCGGGTCCCAGTCCGGCGCGCGGAAGCGCGCCTCGATGTTGGTGATCGCGGTGGTGACGTTCGCCGGGTTGAGCTTCTGCGCCCAGCCGAGCCGGATCAGCCGGGCGGCCATCCAGTCGGTGAGCACCATCAGGTCGCGGCCGGTGTCCTGGCCGGAGGCGAGCTGCGGCTTGACCTTGCCGAAGAACTCGACGTTGTCGTTGACGTCCTCGTTGTACTTGACCTTGATGCCGGTGGCCTCGGTGAAGGCGTCCAGCGTGCCGTGCTTCTCCTTGTCCTTCTCGTCCGTGTCCACGTACAGCGGCCAGTTGGAGAAGTTGACCTCCTTCTGCGTCTCCGAGAGGTCCTTGGCGGCGTTCGCGGTGGAGTCGCCGGTCGCCCGGGGGGCCGCCGGGATGCCGCAGGCGGCCAGGGTGCCCGCTCCCGCGCTCAGCGCGGCGGCGCGCAGCAGGGTGCGGCGGCCGAATGCGGCCCGGCCGCCGGCCAGGCTGCGTTCCCAGGCCCTTCGGACCGGTTCGGGCAGACCGTCGGTGAGCTCGTTGAACGCCATGGAACGGGCCTCCTGGGGGGAGATGGGGTGTGGGGGCACCCGCTGGGGCCGGGGATTATCTGTCTCCGAAGACGGTGCGGTGCCAGTCCTTGCGGGCCACCGCGGTGGTGTCGAACATGACGTGCTTGACCTGGGTGTACTCGTCCAGCGAGTACTGGGACATGTCCTTGCCGTAGCCGGACGCCTTGTAACCGCCGTGCGGCATCTCGCTGATGATCGGGATGTGGTCGTTGACCCAGACGCAGCCGGCCGCGATCTCCCGGGTGGCGCGCAGCGAGCGGTGCACGTTGCTCGTCCACGCGGAGGCGGCCAGGCCGTACGGGGTGTCGTTGGCCAGCCGCAGGCCCTCGTCGTCGCCGTCGAAGGGCAGCACGACCAGCACCGGGCCGAAGATCTCGCCCTGCACGACCTCGCTGTCCTGGGCCGCACCGGTGATCAGGGTGGGCTGGTAGTACGCGCCCCGGGTGAGGTCGGTGCCGTCGTGGCCCTTCTCCGGGGCCCGGCCGCCGGTGACCACGGTGGCGTACGAGCGGGTGCGCTCCACGAAGCCGGCCACCCGGTCCCGGTGGGCGTACGAGACCAGCGGGCCGAGATCGGTGTGCGGGTTCAGCGGGTCGCCGATCCGGATCGCCGCGTACAGCTCGGCCACCCCGGCCACGAAGGCGTCGTACAGCGGGCGCTGGACGTAGGCGCGGGTGGCGGCGGTGCAGTCCTGGCCGCCGTTGATCAGCGAGGCCGCGACCGCTCCGTGCACCGCGGCGTCCAGGTCGGCATCGTCGAAGACCACGAACGGGGCCTTGCCGCCGAGCTCCAGGTGGGTGCGCTTGACGCTCGCGGTGGCGATCTCGGCGACCCGCTTGCCGACGCCGGTGGAGCCGGTGAAGGAGACCATCGCGACGTCCGGGTGCCCGACCAGGTGCTCGCCCGCGGTGCGCCCGGCGCCGGTGACCACGTTGACCACGCCGTCCGGGATGCCCGCGGCGGTGCAGGCCCGGGCGAACATCAGCGAGGTCAGCGGGGTCAGCTCGGCCGGCTTGAGCACGATGGTGTTGCCCGCGGCGATCGCCGGGAGGATCTTCCAGGCGGCCATCTGCAGCGGGTAGTTCCACGGCGAGATCGAGCCGACCACGCCGACCGCCTCGCGGCGCACGTACGAGGTGTGGTCGCCGGAGTACTCGCCGGCGGCCTTGCCCTCCAGGTTGCGGGCGGCGCCGGCGAAGAAGGCCGCGTTGTCGATGGTGCCGGGCACGTCGAACTCGGTGGCCAGCTTGACCGGCTTGCCGGTCTGCGCCGTCTCCACCCGGGCCAGGTCGTCGGCCGCCCCGGCCAGGACGGCGGCCAGCCGGGTGAGCGCCTCGGAGCGCGCACCGGGGGTGGCCGAGGACCAGCCGGGCAGGGCCGCCTTCGCGGCAGCGACGGCGGTGTCCACGTCCTCGGTGGTCGCCAGCGCGACCTGCTCGACCACGCTGCCGTCGGCGGGGTTGACGACCTGGAAGGGTTCGCCGCTCCCCCGGGTCTGGCGGCCCGCGATGTACTGCGCGCCCGGGCCGAAGTCGGTCAGGTCCATCTGGTTCCTCCAAGTGCCGTGGTTCGACCGCTGCGGGGTCACGCGTCCGCGATGGGGGTCTGCGGTCCCGCTGACCTTGCCTGCTGCGGGGACGGGGTGACAAGGGTCACTTCGGCAATCTCAGCACGAAGGGCCTTACAGGGTGCAAGGCTGCGGGCAGGGCAACAGGTCGTCGGGGGGATGGATGATTTACCTGACACCCTGATCACCCCAGAGCCCCCGCTCTGGTCCCACGGCCCCGGAGGCCCGCGATGCTCCCCACCGTCGCCCGAGTCCTCGACCTGGACGTGATGCGGCGCGGCCTGCCCCAGGTGGTGGCCGGCGCCGACCACCTGGAGCGGCCGATCCGCTGGGTCCACGTCAGCGAGCTGCCCGACGTCGCCGGGATGCTCCGCGGCGGCGAGCTGGTGCTGACCACCGGCATCGCCCTGCCCGAGGACCGCGAGGGCCTGGCCCGCTACGTGCGCGAGCTGGACGAGGTCGGGGTGGCCGGCCTGGTCGTCGAGTTCGGGCGGCGCTACTTCGACTCGCTCCCCCGCGCCCTGGTCAACGCCGCCGAGCAGCGCGGGCTGCCGCTGATCACCCTCCGCCGCGAGCTGCGCTTCGTCGCCGTCACCGAGGCCGTGCACGCCCTGGTGGTCAACGCCCAGCTGGAGCAGCTGAGGGCCTCCGAGTCGGTCCACCAGGTCTTCAACGAGCTGGTGGTGGAGGGCGCCGAGCCGCCCGAGGTGATCCGCCAGGTGGCCCGGATGGCCGGCGCCCCGGTCGTCCTGGAGAACCTGGCCCACCAGGTGCTCGCCCACGACACCGCCGGGCGCCCGGAGGCCGAGGTGCTGGAGGACTGGGAGCGCCGCTCGCGCGGCGTCCGTCCGGCCGGGCGCACCGGCCACGACCCGCGCAGCGGCTGGCTGGTCACCATCGTCGGCGCCCGCGGCCAGGACTGGGGCCGACTGGTGCTGGTGCAGGAGCCCGGCCCGCTGCCCGAGGGCGAGGCCCACCCGCACACCATGCTGCTGGAGCGGGGCGCCTCCGCGCTGGCGCTCAACCGGCTGGTGGTACGCGACCGGGAGAGCCTGGAGCGGCAGACCCACCGCACCCTGCTGTCCGGCATCCTCACCCACGCGCTGACCGTCTCCGAGGCCGCCCTGCGCGCCCAGGCCCTCGGCGTCCCGTTGGAGGGCCGCCGGCTGGTCGGCGTGGTGCTGCGGCAGCGGCGCGGGCCGATCCCGGCCGCACTGGAGGCGCAGGCCCGGCTGCGCGACTTCACCGAGCTGGCCGCCGGCGCGGCCCGGGCCTGCCGGCTGTCCGCGCTGGTCGGCGCGCTCGACGACGAGGCCGTCGGCCTGCTGATCGCGCTCGGCACCCAGCAGGACGAACACTCCGCGCTGGACGCCCTCTCGGCCACGCTGCGCCGGATGTCTGCCGAGGCCGGACGGGAGGGCGGTGACCCGTCGGGCCCGGTGGTCGCGGTCGGTTCGTCGGTCGGCTCGGTGCGCGACGCCCGGCGCACCCTGCTGGAGGCCACCCAGGTCGCCGACGCCGCCCTGCACGACGCGCCCGGCGGCCGCAGCTCCTCCTACTACCGGCTGCCGGACGTCCGGCTGCGCGGCCTGCTCCACCTGCTGCGCGACGACGCCCGGTTGCAGACGTACGTGGAGCGGGAGCTGGGCCCGCTGCTGGCCCACGACGCCGAGCACAACGGCCAGTTGGTGCAGATGCTGCGGATCTACCTGGAGCAGGGCCGGAACAAGTCGGCCGCGGCGGACGCCGCGCACCTGTCCCGGCCGTCCTTCTACGACCGGCTGCACAAGGTCGAACGGATCCTCGGCGTCGACCTCGACCAGGTGGAGTCCTGCCTCTCCCTGCACGTGGCACTGCTCGCCCTGGACGCCGTCCGGCGCTGAGCCCTGCGCGTCACACCCCGGTGATGCGCCCCCAGGCCTTGTGCAGCTCGGGCCGCTCGGCCGAGGTGACGTCGCGCATGGTGTGCAGCCGGGCGCGCATCTCGTCGGTCGGGAACACCAGCGGGTTCTCGGCGAGTTCGGCCTTCTCCTTGTCGCCGCTGGCCGCCAGCACCTCGCGGGCCGCCGGCACCGGGCAGATGTACTGGACGAACGTGGCGAGTTCGGCGGCCACCTCGGGCTGGTAGTAGTAGTCGATCAGCAGCTCGGCGTTGCGCTTGTGGGCGGCCCGGTTGGGGATCATCAGGCTCTCCGCCCACAGCTCGCCGCCCTCCTCCGGCACCACGAACTCGATGTCCGGGTTCTCGGCGGTCAGCTGGACGGCGTCGCCGGAGTAGGCCTGGCAGGCGAGCGCCGCACCGGAGGCGAGGTCACTGGTGTAGTCGTTGCCGGTGAAGCGCCGGACGTGGCCGCTGTCGACCGACTTCTGCACCAGGTCCATCGCCTTGCGCGCGTCGTCGTCGCTGAACGTCGCGATGTCCGCGCCCTGGGAGAGCATCAGCAGCCCGAGCGCCTCGTCCAGCCCGGCGAACAGCGTGACCCGGCCCTTGAGGTCGGGCGCCCACAGGTCGGCGGTGGACCTGATCTCCCGGCCGAGCGCCTTGCGGTTGTAGGCGATGCCGGTGATCCCGGACTGCCACGGCACGCTGCGCTTGCGCCCGGGGTCGAAGGCCGGGTCGGCGAGCTGCGGGTCCAGGTTGGCCGTGACGTTGGGCAGGTTGGCCCGGTCCATGGCCTGCACCCAGCCCAGCGAGACGTACCGCCCGGCCATCCAGTCGCTGATCACCATCAGGTCCCGGCCCGGGGCGGCGCCCTGGGTGAGCACCGGGCTGATCTTGCCGAAGAACTCGTCGTTGTCGTTGATGTCCTCGGTGTAGGTGACCGCGATCCCGGTCTGCTCGCTGAAGGCGTCCAGGGTCGGCCGCCCGCCCGCGTCGTCGGTGTCGATGTACTGCGTCCAGTTGGAGAACGCGAGCCGCTTGTCGCTCTCCGAGCGGTCCGGCGCCGAACGGCGGTCCTCCGCCACGTACGCGGACGGGATGCCGCAGCCGGTCAGCGTGCCGGCGCCGATCAGCGCGGCCCCACCGAGCACGGAACGCCTGCGCAGGGAAGGGGAGTTGAAGGGACGGCGGGTCAGAGTGGTGCTGCTGGGCATGCAGGGGCCTTCCGGAGCGTGGAACGGCCCCGGACACACGCACGAGTGTCCGGGGCCGTCCTGGTCGGTACGTCGTCCTGGCAGGTGTCAGACAGTGTGCGCGTCAGTGAGCGACAGCACCTCGTCCAGCACCGCGAGGCCGGTCTTGGCCTCCTCCTCGGTGACGGTGCACGGCGGGACGACGTGGAAGCGGTTCATGTTGACGAACGGCCAGAGCCCGCGCTGCTTGCAGGCGGCGGCCAGCTCGGCCATCGGAGCGTTGTCGGCGCCGACCGCGTTGTAGGGCACCAGCGGCTCGCGGGTCTCCCGGTTCTTCACCAGGTCGAGCGCCCAGAACACGCCGAGGCCGCGGACCTCGCCGATCGACGGGTGCCGCTCGGCCAGCTCGCGCAGGCCGGGGCCGAGCACGTTCTCGCCGATGTGCTTGGCGTTCTCGACGATGCCCTCCTCCGCCATGGTGTTGATGGTCGCCACCGCGGAGGCGCAGGCCAGCGGGTGGCCGGAGTAGGTGAGCCCGCCGGGGAAGGCCCGCTCGGCGAAGGTGGCCGCGATCTCGGCGCTGATCGCCACGCCGCCCAGCGGCACGTAGCCCGAGTTGACGCCCTTGGCGAAGGTGAGCAGGTCCGGGGTGACGCCCCAGTGGTCGGCGGCGAACCACTCGCCGGTGCGGCCGAAGCCGGCCATCACCTCGTCCAGGATGAACACGATCCCGTAGCGGTCGCAGATCTCCCGCACCCCGGCCAGGTAGCCCGCCGGCGGGACCAGGATGCCCGCGGTGCCGACCACGGTCTCCAGGATGACCGCCGCGACGGTGCCGGGCCCCTCGAACGCGATCACCTGCTCCAGGTGCTCCAGCGCGCGCTCGCACTCCTGCGCCTCGTTCTCGGCGTGGAAGTTGGAGCGGTAGGCGTACGGCCCCCAGAAGTGCACCACGCCGGAGACACCGGTCTCGTTGGCCCAGCGCCGCGGGTCGCCGGTGAGGGCGATCGCGTTGGCGGTGGCACCGTGGTACGAGCGGTAGGTGGACAGCACCTTCTGCCGGCCGGTGTGCAGCCGGGCCAGCCGGATGGCGTTCTCGTTGGCCTCGGCGCCGCCGTTGGTGAAGAAGATCTTGTCCAGGTCACCGGGGGTGCGCTCGGCGATCAGCCGGGCGGCCTCGCTGCGCGACTCGACCGCGAAGCCGGGGGCGATGGTACAGAGCTTCGCCGCCTGCTCCTGGATCGCGGCGACCACCTTCGGGTGCTGGTGACCGATGTTGGTGTTGACCAGCTGCGAGGAGAAGTCGAGGTAGCGGTTGCCGTCGTAGTCCCAGAAGTACGAGCCCTCGGCGCCGGCCACCGCGAGGGGGTCGATCAGCGCCTGGGCGGACCACGAGTGGAAGACGTGCGCGCGGTCGGCGGCCTTGACGGCCTGGCCTGCGGCTGAGTCAGCGGTGGGGATGCTCATGCCGGTAAGGCTAGGGCGACCCGTCCCCGAAGGGCAGTTCCATCGTGTCAGCCGGTCGCGCCAACCGTCGACAGGATGCAAAGACGCAGGGCCCGGGTCGAGGAGACCCGGGCCCATGGTCGGTTCAGCCGGTGATCGATTGATCAGATCGCGGTCATGACGTGCTTCACGCGGGTGTAGTCCTCGAAGCCGTACGCCGACAGGTCCTTGCCGTAGCCGGACTTCTTGAAGCCGCCGTGCGGCATCTCGGCGACCAGCGGGATGTGGGTGTTGATCCAGACGCAGCCGAAGTCCAGGCGGCGCGACATCCGCATGGCGCGGGCGTGGTCCTTGGTCCACACCGAGGAGGCCAGCGCGTACTCGACGCCGTTGGCGTACTCGACGGCCTGGTCCTCGTCGGTGAACTTCTGCACGGTGATGACCGGGCCGAAGACCTCGTTCTGGACGATCTCGTCGTCCTGGTTCAGGCCGGAGACGACGGTCGGGGCGTAGAAGTAGCCCTTGTCGCCGACCCGGTGGCCACCGGCCTCGACCTTGGCGTGGGCGGGCAGCCGCTCGATGAAGCCGGAGACCTGCTTCAGCTGGTTGGCGTTGTTCAGCGGGCCGTACAGCACGTCCTCGTCGTCCACGCCGCCGGTCTTGGTCTCGGCCGCGGCCTTGGCCAGCGCCTCGACGAAGGCGTCGTGGATCGACTCGTGCACCAGCACGCGGGTGGCGGCGGTGCAGTCCTGGCCGGCGTTGAAGTAGCCCGCCACCGAGATGCCCTCGACGGCCTCGGCGATGTCGGCGTCCTCGAAGACCACGACCGGGGCCTTGCCGCCCAGCTCCAGGTGGACGCGCTTGACGTCCTTGGAGGCGGACTCGGCGACCGAGATGCCGGCGCGCACCGAACCGGTGATGGAGGCCATCGCCGGAGTCTTGTGCTCGACCATCAGCTTGCCGGTCTCGCGGTCGCCGCAGATGACGTTGAAGACGCCGGCCGGCAGCTCCAGCTCCTTGAGGACGCCGCCGATGATCTCGGCCAGCAGCACGGTGGAGGCCGGGGTGGTGTCGGAGGGCTTCAGCACGACGGTGTTGCCCGCGGCGATGGCCGGGGCGAACTTCCAGACGGCCATCATCATCGGGTAGTTCCACGGCGCGACCTGGGCACAGACGCCGACCGGCTCGCGGCGGATGATCGAGGTCATCCCGTCCATGTACTCACCGGCGGCCTTGCCCTCCAGCAGGCGGGCGGCACCGGCGAAGAACCGGATCTGGTCCACCATCGGGCCGATCTCATCGGAGAGGGTCAGCGCGCGGGGCTTGCCGGTGTTGCGCACCTCGGCGTCGACGATCTCGTCGGCGCGGGCCTCGACCGCGTCGGCGATCTTGAGCAGCAGCTTCTGGCGGGTGCTCGGGGTGGCGTCGCGCCAGATCGGGAACGCGGCGGCGGCGGAGGCCATGGCGGCGTCCACGTCAGCGGCACCGGACAGCGGCGACGTCGCGTAAGCCTCGCCGATGGTCGGGTCGACGATGTCGAGCGTGCGGCCGTCGGCCGCGTCGACGAACTCACCGTTGATGTAGTTGCGCAGCGCGCGAAGGTCGCTCACGGGTCTCTCCTCGGTCTGGGCCTGCGGCATTGCAGATTCCGGCGCCATGGTACGTCGGCGGATCCGGCATACGAAGGGTGCCGAGTGGCCACGTCCGGAGCGGCGCGGTCCACTGCTGGCGGTATGCGCGCCGACCCTCGGGGCCGCGCGCGTACCGTGCCAGGGTAGCCGCACGACTGCCGGTATCGACAGGGCGAGTGCGCTTGGGCGATGAAATCCGCATGCGTTTTCCAAGATCACGACGAAATCAGCAGTTTCCTCGCTTGCGAACACGGGAACGATCAGGCACAGTGGCCGCGTGGCCAACCGCGACCGGAACGCCAGCGTTCCCCTCGACGCCGCCTCCAAGGCGATCATCGAGCAGCTCCAGGAGGACGGGCGCCGCCCGTACGCCGCCATCGGCAAGGCCGTCGGCCTGTCCGAGGCGGCCGTGCGGCAGCGCGTCCAGAAGCTGCTCGACCAGGGCGTGATGCAGATCGTCGCCGTCACGGACCCGCTCACCGTCGGCTTCACCCGCCAGGCGATGGTCGGCATCCGGGTCGAGGGTGACATCGAGCCCGTCGCCGACGCGCTGGCCGCCCTCGACGAGGTCGACTACGTGGTCTGCACCGCAGGCTCGTTCGACCTCCTGGCCGAACTGGTCTGCGAGGACGACGAGCACCTGCTCGAACTGATCAACAAGCGCATCCGCGCGCTTCCCGGCGTGCGGAGCACCGAGAGCTTCGTTTACCTGAAACTCCGGAAACAGACCTACACCTGGGGCACCCGATGACAGCCGACCCGGCGCAGAAGGACCTTTCCAAGACCGCCTACGACCACCTGTGGATGCACTTCACCCGCATGTCGTCGTACGAGAACTCCCCCGTGCCGACGATCGTCAAGGGCGAGGGCACCTACGTCTGGGACGACAAGGGACGCAAGTACCTCGACGGCCTCGCCGGCCTGTTCGTCGTCCAGGCCGGCCACGGCCGTGAGGAGCTCGCCGAGGCCGCTGCCAAGCAGGCCAAGGAGCTCGCCTTCTTCCCGGTGTGGAGCTACGCCCACCCGAAGGCCGTCGAGCTGGCCGAGCGCCTGGCCAACTACGCCCCGGGCGACCTGAACAAGGTCTTCTTCTCCACCGGTGGCGGCGAGGCCGTCGAGACCGCCTGGAAGCTCGCCAAGCAGTACTTCAAGCTGACCGGCAAGCCGACCAAGTACAAGGTCATCTCGCGCGCCGTCGCCTACCACGGCACCCCGCAGGGCGCCCTGTCCATCACCGGCCTGCCGGGCCTGAAGGCCCCGTTCGAGCCGCTGGTGCCGGGCACCCACAAGGCCCCGAACACCAACATCTACCGCGCCCCGGCCTTCCTCGAGGGCCCCGACGGCACGGTCGACCCCGAGGCCTACGGCCGCTGGTGCGCCGACGAGATCGAGGTGGCCATCCTCAACGAGGGCGCCGAGACCGTCGCCGCCGTCTTCGTCGAGCCGGTTCAGAACGCCGGTGGCTGCTTCCCGCCGCCGCCCGGGTACTTCCAGCGCCTGCGCGAGATCTGCGACCGCCACGACGTGCTGCTGGTCTCGGACGAGGTCATCTGCGCCTTCGGCCGCCTCGGCACCATGTTCGGCGCCGACAAGTTCGGCTACCAGCCCGACATGATCACCTGCGCCAAGGGCATGACCTCGGGCTACTCCCCGATCGGCGCCACGATCATCTCGGACCGCCTCGCCGAGCCGTTCTACAAGGGTGACAACACCTTCCTGCACGGCTACACCTTCGGTGGCCACCCGGTCTCCTCCGCGGTGGCGCTGGCCAACCTCGACATCTTCGAGCGCGAGGGCCTGAACCAGCACGTGCTCGACAACGAGGCCGCGTTCCTGGGCACCCTGGACAAGCTGCGCGACCTGCCGATCGTCGGTGACGTCCGCGGCAACGGGTACTTCTACGGCATCGAGCTCGTGAAGGACAAGGTCACCAAGGAGTCGTTCAACGACGAAGAGGTCGAGCGCGTCCTCTACGGCTTCCTCTCGAAGGCCCTCTTCGACAACGGCCTGTACTGCCGCGCCGACGACCGTGGCGACCCGGTCATCCAGCTGGCCCCGCCGCTGATCTCCGACCAGTCGACCTTCGACGAGATCGAGCAGATCCTGCGGACCAGCCTCACCGACGCGTGGGCGAAGATCTGATCCCCTGAGCCTTCTTCCCCACCCTCCGCCGAAGGGCGGTCCCGCTCCCGCGGGGCCGCCCTTCGGCGTTCCCCCGCCCGCCCAACATCACAGTCGTACGACCAAACATGCCTGAATGCGGGTGATTTGCCCGTGATGGACCAGTGCGCCGCAACCGGGCCCCGCCCCGGGCGTTCTAATCTGACGACTGTCATATCCCTGCGGCCACCCAGGATGGATCCTCATGTCAGCGGCACCGCCTGACAACGACGTGCTGTGGGCCCGGGAGATCGCCAAGTCCCATGACGGCACCCCCGCCCTGCGCGGCATCTCGATCGGCGTCCGCGAGGGCGAGGTGCTCGCCGTCACCGGCCCGCGCGGCTCCGGCAAGAGCACCCTGCTCGGCTGCCTCTCCGCTCAACTCCCGGTCGACGAGGGCGAGGTCTGGTTCAACAGCGCCCCCGTGCACACCCTCGCCCGGGCCGGCCGCGAACGGCTGCGCCGCGACCGCTTCGGCTTCGTCGGCTCCGAGCCCCACCTGGTACCCGAACTGACCGCCCGGGAGAACGTCGCCCTGCCGCTGCTGCTTGCCGGGGCCGGCAACAAGGCCGCCTACACCGCCGCCGACGAGTGGCTGGAACGCCTCGACGTCGGCGACTGCGCCCGGCAGCGCCCCGAGCGGCTGGTCCAGAGCCGGCGTCAGCGGGTCGCCGTCGCCCGCGCCCTCGCCCCGCTGCCGCCCGTCGTCTTCGCCGACGACCCCACCGCCCCACTGCACCGCGAGGCCGCCGACCAGGTCATGCGGATACTGACCAGCGCGGCCCGGTCCCACCAGCTCACCCTCGTCCTGGCCACCCACGACCCCGAGCTCGTCCGGTTCGCGGACCGCACCGTCGCCCTCCTCGACGGACGGCTCACCGCCCCCGCCGCCCCCGTCCCCCGCGGCACCGCCGCCCCCGGGGCCCCCGGAGCGCCCGCCGTCACGGCCGCCCACCGCTGACGACGCCGAGCCGCTGAAAGAGTCGACGTGTTCTATCTCCGTCTGGCCCGGGGCTACCGGGTGCCCGACCTCGGCCGCTGGCTGCTCACGGCGCTGGCCGCCGCCGTGGTCGCCGCCTTCCTGCTGCGCTCCCTCGGCCGGGCGATGAGCGACCCGACCGGCGGCGCCGACCCGCTGGTCCGGCTGCTCTGGTGCCTGCCCCCGCTCGCCGCCGTCGCCTGGTTCGCGGCCGTCGCCGCCGGTGCGGTGCCCGCCCGGCGGCCCGAGCGGATCGCGGGCCTCACCGCGGCCGGGGTCGGCTCCCGCCGGATCCGCACGCTGATCGCCAGCGAGGTCGCACTCGCCGCCACCCTCGGCAGCGTCCTCACGCTGCTGGGGTTCCTGGTGCTGCGCAACGACATCGCCGGACCCGCGCTCGCCCCCGACCTCGGCATGGGCGTGCCGCTGCCGCCCGCCGCGCCGGTCGCCCTGCTCGCCCTGGTCCCGCTCACCGCCGGCACCGCCGCCGCCTGCGCGGTGCCCGTCGCCGAGACCCTGCCCGGCGGCCGCACCCACGCCCCGACCGGCTTCGGCGTCCGGCGGATCGCCCTGGCGATCGGGCTGGGCGTGATCGGCGCCGCGCTCGAACTCATCGCGCTGCGGCCCGACGCCGCCGCCGACGGCCGCCCGATCCACCTGCCCGCCGGACTCGGCAGCACCAGCACCGCCGCCCTCGGCGGCTGGGCCGCCAGCGCGCTCGGCATCGCCCTGCTCACCGGCCCGCTGCTGGCCTGGGCCGGACGGCTGCTCGCCCTCGGACGGCCCACCCCGCTGCGGCTGCTGGCCGGGCGCGGCCTCACAGCCCAGGCCCGCCGGCTCGGCGCGCCGCTGGCCGTGCTCACCCTCACCGTCGCGCTGGTGCTCACCACCGTCCGCTACTGGATCGGCACGCCCGACAGCGCCGACGCGCTGCCCGCGATCGAGGCCTGCCTGGTGCTCGGCTGCGCGACCGCCGCGGTGATCGTCCGCCTCGCCGAGGTCCGCACCCACCGCCGGGAGGTCACCGACGCGCTGCTGCGCCTCGGCACCTCGCCCCGGCTGCTGTTCGGTGCGGTCGCGCTGCGCACCCTCGCGGTGGGCAGCACGCTGCTGCTGACCGGCGGGGCGACCGCCGCACTGGCGGCCGCCGGGCTCCGGTAGGGGTTTCCTGCGGTAACGGGTTTCCTGCGGTGGGACTCAGCCCGCCGCGGCGAGCTGGCCGCAGGCGCCGTCGATCTCCTGGCCGCGGGTGTCGCGGACGGTCGTCGGCACGCCGTGCGACTGGAGCCGGCGGACGAACTCGCGCTCGTCCTCGGGCCGGGAGGCCGTCCACTTGGAACCGGGGGTCGGGTTCAGCGGGATCAGGTTGACGTGCACCCGGCGGTTCTTGATCAGCCGGCCGAGCAGGTCGGCCCGCCAGGCCTGGTCGTTGATGTCCTTGATCAGCGCGTACTCGATGGAGATCCGGCGGCCGGACTTCTCCGCGTAGTTCCAGGCCGCGTCCAGCACCTCGGCGACCTTCCACCGGGTGTTCACCGGCACCAGCTCGTCGCGCAGCTCGTCGTCCGGGGCGTGCAGCGACAGCGCCAGGCGGCAGCTGAGGCCCTCGTCGGCGAACCGGTGCATCGCCGGGACGAGGCCGACGGTGGAGACCGTGATGCCGCGCTGGGACAGGCCGAAGCCGTCCGGCGCCGGGTCGGTCAGCCGGCGGATCGCGGACAGCACCCGGTTGTAGTTGGCCAGCGGCTCGCCCATGCCCATGAAGACCACGTTGGACAGCCGCGCCTCGCCGCCGGGGATCTCCCCCGACTTGAGCGCGCGCATCCCGGCGGCGATCTGCTCGACGATCTCGCCGGTGGAGAGGTTGCGGGTCAGCCCGGCCTGGCCGGTGGCGCAGAACGGGCAGTTCATGCCGCAGCCGGCCTGCGAGCTGATGCACATGGTGACCCGGTCCGGGTAGCGCATCAGCACGGACTCCACGAGCGTGCCGTCGAAGAGCTTCCAGAGCGTCTTGCGGGTGGCGTCGTCGTCGCAGGAGACGTGCCGGACCACCGACATCAGCTCGGGCAGCAGGCTCCCGGTGAGCTTCTCCCGGCTGGCGGCGGGGATGTCCGTCCAGCTCGCCGGGTCGTTCGACATCCGGCCGAAGTAGTGGTTGGAGAGCTGCTTGGCGCGGAACGGCTGCTCGCCCAGCTCGGCGACGGCCTCCTTGCGCTCGGCGGGGCTCAGGTCGGCGAGGTGTCGCGGGGGCTTGGCGCCGCGCGGCGCGACAAAGGTGAGTTCTCCGGGCTTAGGCATGGTTGTTCCAGTGTCGCAGACGCCGAACGCTGAGCCCGTCCCCGCCAGGGGAGACGGACTCAGCACTGGTCGTCACTTGTCATCGTTGGCCGACGTCGGACGGCCCACAGACGGCCCGGGTCATCGGCCGTCGGGGCGACCGTGAACGGCCCGCTCGAAGAGGGCACCCGACGGCCGGTGAGGCAGGTCTACGACCCTGACCAGGGAGAAGCCCTGACTGAGGTAGTAGCGGTGGAGGCCCGGGTTCGTCTTCCAGGCGTCGAGCCGGAGGAACCGCTTCCCTGCCGCCGCCGCGCGGTCGACGGCCCAGCTCAGCAGTTCCCCGCCCACATCCCGGCCGGCGGCCCTGCGGGCCACCGCCATGCGGTGAACGTACAGGGCCTCATCCGGCCGGTCCCCGGGCTCCCAGAACTCCGGGTCCGCCTGCTCGTCCACGGTCAGGGTCGCGATGGGCTCGCCGTCGCGGTAGGCCAGGAAGCACTCCCCGCGCTCCATCGCGCTGATGAGGCGGTCCCGCCGGGGCGGGAACTGCCACTGGTCGCTCCCCAGTGAGGCAAGCCATTCGCTGGCCTCGATCAGCAGCGCCTCCACCTCTCCGAGCTGGTCCCGTCGGGCAGGGTGAATCTCCAGGTCAGTTAGCGTCGGCATCCTGCTGCTCTCGTTCCTGCTCGTAGGTGATCACGTGCCGGTCTCCCGGCAGGATCGAGACGGCCACCCGGACGGGCAGGCCCTCAGCCGTGTATCCGGTGCGGACGTGCTCCGCCACCGGCGTCCCGGCGCCCAGCTCAAGGCGCTTGGCCTCCTCCGGGGTCGGCATCCGCACGTACAACTCATCGATCGCGCGGACCTGGAGGTGCCCCAGCTCGGCGAGCACCTTGTTGGCACCACGCACGATGTCTGCGGGACGCATGATCTCGGAGTCCTGCACGATGCCCAGTGGGAAGTAGGAGTCGTTCAGGTTGAACGGCTCCCCGTCCAACCAGCGCACCCGCTGCCGCACGGCCGTGAGCTCTCCGGGCTTCAGGTTCAGGCGCTTGGCGATGTTGGCCGGCGGCTCCACGATGCTCACGTCGATGCGCTGGCTGGCCTGCCGCCCGTCCGCCGAGTGCTCCGTGACGAAGGCGTCCATCTCCTCCGAGTACGGCCGGGCCCGGAACTCGGCCTGCGGCCTGAAGACCATCGGCCGGCGCTCGCGAACGAAGTAGCCGCGGGGACGCGCTGCCTCGATCAGCCCTTCGTTGACCAGTATCCCGAGGGCCTGCCGCGCGGTGCCCCGGCCTACTTCGAACTCCTCACTCAGCTCAGCCTCGGTCGGAAGGCGGTCGCCCGCGACGAGGGCTCCGCTCGCTATCCGCTGCCTGAAGACGTCTGCGATCTGCTGGTACATCGGGGGTCGCCCAGCTCGCGTGGTTGCCATGGGTCCATGAAACCGCCCGGCCGGACCCATTGTCCAGTCAATGCGAACGATGCGCTTGACGGCATGTCATAGCCGATGCCAGAGTCTTCCCCGAGGGCCGGCATTGTTCGGACAATGCGGACGATGCCCCTGGTTCCCCGTGGGCGGCGCCCAATCCGCCAAGAAAGACCGCCGCCCACGCCCTATGCGAAGGGAGTCCCATCATGCCTGCAACGCTCGCCGCTTCACGAGTCGGCATCCGGCTGTGTGGTAGGTGCTCGGCGCACCTGAGCCGGAGCAACCCTGACACGCTGTGCGGCCCGTGCCGCCGGACGGTCGGCCCGGAGGACACCCGCCGCAGCCGCCTGGCCGAGTTCCGCGAGTCCGCCCCGGTCGCCGCCCCCGTCGTGGCGGAAGGCCCGGACCTGGGCGCGGTCCTTCGCAACTTCCGCACCCAGACCCAGCTCAAGCAGCTCGACCTGGCGGACCTGCTCGGCTTCAGCCAGTCGTACGTGTCGCTGCTGGAGCGCGGCAAGCGCACGATCCGGGACATCGCGGAGCTGCGGCGCATCGCCTCCGTCCTGCGCCTGCCGGAGGCCGCGTTCGGCCTGCTCCCGCTGGCGGTGGCCGCGTGAACGCCGCGCTGAAGAACACGGCGGGCAACGCCCGACTGCGGGCCGCCCTGGTGGCCTCCGGGATGACGATCGAGGGCCTGGCCCACGAGGTGGGCATGGACCCGCGCACGGTGGAGCGGTGGCTGAACGAGCCCGGCCGCACTCCCTACGCCCGGCACGCCCACCAGGTGGCCCAGCTGCTGCACGTCGACCCGTACGAGATCTGGCCGACCCTCGGCAACCGCCGCAAGACCAGCGCCCAGCCCCGGGACGAAATGCTCGCCTGGTACCCGACCCGGGGCACCGTCCCGGCCGCCCTGTGGGCCACGCTGCTGCGCGGCGCGGTCGACCGGATCGACCTGGCGCTGTCCTGCGGGCTGTTCCTCGCCGACGCCGTCCCGGACCTGGTCGAGCTGCTGACCGAGCGCGCCGCCGCCGGAACCCGGGTGCGTCTGGCCCTGCCGGACCCGACGCAGGCGGCGACGCAGAACGAGGCCACCCGCCTCCTGCTGGTCGAAGACCTCTACACCGCCCTCCAGCACGTTCCCGGCGTCCGCATGGTCCGCCACGGCGGCATCGCGAACGACGTCGTGCGGGCGGACGAGCAGCTGCTCGTGATGCCGAGGGTGGACGGCTGCCCGCCGGCCGCCGCCCCGGTCCTGCACCTGAAGCGCCTGGACCACGCCCCGCTCACCGGCGCCTACCTCCTCGGCCTGGACCACGTCTTCACCACCGCCGTGCCGCTGGTGAACACGCGCCGCCTCGCCGCCGCCTGACCACCACCTTCCGGAGCAGCCATGAACAACCCCGACCCGCACATGCCCTCGCTCGCCGAGCTGGTCAGCTACACCAGCCGGGAGCCGCTGACGGTCAAGCAGATCGCCGCCGCGCTCGGCACCACGAAGTGGACCGTGCACCGCGAGATCAACTCCGGCCGCCTGCCGCACTACCGCATCGGCTCCCACATCCGCGTCCAGCGCTCGGTCTTCAGGACCTACCTGAAGGACTTGAACGTCCCCGTCGGCATCACCGGCATCGCGGGCTGACAGCCCCGGCCTCAGCAGCGCTCACGCCCGCTCAGGGAGCGCTCACCGAGTGCCGCTGAAGTCCGAACGGCCAAGCCTGAAACGGTCGCCGGTGAACCTGAAACGGCGGCCGGGACGGGTGAACGCTCACCGGTGTTCACCCCCGCTCACAGGCCGCTCACCGGACGCCCTTGAAGCCCGGGTGGGCGGACCTGAAGAGGCCACCCCGGCGCCTGAAACGGTGCCCGATCCGGGCGGGTGTTCACCGGTGAACACCGGGGTGTTCACCCCCGCTCACGACCCGCTCACCGGCCGGGCCTGAAACGCCCGAGCCCGTACCTGAAACGGCCCGGGGTCCGGCTGAAACGCCGGGCCGTGGACCCGAAAACGCTGGTCGGAGGGAGGTGAACACCGGTGAGCGCTCGACTCAAGGCCGGTGAACACGGGAGCGGAGGAGCGCTTCTCCGCCCCCGCGACCGGACCTCCGGTGCCTGGCCCGGCCGCCGTTTCAGGGGCGGCGGTGGCCTCTTCAGGCCCGGCCGTGAGCGCCGGTGAGCACCCGACCGGCGGCCGGTGAACACCTCCCTCTTTAAGAGCGCTTCTCCTCGGCGGACCGGGGCGAGCGTGCCCGACCGAACACCGCCAACCGCCCCAAGGAGAAGCGCTCTTAAGGAGGCGGTGAGCACCTGCGGAAGCGTTCCCGGCAACCGGCGGAAGCGTTCCCCGCAAGCCTGCTCGACCGCCCCGCCAGTGCCCGCCACGGAACCAGGTACGAACACACACGACCCGTTTCCGTAAAGGGTTACCCGGCTGTCGACCGTGATCCGGGAAACGTTCCCCGACCCGCCGGGAACGACGCCGGAACAGACCCGCCCGAGAAGGACCCGACCCGTGCGCGACCCACCACCCAACCGACTGCCCGCCCGTTGGCCGACCCGCCCCGTGAACCCTCCGGAGAACCCGTGTCTGTCGAAACCCTCCCCTCCACCGCCGACGGCCGACCACAGGCCCTTCCGAACCCGATGTACGACCCCGCGCCCGGCATCGTGCGCCCCGACCGACCGGGCCCCGTCCCGGACCCCGAGGTGTTCTGCGGCTGGGCCGGAGAGACCGTCGCCGCGCTCGACCCGACCACCGAGGCCGACCCGGTCGGCGTCCTGGCGAACCTCCTGTCCGCCTCAAGCACGATCATCGGCTCGGGCCCGTTCCTGTGGATCGGCAACGACCGCCACCCCGCCCTCATCTGGGCCCTCACCATCGGCGGTACCTCCGTCGGCCGGAAGGGCGCCGCCACCAACACCGCGCGCCGCCTGCTCAAGGCCGCCGTGCCGGACTTCATCGCCTCCAACACCCGCTCCGGCCTGTCCTCCGGCGAAGGCCTGATCGACATGGTCCGCGACGGCAACGGCGACAAGGACCCCGGCGTCACCGACAAGCGCCTGTGGGTGATCGAGTCCGAGTACGGCATCACCATGGCCCGGGGACGCCGGGAAGGCTCCTCCCTGAGCGGCATCCTGCGCCAGGCCTGGAACGGCGAAGACCTCGGCGTGATGAACCGGGACGCGCTGCACGCCACCGCCCCGCACATCGCCGTCATCGGCCACATCAGCCCGCGTGAGCTGCGGGCCAAGATGCAGGACGCCGAGATGGCCGGCGGGACCTACAACCGCTTCCTGCCGGTCTTCGTCCACCGCACCCTGCTCGACCCCGGCGGCAGGGGCGCCCCGGATGAGCTGATCGACAACCTGGCCTCGGCGTGGAAGACCGTCCTCACGGACGCCCGCCGGGTCGGCGAAGTCCAGCTCACCCCCGAGGCCGCTCAGTTCTGGGATGACGAGGTCTACTTCGCGCTGTGCGGGAACGAGTCCGACGACGGCCCGCTCGCCGAGTTCACCGCCCGCGCCGCCCCCTACGCCAAACGCGCCGCCATGGTCTACGCCCTGCTCGACCACACCGACCGCATCGGCGAAGACCACCTGCGCGCCGCCTGGGCCCTCGTGCGGTACGCCCGCGCCAGCGCCGCCCACGTCCTCGGCGCCATGGCCAACGGCACCGGTGATCCCGACCTGGACAAGCTCGCCGCCGCCGTGAAGGCCGCCGGGGACGGCGGGCTCACTGGGGATGAGGTGTACCGGCTGTTCAAGCGCCGCAACGCCGCCTACCGCTCCGACCTCACCGCCCGACTGTGCGAGCTGCCCGGCTTCGCCGCCGTCCAGGTCCCCGGCGACGGCCGCCACAAGACCGTCTACCTCTTCGCACCCCCCGGGTGAAAAGGGTGAGAAGGGTGGAAAGGGCCCTGACCTGCGAAAACGCCGGGTGAAAAGGCGGGTGGAAAGGGGTGGAAAGCCCCCGATCATCCGCGGCCCCCGACCCTTTCCACCCCTTTCCACCCCGCTTTCCACCAGAAGAAACCGCAGGTCAGAGCCCTTTCCAACCTTTCCACCCTTTCCACCACGCACCCCAGACCGGAGACCACCGCCATGACCCGTCCGGCCACCGCCAGCCAAGCCACCCGACCGGCCACACGAGCGGACACCTCACCGGCCGCCACGACGCCCCGAGCCCGCTCCCCACCACGGACGGCCCGACAGAAGAAGCCACCCCGCCCCCCTCGGCGGGCGGGTGGACTCTTCAACCCGCGCCACACGGCCACCGGCGCACCCGGCCGAGCAACCCCGCGACGGGCCGTCACCTCCCCCCACCCACCCCCCACCCGGGAAAGTCCCTCCCCACCCGCTCAGGGGCCCGGGAGGACGTTCTCCGGCCGGGTGGGGGGTGGGTGGGAGGTCACTCTCCGCGCTCACTTTCATCACCCGCTCCGTGAATCCAGGGGTCCCACGTACGCGTGCACGCGTACGCGCGAAGAAGCCCCCAACCGACACACAGCGTCACCACCAGCCAGCCGCCCGACCGTCGGGCCCGAAGCGTCAGGAGCCGTCTGACGGCCCTGGCGCCCAGACCCCGGGTAACACGCACGCGCGCGCGAGGAACCCCCGTCTGACGCGTCTGACACCCCTCCCTGACGGTCCTGACGCCCCGACTGACACCCGCCCTGACGGCCCTGACACCCACCCGGCAACCGGTCTGACGGCCCTGACACCCCGCACCGACCGCCCGGCAGCGTTTCTGACACCCCTGACGGCCGCCCTGACACCCCAGCCCCGTCACCCACCGCACCCAACCCAACCACCCGCCCAGACCGCTTGTCGCTTGTCGCCCCGTTTGCCGGACACCGGCCGAACCACCCGCGCTCCGGCGAAACCCACCCCTGACCAGGCACCCGACAAGCGACAAGACAAGCGACAAGCCGACCGGACGACAAGCACCACGACAAGGAACACAAAGGCCGACACAAAGCCCACCTGTCACCTGTCGCCTGTCACCTGTCACCTGTAATCCCCACCCCACGAAACAGGGTCCGGGAGCCCCGAACCCACCCCTGACCTGCGCCTTACAGGCGACAGACAGGTGACAGGCGACAGGTGACAGACAGGCCACACGACAGGTGAGGCGACAGGCAGACGACAGCCCAAACCGCCCAGGAGGAGACCTTGGCCAACCGCCGCGCACCGGCTGACACCCCGCCCACCGTCGTGCCGCTGCCCGCCCGATTCCTCACCCCCGAGGACATCGCCGCGATGTTCGGCGTCCCGCTGGAGACCGTCTACCAGTGGCGCCGCAAGCACACCGGCCCGCCCGGATTCCGGGTCGGCCGGCACCTCCGCTACCACCCCGACGCCGTCGCCCAATGGGTGGCGGACCAGAGCCGAGAGGCGGCCTGACCCATGGCCGGACACATCCAAGACCGCTGGTACAAGACCGAGCCCGGCCCCGACGGCAAGCCCCGCCGCGTCCGCACCGACCGCTACGGCAAGGGCAAGCGCTACCGGGCCCGCTACATCGGCCCGGACGGCACCGAGAAGAGCAAGAGCTTCCCCGACCGCCAGAAGCGCCAGGCGGAGGAGTGGCTGACCGAGATCGAGGCCGACATGTCGCGCGGCCAGTACGTCGACCCGAAGGCGTCGCGGACGACGTTTCAGCAGTTTGCAGAACGGTGGCTCAAGGCCCAAACCACGGACCCGGCCAGTCAGGTTCTGGTGGAGACCAGGTTGCGGCTGCACGCGTTCCCGCGGATCGGCCGGCGGCCGCTCGACTCGTTCCGGCCGTCCCACATCCAGGAGTTGGTGAAAGGGCTGGAGCAGAGCCCGATCTCGGGCGGGTACGCCCGGAACATCTACTCCGACGTGCGGGCGGTCCTGTCTGCCGCCGTGGACGACGGGTTGTTGGTCCGCAACCCGTGCGGCGCCGCGTCGGTCCGCCCGCCCGCCGTCGAGGCCCGTCGCGTCGTGCCCTGGCTCCCGGAGCAGGTGTTCGCGGTTCGCGGCGCGCTGCCCGAGCGGTACCGAGCGATGGCCGATCTGGGCGCCGGGTGTGGACTGCGGCAGGGCGAGATCGTCGGTCTGGCGGAGGATGATGCGCTCGACTTCGAGGGGGGCACGGTCCGGGTGCTCCGTCAGGTGAAGCAGATCCGGGGGAAGGCCGTGTTCGCTCCCCCGAAGTGCAACAAGGAGCGCGACGTCCCGCTCCCCCGTTCCGTGGCCGCCGCCCTCCGTGCCCACATGGACAGCTGCAAGCCCGTGCCGGTCACCCTCCCGTGGAAGACCCCGGACGGGCCGAAGGTCACCTTCCGGCTGCTGTTCAGCAACACCGCTGACGGGCTGGTCTGGCGGAGCAACTTCAACCTCCAGGAGTGGAAGCCCGCCATCGCGGCGGCCGGCCTCATCCCGACGCCGCGTCCCGGTGAGCCGTACGCCTCCGCCCGCGAGCACGGCATGCACGCCCTGCGGCACTTCTACGCTTCGGTCCTCCTGGACGCCGGGGAGAACATCCGAGCGGTCAGCGACTACCTCGGCCACGCCGACCCGGCCCTGACGCTCCGGGTGTACGCCCACCTGATGCCGAACAGCCAGGATCGTGCCCGGAAGGCCGTCGACCGGCTGTTCCTGCCGGGCGAATCGGCGGCCTGACGGCCCAGGGACGGCCCAGGGCACACAAAACGGCCCCCTATCGGCGGGAAACCCGCAGGTAGGGGGCCGTTTGTCGTTTCACCTGTCAATGTTCTCCGGGCTTAGGCATGGTTGTTCCAGTGTCGCAGACGCGCGAGGGCCCCCGGACGCCAGGCGTCCGGGGGCCCTCGCGCGTACGTCTCGTACGCCGGGTCAGCTGCCGACGAAGGCTGCCAGCAGCAGCCAGACCACCGGGGCGGTCGGCAGGAGCGAGTCCAGCCGGTCCATGATGCCGCCGTGACCGGGCAGCAGCGTGCCCATGTCCTTGATCCCGAGGTCGCGCTTGATCATCGACTCGCCCAGGTCGCCCAGAGTCGCGGTGACCGCCGCGCAGCCGCCCAGGATCAGGCCCTGCCACCAGCTGCCGCCGTCGATGATCAGCTCCATCAGCAGCGCGCCCGCCAGCATCGACAGGGCGATGCCGCCGGCCAGGCCCTCGCGGGTCTTGCCCGGGCTGATCGTCGGGGCCAGCTTGTTCTTCCCGAACTTGTAGCCCACCGCGTAGGCGCCGGTGTCGCTGCAGATCGTCACGATCAGGAAGAGCACGATCCGCTGGGGGCCGTCGTCGGCCGCCAGCATCATCGCCACGAAGGTGGCCAGGAACGGCACGTAGAAGGCCGTGAACACGCCTGCCGTTATGTCCCGCAGGTAGTCCTCCGGCGGCTCGGCCATCCGCCAGACCATCACCGCCAGCCCGGTCAGCGCGAGCGAGGCGGCAGCCCACTGGATGCCGGACCAGTAGCCGGTGGCGACCATGGCGATGCCGCCCACGACCAGCGGGACCAGCGGCGCCTTGATCTGCTTGCGCTCGGCGAGCCGGCTGGTCAGCTCCCACACGCCGACCGCGACCGCAGCCATCACGACGACCAGGAACAGCGCCTTCACCACGAACAGCGAGGCGACGATCACCGCACCGAGGCCGACACCCACGCCTATGGCGGCCTGGAGGTTACGGCCACCGCGCTGCTTGCGCGGCTGCGGCTGCGGGGCGGGCTGGGCGGCCACGGGTGTCTCCTGCCCTGGGTGGGACGACGGCACGAAGTGGGGCTGCCCGGCCGCCAGGTGGTTCGCCGACGGCGCGGGATGCACCGGTGCCCCCGGGTGCGACGGGGTGCCGTGACCGGGGGCGGGGGTGGTGTCGCCGGATATCGCGCGGAGCACGACCGTCTCCGTCACACCCCGCGGCGCCGGCACGGGCTGCTCCTCCCGGAACAGCGGACCGCCCAGTTGGCCGGACTCCCGGGCCTGCCCCTCGGCGGGGTCGGCCGGTCCGCCGATGACGGGCCGTCCGTGGGCCGCGGGCCGTCCGTGGGCGGCCGCCCGACCGGGGCCGGGCGTGCCGGGCAGCACGCCGGGCCCGGCCGGCACGGGAGGCATGACCTGAGTCTCCTCCGCGTCGCCGCCCCAGTACACCGGAGGCTGCTGCGACTGATCCGAACGGAGGCCCGGCGCCTCCCGGGTGACGCCCGGCGCACCCGGGGGCACGGCGTGGCCGCCCGGGTGGCCGGGGTGTCCCTGGGCCGGCGCCGACCGCGCGCCGTACCCCGGCGCCGGGTGGGCCGGGATACGGGCCGCCTGCGGGTGCGGCGCCGGGCGGTAGGGCTGGAACTGCTGGTCGGACGGGCCCCAGTAGCCGGGGGCGTCAGGGGCGTCGTTCATCAGACCTCGAGCAGCTCGGCTTCCTTGTGCTTCAGCAGCTCGTCGACCTGGGCCACGTACTTGGCCGTGAGGTCGTCGAGCTCCTTCTCGGCGCGGCGGCCGTCGTCCTCGCCGACCTCGCCGTCCTTCACCAGCTTGTCGATGGCGTCCTTGGCCTTGCGGCGCACCGAACGGATCGAGACCTTGGCGTCCTCGCCCTTGGTGCGGGCGATCTTGATGAACTCCCGACGGCGCTCCTCGGTCAGCTCGGGCAGCACCACGCGGATGATCGAGCCGTCGTTGGACGGGTTGACGCCCAGGTCGGAGTCGCGGATCGCCTGCTCGATGGCCTTCAGCGCGGTCTTGTCGAACGGCGAGACGACCGCCATCCGCGGCTCCGGCACCGAGAAGGAGGCCAGCTGGTTGATCGGCGTCACGGCGCCGTAGTACTCCGCGACGATCTTGGCGAACATCGCCGGGTGCGCGCGGCCGGTGCGGATGGCCGCGAGGTCGTCCTTGGCGACGCTGACGGCCTTCTCCATCTTCTCCTCGGCCTCGAGGAGGGTCTCTTCGATCACTGTGGTCTCCCTGTCCGGTTCATCTGCTGTTGTCCCGACCGGTGTCGGCGCGGTGGCCGGTCGCGGCACCGGCGCCGTCCCGTACGGCTGGTTGCTGCTCAGGCCCGGACAGAATCCTGGCTGATGAGTGTGCCGATCTTCTCACTCTTCACCGCACGCGCGATATTGCCCTCCGCCAGCAGTTCGAAGACCAGCATCGGAAGGTTGTTGTCCTTGCACAGCGTGATCGCGGTGAGGTCGGCGACCTTGAGGTCGCGCGCGATGACCTCGGAGTACTCCAGCGCGTCGAACTTGACCGCGTCCGGGTTGGTCCGCGGGTCGGAGTCGTAGACGCCGTCCACGCCGTTCTTGCCCATCAGCAGGACGTCGGCGTGGATCTCCAGGGCGCGCTGGACGGCCGTGGTGTCGGTGGAGAAGTACGGCATGCCCATACCGGCGCCGAAGATCACCACGCGGCCCTTCTCCAGGTGCCGGACGGCCCGCAGCGGCAGGTACGGCTCGGCGACCTGGCCCATGGTGATGGCGGTCTGGACCCGGGTCTCGATGCCCTCCTTGACCAGGAAGTCCTGCAGCGCCAGGCAGTTCATGACGGTGCCGAGCATGCCCATGTAGTCGGAGCGGGCGCGGTCCATGCCGCGGACCTGGAGCTCGGCGCCCCGGAAGAAGTTGCCGCCGCCGATGACCACCGCGACCTCGGTACCGGCGCGGACGACGGTGGCGATCTCCCGGGCGATCGCGTGCACGACGTCCGGGTCGACGCCGAGCCCGCCACCACCGGCGAAGGCTTCACCGGACAGCTTGAGCAGCACCCGGCGGCGCGAGCCGGCCGTGGGGTCCTGCGCGGTCTCCTGCGTCTCCTGCATGGACTTCTCCTTTTTGCACCTACTGGTCACAGGCGCGGGTGTGCGGATGCCCCGCCTGCGTGTACACGCGAGGAGGCCACTGCCGCGGGAACCGGTTCGGTGTCCTGCACGGCAATGGCCTCCTCGTCGTTCATGGTGCCGACGCGAGCCCGCCCGTTGGCGGTAGGCGCGGGGTGAGCCCGTTCGGCGTTCCTCCCGCCCCGTTCAGCGGGCGGGGGCGGTTCCCAGCGTAAGGGCGCCGGGGACCAGGTGGAACGTGGCTCAGGCGCCGACGCGGAAGCGGGCGAAGCGCTTGAGGGCGACGCCGTTCTCCTCGAGAACCTTGGCGACGGTCTTCTTGTTGTCCTTCGCGAAGGCCTGCTCCAGGACGGAGTGCTCCTTCACGAAGCCGGTGACGCGGCCCTCGACGATCTTCGGCAGGGCGGCCTCCGGCTTGCCCTCCTCGC
The DNA here is from genome assembly GCF_044767505.1 of Kitasatospora sp. NPDC101235. Taxonomy (NCBI): domain Bacteria; kingdom Bacillati; phylum Actinomycetota; class Actinomycetes; order Kitasatosporales; family Streptomycetaceae; genus Kitasatospora; species Kitasatospora sp. NPDC101235. Next base: position 33,678 of record NZ_JBIWNZ010000032.1, read on the forward strand.
GGGCGGTGGCCTCGGCGACGCGGCGCTCGTTCTCGAGCTCCTCGGCCGGGATCTCCTCGCGGGACAGGTACTTCGGCGCGAAGGCGGCGATGTGCTGCGCGACGTCCTTGGCGACCTCGGCGTTCTCCTTGTCCAGCTCGACCAGGACGCCGACGGCCGGCGGCAGGTCGGGGCTGGTCTTGTGCAGGTAGACCGCGACGAAGCCGTCACCGTCGAACTGGGCGAAGCGACGGAAGACGATCTTCTCGCCCAGCGACGCGTTGGCCTCGTCCACGAACTGCTGGACGGTCTTGCCGGCCTCGATCTCGGAAGCCAGGGCGGCGTCCAGGTCGGCCGGGGCCGACTTGGCGACGTGGGCGGCGATCGCGTCGGCGACCTCGACGAACTTCTCGCCCTTGGCGACGAAGTCGGTCTCGCAGTTCAGCTCGACCAGGACGCCGGACTTCTTGTCCTCGGCGATCAGCGCGGCGACGGCGCCGTTGGAGGCGTCACGGCCCTCGCGCTTGGCAACGCCCTTCTGGCCCTTGATGCGCAGGAGCTCGACGGCCTTCTCGACGTTGCCCTCGGCCTCGTCCAGGGCCTTCTTGCAGTCCATCATGCCGGCGCCGGTGAGCTCACGGAGCTTCTTGACGTCCGCGGCGGTGAAGTTCGCCATGGTGTGAATCTCTTCTCGCGTCTCGCGTGTCTGCGTGGAGTGGCACCGGGACCGGTGGTTCGGTCCCGGCGCGGGAGAGAGGGGCACCCGCCGGTTTCGTACCGGCGGCTGCCCCTCACCCTTGGTACGTCAGGCCTGCTCGGCCGGCGCCTCGGTGGTGGGGGCCTCGGCAGCGGGGGCCTCGGTGGCGGGAGCCTCGGCAGCGGGGGCCTCGGTGGCGGGAGCCTCGGCGGCGGGGGCCTCCTCAGCCTTCTTCTCGCCCTCGAGGAGGTCCTTCTCCCAGGCGGCCAGCGGCTGGTCGGCACCCGGCTCGGCCTTGGCGTCGCCCTTGGCGACACCGGCGCGGGCCTTCAGGCCCTCGGCCACGGCGTCGGCGATCACACGGGTCAGCAGGGTGACGGAGCGGATCGCGTCGTCGTTGCCCGGGATCTTGTAGTCGACCTCGTCCGGGTCGCAGTTGGTGTCGAGGATGGCGACGACCGGGATGTTGAGCTTCCGGGCCTCGCCGACCGCGATGTGCTCCTTCTTGGTGTCCACGATCCAGACGGCGCTGGGAACGCGCTGCATGTCGCGGATACCGCCGAGGGTCTTCTCCAGCTTGTCGTGCTCGCGCTGGAGGACCAGGAGCTCCTTCTTGGTGAGGCCGGAGCCGGCCACGTCCGAGAAGTCCAGCTCGCCGAGCTCCTTCAGGCGCTGGAGGCGCTTGTAGACGGTCGAGAAGTTGGTCAGCATGCCGCCGAGCCAGCGCTGGTTCACGTAGGGCATGCCCACGCGGGTGGCCTGCTCGGCGATGGCCTCCTGGGCCTGCTTCTTCGTGCCGACGAAGAGGACGCTGCCGCCGTGGGCAACGGTCTCCTTGATGAACTCGAAGGCGCGGTCGATGTAGTTCAGCGACTGCAGGAGGTCGATGATGTAGATGCCGTTGCGCTCGGTGATGATGAAGCGCTTCATCTTCGGGTTCCAGCGGCGGGTCTGGTGACCGAAGTGGACGCCGCTCTCCAGCAGCTCCCGCATCGTGACGACGGCCATTGCCGTGCTCCTTGGTGTTACGGCCCGGCGGCGGCACTGCCTCGCAGCGATCGCCCACAGCCGGGTCAGGCTCGGTTTGTCCGTGGCGGCCAGGTGACAGCCACGCCTGACGCCCCGAACGTGCCGAGCCGCTTCTGCCCTCCCGGCCCTGGGGCCGGTCGGGCTCGGCGGACCGAGCGGCACTCGCACCTGGCGGGGCTGCGGACGAACCGCGTCCGACCGCCGGTGGCGGGGCGTGCGAAGTCGACCCGGCGGACCGGGTCGCGTGTGAAGTGTACGGGAAGCGCCGAGGGAGGAGCGACTCCACGCGTGGCCGGGGGCCCGCCGAGGACCTGCGGGGAGCCCGGGGAACGGCCGGGGCGGGCGGGTTCCGGTGGGGCTGCGGCGGGGTCGGGGCGGGGCCGCGGGGCGCAGCCCGGGGTGGGCGCGGGTGTGGGCTCAGGAGTGGACGCGGGCTGGTCGGCAGCCCGCCCGAGGTCCGTCGCCGATGTGCCGTTTGTACACCGGATGGCGGCGTCCGTACACCCGCCGGAGGGACGGCGCTCGGGCGCGTGGGCGGTTTGTCCACAGGAATCCGGATGTGGGTGGTGCGGGGGCGGCGGGGTGGTGAGGCTGCGGGCATGACTGGTCGTGGGTGGTTCGTCGGGGTGATCGGGGTGGTTCGGGGCCTGCGAGGGGCGCTGTCCGCGGTGGTGGCGGTGGTGCTCGTCCTCGTGCCCGTGCTGTCGGGGACTGCGGATGCCTTGGGTGCCCCAGGAGCCTCGGGGGCTTCGGGGGCATCGGGGGCATCGGGGGCATCCGGAGGTGCCGGCGCGGCCGGTGTCCCGGGCTCGGGCGGCGGGGTCGGGCGGGGTGGTGTTGAGCGGGCCTGGCCGGCGGGCGGACCGGGCGGGCTGCTGGGCAGGTTCGAGCCGCCGGCGAAGGTCTGGGCCGCCGGGCACCGGGGGGTGGACCTCGCCGGCGTACCTGGGATGGAGGTGCGGGCGGCGGCTCCTGGAGTGGTCACGTTCTCCGGGCCGGTGGCCGGGCGGCCGGTGGTGACCGTCTCCCACCCCGGCTCGGGCTCTCCCCCGCTCCGGACCACCTACCTGCCCGTCACCGGCACTGTCCCGGTCGGTACCCCGGTGGCCGCCGGGCAGGTGATCGGGCTGCTCGCCCCGGACGGACGGCACTGCGCCGGGCGCGACTGCCTGCACTGGGGGCTGCTGCGCGGAAGCCGCTACCTGGACCCACTGGCCCTGTTCGGCGCGGGCACGGCACGGCTGCTGCCGTTGGACGGCGGTGGTGGGTAGGGCGCACGGTCGCGCGCCAGTCGGCGGCAAGCCTGGCCTGGCCTGACCTGGCCTGGCCAGGCCTGGGCAGGGTTGAGGCCGGATCCGGATCCGGGACCGGCCTGGGCAGGACCGGGGCCCGGCTCAGGGACGGACGAGCCCGTGCAGCACCATCGCGACGGCGGCGTCGGCGATCTCCTCGGGACTCTCGGTCGCACAGCCGGCGCGACCCCCGGCCGCAGCCTGCTCGGCCCTGCGGGTCGCCGCCTCCACGACGCCCTGGACCAGGGCTGCGGCGAGCCGGGGCTGCTCGTGGCCGAGGTCCTCCAACGTCCGGCCGACCAGACCGGCCAGCCTGCCGTGCGCTGCCCTGATCCGCTCACGCGCGGCCTCGTCGAGCTCCAGCTTCGAGATCGCCACCACCGCACGGTGCCGGGGGTCGGCAGCCAGCGCCAGCTGGCCTCGGACGTAGGCCTCGATCCGCTCGACGGCGGTGTCGCAGCTCTCCATCCCGGCCTCGATCTCGGCCGCCCAGAGCGGGAGGTCCACCTCGCAGAGTGCCTCGACCACGGCGGCGCGGGAGCGGAAGTACTCGTAGACCGAGGAGCGTGCCAGCCCGGTGCACGCGGCGAGCGCGGGGAAGGTCAGGGCCTCCATGCCACCCTCGGTGAGCAGGGTGCGGGCAGCATCGAGGAGAGCTGCACGCTGGAGCTGGCGATGCTCGGCCACCGTGGCCGCTCGGATCTTCGGCACGCTCCCACTGTACGGAGCCCTACCTCCGGCCGGTACGGCGCCGCGCATCGCGAGGAGGCGCGGGCCCGACGACCGGTTACTGCCGACCGGGGTGCGGCGCCCGGCTGCCGACGCCCTATCGGATGTCCGACAGCTTGGCGCGCAGTTGGAGGACGGACTTGGTGTGGATCTGGCTCACCCGGCTCTCCGTCACCCCCAGCACCTGCCCGATCTCGGCGAGGGTGAGTCCCTCGTAGTAGTAGAGCGTCACCACCGTCTTCTCCCGCTCGGGGAGGGTGTTGACCGCCTGGGCCAGCAGCCTGCGCAGCTCTCGGTCCTCGGCCACCTCGACCGGGTTGTCCGCGCCGTGGTCCTCCAGGGTGTCCATCAGGCTCAGCCGGTCGCCGCCCTCCCCCACCGGGTGGAGCAGTTCGTCCAGCGCCACCACGTTGGCCAGCGACAGCTGGCTGAAGATGGCGTGCAGGTCCTCGATCGCGATGCCCATCTCGGCCGCGACCTCGGGCTCGTGCGGCGTCCGGCGCAGCCTGGCCTCCAGCGTCGCGTACGTCCGCTCGACCGCCTTCGCCTTCTGCCGCACCGAGCGCGGGATCCAGTCCAGGGCGCGCAGCTCGTCGATGATCGCGCCGCGGATGCGGCTGATCGCGTAGGTCTCGAACTTGATGGCGCGGTCAATGTCGAACTTCTCGATCGCGTCGATCAGCCCGAAGACCCCCGAAGAGACGAAGTCCGCCTGTTCGACGTTGGAGGGCAGACCGACCCCGACCCGGCCCGCCACGTACTTGACGAGCGGTGAGTAGTGCAGGATCAGCTGCTCGCGCAGCCGCTGGTCCCCGCTCTCCTTGTAGGAGCGCCAGAGCTCTTCGAGCGCGGTGCGGCCCTGGGCCGCGGCCTCCCGGGCGTCCTGCCCCTGATCGCTGTCCGCCGCCCTCTCCCGCCGGGGCGGGGACACCGGCGAGGCGAACGGCCGGGAGGCGACGCCCCGGGCCGGCGCACTGCCGGGTGGCCGGGGCGCGCCGGCCACGACCGCGCCGGGGGGCGCACCGGCGGGTGCGCCGACGGGGCCGACCGCGTCAGCGCCCTGGACCGGCTCTGCGCCCCGGGCCGCATCCGCAGGCTGGGGCACCACCGTCGGCTGGCCACCCTGGCGCGACAGGCCTCCCATCGTCCCCGCCGGCTTGGCCGGGAAGTCGGGCGCGGGGCGCCGGTCGGCCCGCGGCCCTCCCGAGGACCGAGCGCCACCGGTCACTCTGTGTCCGGGAATGTGTGTGGGCATGCGTTGGTCTGCGCCGTTCTGCCGAGTCATGTGCTGATAGGGAAGGCATGTGGAGCGTAGCGTGACCGACTCGCTGCGAAGCGCTACCGCCACCCGGTCGTCCCCCGATCCGGTGGCGCTCGCACACAGGATCGACAGGCGAACAGGAGAATCGGATCGGCGGGTCGGCCGGGCGGTTCCGACCTGTGCTCCCTCGGCGCGAATGCGTTCTCCGTCCCGACGCTCACCTCCTCCGCACCACGCGCCAGTGCGCGCCGTGCCGCTCCACGTAGCCGAGTGATCCCAACTCGTAGAGCCGTTGCAGGACCTCGTCCGGCGGGAGCCCGGACTGCCGGGCCAGCCGCTCGACCGGTGCGCCCTCCGCCGTCGCCGGTACGGCCTCCAGCACCCGGGCTACCGCCGGTTCCAGCAGGTCGCGCGGGAGCACCGGGCCGCTGCGCGGCGGCGCCAAGTCGTCCCCGATCGCCCCGATCAGCTCGGCGATCTCGGCCGCGTCGGTGACCAGGGTGGCACCCCCGCTGCGGATCAGGGCGTGCACCCCGGCGGAGAGCTCCGAGGTGACCGGGCCCGCGACGCCCATGGTGTGGCGGTTGAGGTCCCGCGCCCGTCTGGCCGTGCTCAGGGCGCCGCTGCGCACCGCCGCCTCGACCACCACCGTTCCCCGGGTGAGCGCCGCGATGACCCGGTTGCGGAGGACGAAGCGGAAGCGGTTCGGGTGCTCCCCGGGCGGGAGTTCGCTGATCAGCAGACCCTGGACGCCGATCCGTCGGATCAGTTCGGCGTTGCCCTTGGGGTAGGCCACGTCGACGCCGCAGGCGAGCACGGCTGCGGTCATCCCGCCGACCGCGAGTGCCCCGCGGTGCGCGGCCGCGTCGATCCCGTAGGCGGCTCCGGAGATCACCACCCAGCCGCGCTCGGCCAGTTGGGCCGACAGCTCCCCCGCGACATGGGCGCCGTAGGCCGTGCAGGCGCGGGCGCCCACCATCGCGACCGAGCGGAGCGCGAGCAGCCGCAGGGAGCCGGTGCCCGTCACCCAGAGCCCGATCGGACGCCCGTCACCGAGGTCGTCGAGTTGGCTGGGCCATTCCGTGTCCCCCGGAATGATGAACCGTCCGCCGACGTCCCGTACCCGTTTCAGGTCCATCTGCGGGTCCAGCCCCGACAGCCGCGCCTGGTACCCGGCCAGTCGGGTGGAGTCCAGTCCGGGGTGGTCGGGCACCGTTCCGTCCCGGATCGCCTTGACCACGTCGACGGCGGGGAGTTGGCCGAGCCACCGGCCGACCACCGCGTCTCCCGGTTCGCTGAGCCGGCCGAGCGCCACCCGGGCGAGACGCTCGGGATCGGGCTCGGCAGTGGTTGCGGCACCGGCCCCGGCCTCGGCCGCTCCGGGAATTCGAGGTTGCCTCACCAACTGGTTCATGCCTCACCCTCCTGGCTCTGCGAATGGTCGTCAGGCGCCTCGGGCTTCCCGGACCGGCCGCCTTCCGGGCTGCCGCGCTGCGCCCGGATTCCGCCGAGCCGGCCGAAAACCCGCTCGGTCAGAAGCAGTCCGTGCTCCTCGCCGGTGCGCAGGACCAGGGCGGTGCGCACGTCCCGCTGGTCCGGCCGGTCGCGTCCGGCGAGGTCGGCGACCGTCCAGGCGACCCGGAGCACCCGGTCCAGGCCCCGGGCGGTCAGCAGCCCCCGTTCCAACTGCCGCGCGGCGTCGTTGAGCGCGCCGGCCGCGAGCTGCCAGCGAGTGCGCAGTTCGTGGCCCGGCACCTCCGCGTTGGTCCGCCACGGGGTGTCCGCCAGCCGGGCCGCCGCCCGCTCCCGCGCGGCCAGCACCCGGGCCGCGACGGTCTCGGTGGTCTCCGCCGTGGTGTCCCGCTCCATGAGCTCGACCCTGGTCACCGGGGCCACCTGGACCTGGAGGTCAACCCGGTCCAGCAGTGGCCCGGAGAGCCGACCCTGGTAACGGCTGACCATGGCCGGGGTGCACTCGCAGCCTTCGCCCCGCCGCGAGTACCGGCCGCACGGACAGGGGTTGGCCGCCAGGCAGAGCAGGAAGCGGGCGGGGAGCCGCAGCGAACCGGCCGAGCGGGCGATCACCACCTCGCCCGACTCCAGCGGCTGGCGCAGCGCGTCGAGCACCCGGACCGGGAACTCCGGTGCCTCGTCCAGGAAGAGCACGCCCCGGTGGGCCAGCGAGACCGCCCCCGGCCTCGGCAGACCGCTGCCGCCGCCGACGATCGCGGGCATCGTCGTGGAGTGGTGCGGGGCGCAGTAGGGAGCGGTGTCGATCAGTGGGCGCCCGGCCGGGAGCAGTCCCGCCACCGAGTGGACGGCGGTGACCTCCAGTGCCTCCTTCTGGGTCAGCGGCGGGAGCAGCGCGGGCAACCGCTCCGCCAGCATCGTCTTGCCCGCACCCGGCGGGCCCTTCAGGTAGAGGTGGTGTCCTCCGGCCGCGGCGATCTCCAGGGCCCGCCGGGCCTCGTACTGGCCGGCCACGTCGGCCATGTCGAGCCGGGCCGCCTTGTCGTCGGGCAGGCCCCGCACGCCCGCGCAGGGCAGCATCAGGCCGGCCATCAGTGGATCCGGCCGACCGCCGATCGGGTCCGGCGGCTCCTCCGGTGCCGCCGCCCCGGTCAGTCCGGCGACGAGCTGGCGCAGGCTGCGGACGCCGATCACCGTCACCCCGGGGACGAGCGAGGCCTCGGGCGCGGTCTGCTCGGCGACCACAACCCGCTCGTACCCGGCGTCCGCGGCGGCCAGCACCGACGGCAGCACCCCTCTGACCGGCCGCACCCGGCCGTCCAGCCCCAGCTCGCCGATGATCAGCAGGTCGGCGATGGCGGAGGGGTCGAGCCGTTCGGCGGCGGCCAGCACGGCACAGGCCACCGCGAGGTCGAAACCGCTGCCGCTCTTGGGCACCGAGGCGGGGCTGAGGCCGACCGTCAGTTTGCGCTGCGGCCAGGCCTCACCGCTGTTCACGACCGCGGCACGAACCCGGTCGCGGGCTTCGGTGAGCGCCTTGTCGGGCAGGCCGACCAGGGTGAACGCGGCCACCCCGGGCTCCAGATCGGCCTGGACCTCGACGATCACTCCGTCGACACCGACCAGCGCGACGGAACAGGTGCGGGCGAAGGCCATCTCAGACCACCCCCCGCAGGTGATCGACCAGGGCTGCACCCCGCACCCGGTTGACCACTGCGACCAGGTCGATCCGCACCCCGCCCGGCGGGGCGGGCGGCCATTGCGGATCGGTGGGCCCCGGGTCGTAGTCAGGGCCGGCCAGCTGGGCGAAGTGACCGGGCCAGCGCTCGGCCATCCAGCGCTCGGCCAGGCGTTGCAGCCGGGCGGCCTTGGTCCGGTCGATGGCCTCGGTGGGCTGCTGGAAACCCTGCTCGGAGCGGGTCTTCACCTCGCAGACCGCCACGGTGTCGCCGTCGAGGGCGACGATGTCCAGCTCGCCCTCGACACAGCGCCAGTTGCGGTCCAGGATGCGGAGCCCGGCCTCCGCGAGGCGGCGGGCGGCGACCCGCTCCCCGTAGCGGCCGAGCGCGTTCTTGGTGCTGCGGTCCGCGGTCGCCCGCGGGGCGTTCCCGGCTGCGGCCGTGTCCGGTACGGCCTGGTCCTGCACGACGGTGTGCTGCATGGTGACCACCTCCGCCGAGGAGGCTGCACCAATGCGCACGATGAGGCCCGGGAATTCCCGTTCCCTGTGGATAACCCGGACCTGTGGACAACTTTTGTCACCCGCAGGGGTGAGAAGCCCCGCTCCCGCGAAATTCGGCTGGACAACGCGGGACGGAGTCGTCCAACGTCAGTTCCCGAAGCCGGACTCGTCCGAGGGCAGCTCCAGATCGCTCTTCGCGAGTTCCTCGATGTTCACGTCCTTGAAGGTCAGCACCCGGACCTTACGGACGAACCGGGCCGGCCGGTACATGTCCCAGACCCACGCATCCGCCATCGACACCTCGAAGAACACCTCGCCCTGGACCGAGTGCACCTGCAACTCGTAGTCGTTGGTGAGGTAGAACCGTCGCTCGGTCTCGATCACGTACTTGAACAGGCCGACGACGTCCCGGTACTCCCGGTAGAGCTTGAGCTCCATCTCGGTCTCGTACTTCTCGAGATCTTCGGCACTCATCCAGGCGTCCCCTCAACTTGTCACGTCCACCCATTGTGGACCACCGCACCCACGGTCAGAGCCGTACCGGATCCACCGGCGGGCCCTCGGCCAGCAGCCGCTCCAGGAAGTCCGCCAGACCGACCGGATAGACCGTCTCGGCGGTCCCCCTCAGTTCCTCGACCGTCCACCAGTGCGCCGCGAGCAGCTGGGCGTGCTCGTCCGCGCCCATGCCCGAGTGGTCCAGCCCCGTCTCCGTGGTCCGGGCCAGGTGGAACCACTGCTCCTGCTCGTAGCGCTGTCCCTGAAAGGAGAACGACACCGTGCCGTACGCCACCAAGGGCCCCAGGTCCACACCTCGCAGGCCGGTCTCCTCGGCGAGCTCCCGCTCGGCGGCCTCGCGCACGTCCTCTCCCGCCTCCAAGCCGCCCCCGGGCGTGAACCACCACGTCTTCCCCGGGGTGGCCGGGTCGGCCCCCAGGAAGAGGAGGATGCGGTCCAGCCCGTCCAGCAGCAGGATCCGCGCCGCCCTGCGACGCTGTGCTGTCATGGCAGCGCTCCACGCTCCTTCCGTTCGCATCGGTGGCGCTACCGATCCTGCCACCCGACGCGGCCGTCCGGGGCGATGTTCGACAGAGCGGCCCGCCGGGCGACGGTCCCGCTCAGGAGCTGCGCCCCCGGAGCCGGCGTGCCAGGCCCGCCCCCCCTCCCACCGCCGAGGTCACGAGGATCAGCGCCGCGCCCGCAACGGAGGCGTAGGCGAAGGGCCCCAGCGGTCCCGGCTGCGAGGCCCTCGGGCCCGCGAAGCCGTCGAAGTCCGTGACCCGGTCGAGCAGGCCCATCCGGCCGAAGGGCAGCACGGTGGCCTCGACCCTGGCCTCGACGGCGTCGGCCGGAACGGTCCCGCCGTCGACCTCCAGGTGGGTGCGGGAGTCGAGCGAGCCCACCCGGTTGTCACCAAGCAGGAACAGCCGCCCCTGCGGCACCGTCGCGCTGAACGAATCGCCCTGGCGGCCCTGGGTCGCGAGGTACGGCTCCTCCACCGGCTGCCCGTTGACCGTCAGCCGGTGCTCGGCCCCGGTGGTGGCGACGGTGTCCCCGCCGACCGCGACCACCCGCTTGACCATGAGCTCGCCGCCCCAGGCCTGGTCCCGGAAGACCACCACGTCGCCCCGCCCGATGTCGCCGCCCCCGACCTTGCGGGCGAGCACGGTGTCCCCGGCACGCAACGTCGGGTGCATCGAGGCGGTGGGGATCTTGTACGGCCGGTAGTCGACCGCGATCAGGGCGAAGCCTCCGACCATCAGCAGCAGCCCGAGCGCCAGCGCGACGCCCTGCAACACCGCGGCGGGCCGACGGCGCGCACGGGCGGGCGAGGTCGGGCCCTCTGCCGTCTGCTCCACGACACTGCTCATCGACACCGTCCACCTCTGGCCGACCGGAGAACACCACTGGCACGCCGGAGGCACGGGCGGAGAAGCCGGCGGGCCGTGGCACGTCCGAGCAGATTACTCGTCGGTACCACGGCCCGCGCAAGAGCCGGGGCCAACCCGGCGGAACACGATCCGGTGGGCGTCAGGACTCCTTGCGGTGCTCCACCCGACTCCGCACCCGACGCACCAGGGGGAGCAGGGCGACGGCCCCCACCGCACCGGCCACGGGGGGCGCCATCGGCGCGGCCACCGCCAGGCCTGCCTGGTCGAAGGTGTCCGGCACTGGCAGCGTCGACCAGTGGCTGACCGGCCAGGCCACCACGAAGGCGCGCCCGATCACGTTGTCCACCGGGACGGTGCCGCCGCCCGGCTGGTCCATGTGGAAGCGGGAGTCCAGCGAGTTGGCGCGGTGGTCACCCATCACCCAGATGCGGCCCTTGGGCACCTCGACCGGTCCGAAGGGGTGGTCGCCGCAGGGGGTGTTGCCCTGGTAGACGTACGGCTCGTCGAGCGCGACGCCGTTGACCTTGACCGGCCCGTCGCCCGCGCACTCGACGGTGTCCCCGCCGACCGCGATGACCCGCTTGATCAGGTCCTTCTCGTTGGCGGAGGGCATCAGCCCGACGAAGCTGAGCACGTCCTGCACGCCGCGGACGAAGGAGTTGCTGCTCTGCGGGTTCGGCTCGTCGCTCAGCCAGCCGCCCGGGTCGTGGAACACCACGACCTCACCGCGCTCGGGCTCGGCCCCGAACCACGGGGTCAGCTTGTCCACCAGGACGCGGTCGCCGACCTGCAGCGTGTTCTGCATCGATTCCGACGGAATGGAGAACGCCTGGACGAAGAAGGTCTTGATCACCAGCGCGAGGATCAGCGCGATGCCGATCAGGATCGGCAGTTCCTTCCAGAACGAGCGCTGCTTGGGCGACTGGGACGGAGCCTCCGACTCCGACCCGGCCGCGGGCTCGGCCCCCGCGTGCGGGGAGTCCGGGGAGTCCTCCGGCCCGCCGCCGCCCTGCCCGTCGGCGGTCTGCGCCGTCGCGTCCTCGGCCGAGGCCGAGGAGGTCGCGGACTCGGCGGACCGGGCCGCCCGACGGCCCGGGCCCTCGGGCTCTCCGGCGCCTGAGCGGGCGCCGATCACCAAATCCCCCACAACGTCTCCTCCCTGCTGTGCGGACGCCCGCGCGCCCGCGCTCAGAGTGCCGCACAGCGGGCACCATGCTCACCACGACCATGAACGCCTCAGGGCTGCCCACCGCGGACTCCCCCGACACCGGCACGGCCTCGGCCCTCGGCCGGGACCACTCCCGGCCGCACCTGCACTTCTCTATCACTCCCAGGCATCCGGCTCGCGGTCCCACACGCGAGGCCCGTCCGGTCGGCGGCCGGAACGGCTCACTCCGGAGGCCGTCCGGGCCGGCGAACGACGAGCGGGAGAACGCCCAACACACCCATAACGAGCGGAGGTTCCACAGGAACCGGCCCAACGCCCACCGGTTCCGCGGCACTTCCGCCGGTCTGCGGCGTCCGGACGAGAAAGGAGAGTGAACTCGGCGCATCGAGTTGATGGAAGCGGTCCAGCGGCCAGGCGATCACGAACGCGCGACCGACCACGCCGCTCAGCGGGATCGTCCCCTGTCCCGGATTGCCCATGTGGAAACGGGAGTCGGCGGAGACGTCCCGGTGGTCGCCCATGACCCACAGCCGCCCCTGCGGCACCTGGACCTTGAAGGTCTGTCGGGACGGCGGGTTGCCGGGCGCGAGGTAGGACTCCTCCACCGGACGACCGTTGACGCTGAGACGCCCCTGCTCGTCACAGCACTCGACGGTGTCCCCGCCGACGCCGATCACCCGCTTGATCAGGTCCTGCTCGTTCTCGGAGGGCAGCAGTCCGACGAAGGTCAGCACCTGCTTGGCCGCAGCCAGCACGGGGCCGTCCTCGGACGGCTTGTGGTCGCGCTCCAGCCAGCCGCCCGGGTCCTTGAACACCACGATGTCGCCGCGCTGCGGCTCACTGCCGAACCAGGGGGTCAGCTTGTCCACCAGTACCCGGTCCCCGATCAGGATGGTCTGCTCCATCGAGCCCGAGGGGATCATGAACACCTGGACCAGGAAGGTCTTCATCACCAGCGCCACCAGAAGGGCCACCAGGACGATCAGCGGCAGCTCGCGCACCAGCGAACGCTTGCGCCGACGGGCCGCCTTGCGGGCACTGCGACGGCGCTCGGCCCGGCCCCGCCCCGGCGGGGCCCCGGCCGGCCCACGGCCTGCCGCGCCGCCCTCTCCCGGTCCTCCGGTCACCGCTCCCCCGGCAGCCGGGCGGTCGGCGAGCCGCCCCCTACCCCTGGTCCCCATGACCACCCGTCCCCGCAGTCGCGGCGAAGGCCGCGGGCCGGTCCAGGCTGGTCCAGCGCGAGAACGGGTAGACCACCCAGTCGGCCCGGCCGATCACCTTCTCCTCGGGCACGAAGCCGCCACCGGGCTCGCCGAGGTGGTCGCGGGAGTCCCGGGAGGCGCTGCGGTGGTCGCCCATCACCCACAGCTCACCGGCCGGCACGACGACGTCGAAGGCCACGCTCGACGGGTCGTCGCCCGGGAACAGGTAGGAGGTCTCGTCGATCGGCACGCCGTTGACGGTGATCGGCGTGCCCGGGCCGGTGCTGGTCACCCGGTCCCCGCCGACGCCGATCACGCGCTTGACGTAGACGGTGTCCCCGGCCGGGGCCAGGCCGAGGTCCTGGGCGAACGAGCGCAGGCCGTCCCAGAAGCCCGACGGCTTCGCCGACTCCCGCAGGAAGGAGCCCGTCCCGTCGAAGACCACGACGTCGCCCCGCTGGGGGTGGCCACCGAAGGCGTAGGCGAGCTGGTTCGCGACCAGCCGGTCGCCCGGGCGCAGGGTCTCCTCCATCGATCCGGAGGGCACCGAGAACGGACGCGCGACGAAGGCGTTCACCAGCAGCAGGGCCGTCAGGCAGATCCCGACCAGGAGCAACAGGTCGTGCGATCGCGAGTGCCCGGGCTCCTCGTCCTGATCCGGGCCGTCACCGCCGGAACCATCGCCCCGCTCCGGCCCCGAGGCCTGCTCCGGTCCCGAGGCCCGCTCCAAACCCTCGGCCGGCTCCAGAACCTCGGCCCGCTCCAGGCCCTCGGCACCATCCGCCGCCGCACCACCGGCGGCCTCACCGGAAACGACCGCGGACCGCGACAGCGAGTCCGCACCGGTGGGTGCGGGACTGCCGTCGCGGTCCGCGGGTGGTTCGTGCGTGCTCATCGGGGGGTGAGCTTACCTTGCGGCCGTTCGGCCCCCTCGGAGCGTTCCGATCCCCCGGCGAGGCCGGGGGCCGGTGGATCAGCGGTCGCGCTTCTCCTTGATCTTCGCGGCCTTGCCGCGGAGGTCACGCAGGTAGTACAGCTTGGCGCGGCGAACCGCACCGCGGGTCACGACCTCGATCTTCTCGACGACCGGGGTGTGCACCGGGAAGGTGCGCTCCACGCCGACGTTGAAGCTGACCTTGCGAACGGTGAAGGTCTCACCGATGCCGGCGCCGTGGCGGCGGATGACGACGCCCTGGAAGACCTGGACACGGGAGCGGTTGCCCTCGATGACCCGGACGTGCACCTTCAGGGTGTCACCGGCGCGGAAGGCCGGAATGTCGCTACGCAGCGAGGCCGCGTCGACAGCAGCGAGCTTGTTGCTCATGTTGCTCTCCATCGCAGGCGCCACGGGCCGCCCACGGAAAAATCGTCACAATGGGGTCTGCTGCGGGCCGCATCGGCTGACGACGATCCCCCCGTGGCGGGGACGCCGGTCCACGTGCCCCCTACGGGAGGGAGCCAGCGACAGACAGCAGCGGCCTATTCTTCCACACCACCGGCCACGGACCGAAATCGGCCGAGCTGCTCGTCCCAGGCCAGGCCGAGGATGCTCAGCGCCTCCCGCTCCTTCTTGTCGAAGGCGCCGTACTGCCAGCGCTCGACCAGGTCGGGCCGGTTCGCCAGGGTCCGGGCGAAGGCCTGCTCGCGGCGCCAGCGGGCGATCTTGCCGTGGTTGCCGCTGAGCAGCACGTCCGGCACCGTCCGGCCGCGCCACTCGGCGGGCTTGGTGTAGACCGGGCCCTCCAGCAGGTCGGCCATCGCGCCCGGCGCGAAGGAGTCGTCGCGGTGGGACTCGGCGTTGCCGAGCACCCCGGGCAGCAGCCGGGCGATCGCCTCGACCATCACCAGCACGGCGACCTCGCCGCCGGCCAGCACGTAGTCGCCGATCGAGGCCTCGACCACCGGCATCCGGGTGGCCGCCTCCTCGATCACCCGGCGGTCGATGCCCTCGTACCGGGCGGGGGTGAAGGCCAGCCAGGGGCGGCCGGCCAGCTCCTGGGCGAGCTCCTGGGTGAACGGGCGCCCGCTCGGCGTCGGAACGACCAGGGTGGGCACCTGCCCCTCGGGACCGGCGGCGACCACCGCGTCCAGCGCCTCGCCCCACGGCTCGGGCTTCATCACCATGCCGGGGCCGCCGCCGTACGGGCTGTCGTCGACCGTGCGGTGCACGTCGTGGGTCCACTCGCGCAGGTCGTGGACGTGCACGTCCAGCTGGCCGCGGGCGCGGGCCTTGCCGACCAGCGAGATGTCCAGCGGTTCCAGGTACTCGGGGAAGATGGTGACGACGTCGATCCGCATGCCGCTCTGCACGCCGTTGGACACAGCGCCTCCCGACGCGGCGTCGCTCGACACGGCCTCGCTCGACGCGGCGCCTCCCGACACGGCGTCGCCCGACACGGCGTTGCGCGACTCGACACCGCCGGCCGTTCCGGCGCCCGTCCCGGCGCTCTCCTCGACGGTCACTCCGAATCCTCCGTGCCCTCGGTGCCCTCGGTGCCCTCGGTGCCCTCGGCCGAGGAGGTCCCCGCGACCTCGGCCTGCTCCGGGTCGATCAACCCGGCCGGCGGCGTGATCACGGCGCGCTGGTTCTCCAGGTCGATGGTCGGCACGATCTGGCTCACGAAGGGCACCAGCACCTCCGTCCCGTCGGCCTTCTTGACCGTGAGCAGGTCCTGGTAGGGCAGGTGGACGACCTCGGTCAGCTCGCCGACCGGGGTGCCGTCCAGCAGCACCACGTCCAGGCCGATCAGCTGGTGGTCGTAGTACTCCTCCGGGTCATCGGGGCGCTCCTCCGGGTCGACCTCGGAGATGAGCAGGGTGCCGCGGAGTGCCTCGGCCGCGTTGCGGTCCTTGACGCCGGCGAAGCGCAGCAGCAGCCGGCCGCTGTGCACCCGGCCGGACTCGATGGTCAGCGGTCCGGCCGACGCGGGGTCGGTGAGCAGGACGGCACCGGGGCCGAGCCGGAGTTCCGGCTCGTCGGTGCGGACCTCGACACTGACGTCCCCCCTGATGCCGTGGGCACGGCCGATCCTGCCGACGACGAGCTGCACGGTGATCGTTCTCCTGGAGTTCCTGAGCCGAAACGAAAGCGACGGGCTGCGAAGCGATGATGCGACGGACATGCGGACGGAAATGCGAGAGGCCGACCGGGACGACATGCGTCCCGGTCGGCCTCACAAGCCCTGACGGCTGAACGAGCAGCAGCGTCAGCGAATGTTGTCCACGTCGACCAGGTCGACCCGGACGTTGCGACCGCCGAGGGCGCCGACCACGGTGCGCAGAGCGCGCGCCGTACGGCCGCCCCGGCCGATCACCTTGCCGAGGTCATCGGGGTGCACCCGCACCTCGATGGTGTTGCCCCGACGCAGGTTGCGCGAGCGCACCTGCACCTCGTCGGGGTGCTCGACGATGCCCTTCACCAGGTGGTCGAGGGCGTCCTCGATCACGATCAGGCCTCGGCAGCGGCGTCGGCCTCGGCCTCGGCCTTGTCCGACTTCTTGGCCTTCGGGGTGATGGCGACGCCGGTGGTGGCGTCCTCGAAGCCGGCGACGGCCTTGGCGAACAGGTGCGAGAAGTCCTCGACCTTCGGCTCGGCGACCTTCAGCGGCTCCGGAGCCGGCAGGCCCTTGAACTTCTGCCAGTCGCCGGTCAGCTTCAGGATGGCGAGCACCGGCTCGGTCGGCTGGGCGCCGACGGACAGCCAGTACTGGGCGCGGTCGCTGTCGACCTCGATCTTCGAGGGGTTGTAGGTCGGCTGGTAGATGCCGATCTCCTCGATCGCGCGACCGTCACGCTTGGTGCGGGCGTCGGCGACGACGATGCGGTAGTGCGGGGAGCGAATCTTGCCGAGACGCTTCAGCTTGATCTTGACTGCCACGGGAGTGGATTCTCCTGGTGTTGACGTGGGTGAGCGGGCTCGCCATCGCGTGGGGTTGCGGAGCGGACCGTTCAAGGGACACGCCAGCCGTAGGAGAGAGGGGTCCTGCTCGGCTGCCGAGTACTCAGCTGTCCATTCTGCCACATCGGCGAGAACCGCCTGCACGCGGGCCCGGGCGCCCGGTCAGGGCTCGACCGGGAGCCCCCGCTCCCGGTCCAACCCGAAGAAATCACTGCCGTCCTGCTGTACCGCTCACTCTGTACCACTCACTGTGTGCCGCCCATTCCGGCCGGACCGCTGCCCGCACAGCAGCCCGCCGGGACGTCGACCGACTACGCGATCTTGAACGGCTGCTGGCACGCACCGCAGACAATGGATGCCTGCGCGAGCACCGACGGAACGACCCGGACGTTGCGCCCGCAACCGCAGACCGCCTTGACCCGCACGCCGCCCCCGGAGGAGCCGTGCCGGGCCGCCGGGCCGCGGAAGGCGCGCGTCGCGCCGTCGCCGGCCACCGCCTCCTGGTGCGCCCCGAGGGCACGGTCCAGGCGCTCGATGGTCTCGGCGTACCGCTCCTGGGTCTCCTTGAGCATGGTCACCTGGGAGAAGCCGCTGCTCGCGTGCGGCTCGACCGGGTGCGCCAGGCCCAGCTCGGAAGCGAGCATCAGGAAGCGCCGGTTGTGGTAGCGGCCGGCGCGCGAGGTGTCCCGGATGTCCCGGGCCGCGGCCAGACCGTGGGCAGCCTCGTGGAGGAGCCGCTCGAAACCGAGCCGCGTCCCACAGGCCGAGGAGGACTCGCCGATCAGCGCCTCGGGCGAGGCGAGGTCGGGAAGGTCCTGGTGGTAGGCCTGGATGTCGCTCCAGGCGGCGGCCAGTTCGGCCGCGAGAACGAGGGGCTGTGTCGTGCTCACGCTAGACCAACGATGGAGTGCGAGCCGATGTTCCGCATGTTCTCGTTCCCGGGGAATTCACAGGGAACTCCCAGGAATGCAAGGTCGCGCGCGAATTGCGCGCTCCGGATCTGACGCAAGACCAACCCCCTGCCGGTTTCGGCCCGTCGCGACGTCGACGGGCCTGGTGAATTCCGTCCGGGGGCGGGCTGTCGCCACCCGGGACGTACGGCCCGTGGGCCTGTCGGATTGACAGGGCCACGGGCCGTACACCGTACCGCTATTCGGTTAATACCGGGAGTTGACCGGCCAGTAGGGATGTCCACCGCACGGACACACCGGAAGAGTTACCGGATTCTTACCCATCCGCATTCCGGGCAAATGTCGCCGGTGACGGTCATTACCCGCGGACGACGGACGCCCTGCGGACATCCGTGGGGCATCCGCCGAACACCGAACGGATGTCAGTACGCCCGCGCGACGAGCGCGACATTGCCTTCCTGGTCGTCCGTCTGCGGCACCGAGCCGTCGGCCGCGACGATGCAGCGGACCGAGACGCCCTGCTCGGCCAGCTTGGCCTCGCCCTCCGCGCCGAGGTCGGCCCAGGAGATCCGGCCCCAGCCGGTCGCGGCGGCCTCGATGGCCTCGTCGATGGTCTTGACGTCGACCGTGCGGGACTCGCGGCGCTCGCGGGACTGGCGCAGCAGCAGCGCCTGGTCCTCCTCCAGGATGCCCGGGAGCAGCGCGGCCAGGGCGTCGATGGAGACCGGCTCCTTGCCGCCCGGGATGCGGCGGGCCAGCATCGCGGTGCCGTTCTCCAGGTCGCGCGGGCCGACCTCGATGCGCAGCGGGACGCCCTTGAGCTCCCAGTCGACGGCGCGGCGACCGAACGGGGTGTCGGTACGGTCGTCGACCACGACCCGGATGCCGGCGGCCTCCAGCTGTGCGCCGATCTCGCGGACCTTGGCGATGACCGCGTCGTCGCCCTTGATCGCGAGCACGACGGCCTGGACGGCGGCCAGGCGCGGGGGCACCCGCAGGCCGTTGTCGTCGCCGTGGGACATGATCAGGCCGCCGACCATGCGGGTCGAGACGCCCCAGGAGGTCTGCCAGACGTACTCGCGCTCGGCGCCCTGCAGCTGGTAGGTGGTGTTGAACGCCTTGGCGAAGTTCTGGCCCAGCTCGTGGCTGGTGCCCATCTGGAGCGCCTTGCCGTCGCCCATCATGCCCTCCAGGGTGAGGGTGTTGATGGCGCCGGCGAAGCGCTCCTTGGCGGTCTTGCGGCCGAGCACGACGTCGATGCCGAGCACGTTGGTCATGAAGTCGCCGTAGACCTGGGTGTGGATCATCGACGCGTAGTCGCGGGCGTCCTCGTAGCTGGCGTGGGCGGTGTGGCCCTCCTGCCAGAGGAACTCGGTGGTGCGCAGGAAGACGCGCGGACGCAGCTCCCAACGGACCACGTTGGCCCACTGGTTGATCAGCAGGGGCAGGTCGCGGTGGCTCTGGACCCACTTCGAGAAGTACTCGTTGATGATCGTCTCGGAGGTCGGCCGGACGACGACCGGCTCCTCCAGCTGCTTGCCGCCGCCGTGGGTGACCACCGCGAGCTCGGGGGCGAAGCCCTCGACGTGCTCGGCTTCCTTGGTCAGGTAGGACTGCGGGATGAACATCGGGAAGTAGGCGTTCTGCGCGCCGGCCTTCTTGATCCGCGCGTCCATCTCCTGCTGCATCCGCTCCCACAGCCCGTAGCCGTACGGTCGGATGACCATGGTGCCGCGCACCGGACCGTTGTCGGCCAGCTCGGCCTTGTTGATGAGGTCCTGGTACCAGCGCGGGAAGTCTTCCGCCTGAGGGGTGAGAACGGGTGCCTTAGCCATGGGGCGAATGGTACGGGGCCCGGGGCCCCGGTTTCGAATCGGTATCGCCGAACGGGGGCGCACCACCGCGACACGCGCGCACCACCCTGCACCCCTCTGGACGCCGGGCCCGGCCCGCTGTTCGCTGGTGTGGGGCGGGACTTTGGGGGAGCCGTAGCAGCACACCGAAGGACCGGATGGGAGGCCGCCATGGCTTCAGCTCGGACGACCGGCACGACCGCACGACCGACGGGCGCACGCCCGCACCACCCGCAGCCCGGGGCCGCCCGCCCCGCGCGGGCGCGCGACTGGGCGGAGATCCAGGAACGCATGCTGGTGCCGCTCTACGAGGCGGTCTACGACCGGATGGAGGTCGGCCCGGCGAGCAGCGTGCTGGGCCTGGGCTGCCGGTCCGGACTGGCCCTGCTGCTCGCGGCCGGCCGGGGCGCCCAGGTCGCCGGGCAGGAGCCGCGGGACGAGCTGCGCGAGCTGGCCCACGACCGTCGGCTGCGGGTGTGCGCCGGGTCCCGGGCGCCCGCCGCCGTCCCCCGCTCGGCCCATTCGCTGGTGACGGTTTTCGAGCAGCTGCCCGACCCCGCCGAGTACCGCCCGGTGGTCGCCGAGGCCGCCCGGCTCGCCCTGCCCGGCGGGCACGTGGTGCTGGCCGCGTGGGGCCCGCCGGAGCGCTGCGAGAGTGCCCCGGTGCTGGACGTGGCCCGGCGGATGGCGGGCCGGACCACCGCACGCGATCCGTTCGAGCTGAGCGTGCCCGGTGCGCTGGAGGACCTGCTCGCCCCGGCGGGGCTGCGTCCGGCCGGCAGCGGCCGGGTGAGCTGCCCGTTCGCCTACGCCGACCTGGACAGCGCGGTGCGCGGCCTGCTCTCCACCGGCCTGTTCGAGCCGGCCGAGGAGTTCTCCGGTACCTCGCTGGTGGCCAAGGAGCTGGAGGAGGCGCTCCAGCCGTACCTGCGCGCGGACGGCTCGGTGCGGATGGAGAACCTGTTCCGCTACCTGATCGCCGAGCGGCCGCGCTAGCCGGGCAGCCGCGCCCGGGAAATGCGAACCGCAGACGCGAACCACAAACGCGAACCGCAGGCGCAGACGCAGACGCAGACGCAGACGCAGACCGGAAACGTGAACCGGGGGCGCCCGCCACCACGGCGAGCGCCCCCGGCATCCGACGTCACGCCGGGTCGATCGGCTTCCCGTCGGCCTCGTCGGGCCGGCCGGAGCCTTCGGCCCCGTGAGAACCTCCGGCCCCCTCGGAGGGCGCTTCCCGCGGCACCCCCGCCGCCCGGTAGGCCTGTTCCTCGTCCAGCGTCTCCGCCTCCAGCAGCGCCGCAGCCAGGGCGTCCAGCCGGTGCCGCTGCTCGGTCAGGATCCGCACCGCGTCGCCGTAGCACTCGGAGACGATCCGCCGGGCCTCCTCGTCCACCGCGTCCAGGGTGGTCGGCGCGGCGGAGAGCCCGTACGCGCCCTGCGGGTCGGAGGGCACCGCGGTGAGCCGGCCGACCCGCTCGCTCATCCCCCAGCGCCCGGCCATCCCGCGGGCGATGTTGGTGACCTGCTCCAGGTCGCTCTCCGCACCGGTGGTGATCACCCCGTAGACCACCTGCTCGGCCGCCATGCCGCCGAGCGCGCCGATGATCCGGCCGCGCAGGTAGGGCTCGGTGTACGAGTAGCGGTCGTTCTCCGGGGTGGAGAGGGTGACGCCGAGCGCCCGGCCGCGCGGCACGATGGTGATCTTGCGGACCGGGTCCGCGCCGGGCTGGAGCATGCCCAGCAGCGCGTGCCCGCTCTCGTGGTATGCCGTCCGCTCGCGCTCCTCCTGCGGCATCACCAGCGGCCGCACCGCACCGAGCTGGACCTTCTCCAGGGCGTCCGAGAGGTCCCGCTCGTTGACCGCGTCCTGCTTGCGCTTGACGGCCAGCAGCGCGGCCTCGTTGACCACGTTGGCGAGCTCGGCGCCGGTCATCCCCGGCGTGACCTTGGCCAGCTGGTTGAGGTCGGTGCCGCCGGCCAGCGGGACGCTGCGGCTGTGGATGCGCAGGATCGCCGCGCGGCCCTCCCGGTCGGGCGGGCTGACGGTGATCCGCCGGTCGAAGCGGCCGGGGCGCAGCAGTGCCGGGTCGAGCACGTCCGCCCGGTTGGTCGCGGCGATCACGATGACGCCCTCGGAGCCGCTGAAGCCGTCCATCTCGGTGAGGATCTGGTTGAGCGTCTGCTCGCGCTCGTCGTGCCCGCCCATGCCGCCGCCGGCGCCGCGCTGACGGCCGATGGTGTCGATCTCGTCGATGAAGATGATCGCCGGGGCGACCTTGCGGGCCTCGGCGAACAGTTCGCGGACCCGGCTGGCACCGACGCCGACGATCATCTCGATGAACTCGGAGGCGGAGGCGGAGAAGAACGGCACGTTCGCCTCGCCGGCCACGGCCCGGGCCAGCAGGGTCTTGCCGGTTCCGGGCGGACCGCTCAGCAGCACGCCGCGCGGCATCTTGGCGCCGAGCCTGCGGTACCGCTCGGGGTGCTTCAGGTAGTCGACGACCTCGGTGAGTTCGGCCTCGACCTCGTCGATGCCGGCCACGTCGGCGAAGGTGGTGCGCGTGCCCTCCTCGGCGGTGACCGGCTTCGGCGGGGCCTTGCGGCCCAGTGGTCCGCCGCCGAGCCCGCCGGCCATCCGGCGGGCGAGCAGCACCCAGATGAAGACCAGCAGCAGCATCGGGGCGAGCGAGAGCAGCAGGTTGGTGAGGAAGCTGCGCTGCTGGACCGGCGAGGTGGCGGTGACCTCGACGCCCTGCTGCTGGAGGGTGGCCCAGAGGTTGTCGCCCGCGAAGGACGGCCGCTGGGTGTCGAACTCGGTGTAGTCGCCCTTGCCGCCGTCCGGCTTGGGCTGGGCCGACTTGAGGGTGCCCTCGATCGCGTCGCCCTTGGCGTAGATCTTGGTGATGTTGCCCTTGTTCAGCTGGTTGTTGAACTCGGTGTACGAGATCGTGGTGGCACCGGCGGGGCCGAAGAACGACAGCAGCAGGTCCGAGATCAGGAACACCACGAGGGCGGTGAGGGCGAGGCCCACCCAGCCGCCGGGCATCCGGCGCTTGGGCGGCGGGGGCGGGGCGCCCTCCGAGCGCCAGGGCTGGTCGGGGGTCTGACGTGGCGGCACGGGTTCGGTCACCCATCGGACAATACGGACAGGTGCTCGGACGAGCCAATCGCAACGCCGCGCCCGGGCCCCCGTACGCCTGCGCCGACCCCTTCCACCAGCGGCTATGCCGTCGTACCGGGCCACTCCTCGGCGGTCAGCGCGAACCGCTCGTGGTCGCGCCACTCCCCCTGGAGGAACAGCATCCGCGGGGAGAAGCCCTCGTGCCGGAAGCCCAGCCGCCTGGCCATCGCGATCGAGCGCTCGTTCTCCGGCTGCACGTTGATCTCCAGCCGGTGCAGCCCCAGCCCGTGGGCCGACTGCGGGGCGAAGCAGCGGTCCACGACCAGCCGCATGCCCTCGGTCATCCGCCCGGTGCCGTTGAACGGGACGTACGAGTCGTAGCCCAAGGTGGCGTTGCAGAAGCGGCTCATCACGATGTTGGCGACGTTCACCTTGCCGACCAGTCCACCGGTCTCCCGGTCGAGGATCAGGAAGGTGCGCAGCCCGGACCCCTGGCGCTTCAGCAGGTCGGGCAGCCCGTCCGGCTCGACCGGGTTCCACCGTCCGATGTGTTCGGCGGACCGCCGGATCGCCTCGGCGTACGCGCCCGTGTCCTCGGCCCTCGGGGCCCTGATCATCACTCGCATGCCCCCATCATCGGACACGCGATCGGCCCGCCGCCCGGAGACACCGGACGGCGGGCCGACCAAAATCGATCAAGGCCGATCCCGGTCGATCAGAGGGTTACCAAGGAACGACCAGGGGTGATCGGAGTGGCTCAAGGACTACAGCATGTCCTTGAACTCCTTGGGCAGCTCGAAGTCGGCCGGGCCCTTGCCCGCGCCGAGGCCGAACGCGCCGCCGTCCGCCGGGGCCTGGCCGGCACCCGGGCCGAGCGCGCGGCGCTGGGCGGCCGCGGCCTCCTCCTGCGCGCGCTTCAGCGGGTTGCCGCTCTTGCGCTTGCCCTTGGCCTGCGGAGCCTTCTTGGCGGACTTCTTCCCGCCGCCACCCATGCCCGGGATCCCCGGCATGCCGGGCACACCCTTGCCGGAGGCCATCGCGGACATCATCTTGCGGGCGTCGAAGAACCGCTCGACCAGGTTCTTCACCTCGCCGACCTGGACCCCGGAGCCCTTGGCGATGCGGGCCCGGCGGGAGCCGTTGATCAGCTCCGGCTCGGCGCGCTCGGCCGGGGTCATCGACTTGATGATCGCGCCGACCCGGTTGACGTCCTTGTCGTCGATGTTGTTGATCTGGTCCCGGATCTGGCCCATGCCCGGCAGCATGCCGAGCAGCTTGGAGATCGAGCCCATCTTCTGGACCTGCTCCAGCTGGGACAGGAAGTCGTCCAGGGTGAACTGCTTCGGGCCGCCGCGCAGCTTGGCGGCGATCTTCTCCGCCTCGGCCTGCGAGAAGGTCTGCTCGGCCTTCTCGATCAGCGAGAGGACGTCACCCATGCCGAGGATGCGCGAGGCCATCCGGTCCGGGTGGAAGGCGTCGAAGTCGTCGACCTTCTCGCCGTTGGAGGCGAACATGATCTGCCGGCCGGTGACGTGCGCGACCGACAGGGCGGCACCACCGCGGGCGTCGCCGTCGAGCTTGGAGAGCACCACACCGGTGAAGTCGACGCCGTCGAGGAAGGCCTGCGCGGTGGTGACCGCGTCCTGGCCGATCATCGCGTCGACGACGAACAGGACCTCGTCCGGGTTCACCGCGGCGCGGATGTCGGCGGCCTGCTGCATCAGCTCGGCGTCGATGCCCAGGCGGCCGGCGGTGTCGACGATGACGACGTCGTGCTGCTTCTGCTTGGCGTACTCGATCGAGTCCTTGGCCACCTGCACCGGGTCGCCGACGCCGTTGCCCGGCTGCGGGCCGTAGAAGGCCACGCCGGCGCGCTCGGCGACCACCTGGAGCTGGTTGACCGCGTTGGGCCGCTGGAGGTCGCAGGCGACCAGCAGCGGGGTGTGCTTCTGCTTCTTCAGCCAGAAGCCGAGCTTGCCCGCGAGGGTGGTCTTACCGGCGCCCTGGAGACCGGCGAGCATGATCACCGTCGGGCCGCTCTTGGCGAACCGCACCCGGCGGGTCTCGCCACCGAGGATCGCGATGAGCTCCTCGTTGACGATCTTGATGATCTGCTGCGCCGGGTTCAGCGCGCCGGAGACCTCGGAACCGAGCGCCCGCTCCTTGACCTGCTTGATGAAGGCCCGGACGACCGGCAGCGCGACGTCCGCCTCCAGCAGCGCGATGCGGATCTCGCGGGCGGTGGCGTCGATGTCCGCCTCGCTCAGGCGGCCCTTGCCCCGGAGGTTCTTGAACGTCGCTGCGAGGCGATCGGAAAGGGTGTCGAACACGTCGTCGCGGATCCTCTGCGGCATCGGTATCGGTACGGTCGTCGTCCCCCAGGGTATCCGGCCGCCCCGGGTACGGTCTCCACCCCCGGTCGGAACTCCTTGCCCGCACCCCTGCCCTCGCCCCGGGCCACGCCCCTCGTCCACGCCGATGCCCGGCCCCGGACCGGCTCCGCCCCTCCCGGCCCCGCCCGGCCCGGCCCGCCGCTCAGCCCAGCGCGGCCCGGACCGCCGCCGCCACCTCGTCGGCCCGCCGGGCGGTCAGCGGACGGCCCGCCTCGTCGGTCAGGTAGAACGAGTCGACGGCCTCCGCGCCCAGCGTGGAGACGTGCGCGGTGCGCACCCGGACGCCCGCCCCGTCCAGCGCCCGGCCGATCCGGTGCAGCAGCCCGGGGGCGTCGTGCGCGCGGACCTCCAGCACGGTCGCGCTCGCCGAGGCCACCGCGGGCGCCACCGCGACCAGCGGCGGCGGGGTGGGGATGCCCCGGCGGCGCGGGGCGGCGGCGTCCCGCTCGGCGAGGCGGCGGGCCACGTCCAGCGAGCCGTCCAGCGCCCGGCGCAGATCGGCCCGCAGCCGGGCCGCCTCCGGCAGCTCCCCGTACTCGGCCGCCACCCGCCAGGACAGCAGCAGCACCGGCCCGGCGCCCACCGGGTCCAGCTCGCGCAGTCCGGCCGAGCGGACGGCCAGCCGGTGCAGCGCGAGCACCCCGGCCGCGGTACCGAGCAGCCCGGGGCGGTCCGGGACCGCCAGGTTCAGCTCGACGCCCATCGGCTCGGCGCCCGGGGGCGCCCCCTCGGACCGGGCCCGCAGCGACAGCGCCGGCTGCCCGGTGCGGGCGGCCTCGACCGCGAGCCGCTCCTGCTCGGCGGTCGGCGCCGCCTCCGCCGGCCCCGCGCCCGCCCCGGCCAGCCGGTCCGCCGCCCGGGCCACCAGGCCGTCCACCAGCGAGGCCCGCCAGCCGCTCCACGCGGCCGGGCCGGTGGCCAGCGCGTCCGCCTCGGTGAGCGCGTGCAGCAGCTTCAACTCCGGCAGGGTGGTGGCCACCTTGGTGATCGCCTCGACGGTGGCCGGGTCGTCCGGATCGCGCCGGGTGGCGGTGTCCACCAGGGTCAGGTGGTGGCGGACCAGCACCGCCAGGGTCTCGGTGTCCTCGGGGCCGAAGCCCATCCGGGGGGCCAGGTCGCGGACGATCACCTCGCCGGCCTCGCTGTGGTCCCCCGGCCAGCCCTTGCCGATGTCGTGCAGCAGCGCGGCGACCAGCAGCAGGTCCGGCCGGGCCACCCGGCGGGTCATCGCGGCGGCCCGCACGGCCGTCTCCACCAGGTGCCGGTCCACCGTCCAGCGGTGCACCGCGTTGCGCTGCGGACGGCAGCGCACCCGCTCCCAGTCCGGCAGCAGTCGGCGGACCAGCCCCTCCGCCTCCATCGCCTCCCACACCGGGACGGCAGGCTCCCCCGCGCCCAGCAGGGTGACCAGCTGCTCCCGGGCCTCGTCCGGCCAGGGCGCCGGCAGCGGGCGGCACTCGGCGGCCAGCCGGCGCACCGTGGCGTACGAGACGGTCAGTCCGTTCTGCGCGGCGGCGGCCGCGGCGCGCAGCGGCAGCACCGGGTCGGCGCCCGGGCGGACGCCCTGGGCGAGCACCGCCTCGCCGTCCTGCTCGACCACGCCCTCGGCGAGCGGCCGCCGCTCGACCGCGCCCCGGGCCACCGCACCGGTGCCGCGTCCGGAGCCGGCGAACGGGATGCCCAGCCGGCGCACCCGCCGGCCGCGGCCGCCACGGGCCGCGAGCACCCGGTCCACCGCCCGCCACGTGACGTCGCCCGCGTACGCGATGGTGCGGGCGGCCTCGTAGACCCGGCGCAGCAAGGTGTCGGCGTCCAGCACCCCGAGCCGCTCGGCGACCTGGTCCTGGTCCTGGAGGCTGAGCCGGTCGGTGGCCCGGCCGGTGGCCAGGTGCAGCGCGTCGCGCACATCCGCCAGCCGCCGGGCGGCGGCGTCCAGGCCGTCCCGGGGCGCGTCGGCCAGCCAGGTGGCGGCGATCGCGTCCAGTACGACGACGTCGCGCAGGCCGCCGCGGGCTTCCTTGAGGTCCGGCTCCAGCAGGAAGGACAGCTCACCGTGCCGTTCTGCCCGCTCGCGGCCCAGCTCGCGCAGCTCGGGCAGGCGCGCGGGGGCGCTCGCGCGCCAGTCGGTGAGCACCGCGGAGCGCAGCGCGTCGGTGAGCGCGCGGTCCCCGGCGAGGTGGCGGGCGTCCAGCAGACCGAGCTGGGCCTTGAGGTCGGCGGCGGCGACCGAGCGGGCCTGCGCGACGGTGCGCACCGCGTGGTCGAGCTTGGCGCCCGCATCCCAGACCGGGTACCAGATCCGCTCGGGCAGTTCCCGGGCGAGCGGGCCGTCGTGCAGCAGCATGACGTCCACGTCGCTGCGCGGGGAGAGCTCGCCGCGCCCGTACCCGCCGACCGCGACCAGCGCGACGCCGGGCGGGGCACCGGCGGCCGCGAGCAGCCCGGCCAGCCAGTCGTCGGTGAGCCGGGCGAGCGCCCGGCGGCGGGGGCGGCCGCCCGGGCCCGGGCCGGCGAGCAGTGCGGCCCGGGCGGCGGCCCCGCCTGCGGGGTCGAAGGCGTCGGCGGGGTCACCGGGGTCGGGAGGGTCGACGGGGTCGGGAGGGTCGACGGGGTCGGAGGGGCTGGTCTCGGTGGTCATGCGCGTGGGTCCCGTCCGTCGTGCTGGTGAACCGTCCTGCGGGTGAACCGTCGTGCGGGTGGACCGGAAGGGTGAACCGGCCTTCGGGTGGGCCGATCGGCCGGCCGGACGACGCCGTCGGGCGGACCCGCGCCCCTCCCCGGGGTGGGCGGGCCCGCCGTCCGGCGCGAGGCGACCGGGCGCCGGGCTACAGGGCGTCCGGGCCGCGCTCGCCGGTGCGGACCCGTACGGCGGTGTCGACCGGGATGCTCCACACCTTGCCGTCGCCGATCTTCCCGGTCCGGGCGGCCTTCACCAGGACGTCGATCAGGTCCTCGGCGTCCTCGTCCTCGGCCAGGACCTCGATCCTGATCTTCGGCACCAGGTCCACGGTGTACTCGGCGCCCCGGTACACCTCGGTGTGGCCGCGCTGACGGCCGTAGCCGCTGGCCTCGGTGACGGTCAGGCCCTGCACCCCGAAGGCCTGCAGGGCGGCCTTCACCTCGTCCAGTCGGTACGGCTTGATCACGGCGGTGATGAGCTTCATCGGGCGTCGACCTCGGTCTTCTTCTCGGTGGGCTTCACGGCAGGCTCCGCGGCGACGGACTCCGCAGCAGCGGGCCGCTCGGCGACGGGCGTCGCAGCAGCGGCGGCCAGGCCCGGCAGGGCCCGGGCCAGGCCCGCCCCCACGGCGCTGAAATCGTAGGCGGACTCGGCATGTTCGGCCTGGTCGATACCGGCCACCTCCACCTCCCCGGTGACCCGGAAGCCGACCAGCCGGTCGACCGCCTTGGCCAGCAGCCAGGACAGCACGAAGGAGTACGCCGCAACCACCGCCACGCCCATCGCCTGCTTGCCCAGCTGCCCGGTCCCGCCCCCGTAGAACAGGCCCTTGACGCCCTGGCCGACCCCGCCGGTGGCGAACAGCCCGACCAGCAGCGAGCCGATCGCCCCGCCGACCGCGTGCACGCCCACCACGTCGAGCGAGTCGTCGAAGCCCCAGCGGTACTTGAGCGAGACGGCGGCGCAGCAGACCACGCCCGCGACCAGCCCGATCGCCACCGCGCCGAGTGGGCTGACCGAGCCGCAGGCCGGGGTGATCGCGACCAGTCCGGCCACCGCGCCGGAGGCGGCGCCCAGCGTGGTGAAGGCGCCGTGCCTGAACCTCTCGTAGACCAGCCAGCCGACCAGCGCCGCGCCGGTGGCGACCTGGGTGTTGACCATCGCCATCGCGGCGACGCCGTTGGCGGCCAGTGCCGAGCCCGCGTTGAAGCCGAACCAGCCGAACCAGAGCAGCCCGGAGCCGAGCATCACCAGCGGCAGGCTGTGCGGGCGCATCGGGTCCTTCTTGAAGCCGATCCGCTTGCCGAGCACCAGGCAGAGCGCGAGGCCGGCGACGCCCGCGTTGATGTGCACGGCGGTCCCGCCGGCGAAGTCGATCACGCCGTTGCGGTCGCCGAGCCAGCCACCGTGGCCGCCGTCGAAGAAGAACACCCAGTGCGCGACCGGGAAGTAGACGATCGTCACCCAGAGCGCGATGAACAGGCCCCAGGCGGCGAATCTGGCCCGGTCCGCGACGGCGCCGCTGATCAGTGCCGGGGTGATGACCGCGAACATCAGCTGGAAGAGCGCGAAGGCGGTGACCGGGATGGAGCCGGTCAGCTCGTCGAGGCCGAGGCCGCGCATCCCGAGGTGGTCCAGGTTGCCGATCAGGCCGGCGAAGGAGTCGGACCCGAAGCTGAGCGAGTAGCCGTAGAGGACCCACAGCACGCTGACGATGCCGAGCGAGAGGAAGCTCATCGCCAGCATGTTCAGCGTGCTCTTGGCCCTGACCATGCCCCCGTAGAAGAAGGCCAGCCCTGGGGTCATCAGCATGACCAGGGCCGCACTGATGAGTACGAAGGCGGTGTCGCCCGCGCTGAAGCCGTCCGGCATCGGCGTCTCCTCTGCGTCCAGGCCGACCCGTACCCGGGGATCCGTCCCGTGGTGCCACCCGGGGCGTCGGCGTTGGACAGGAGCGTGCCGAAGGCTGGTTTCGGCCAGTGCGGCCGGTTGTTTCACCGCCGTGACGCATGCGACGCGCGGGTTACGGCCGCGTGAACCGCGGCCGCGTGAACCGCGGCTGTGTGAACCGCGGCCCCGCCGCCCGGCGGGCAGCGCCGCCGGACGCCGGACACGCCACCGACCGTGACGGCGGCGGCCGCCACGGTCGGTGGAGCTTTCCCCGGGGAGTCCTCGGCGGGACCGGTCAGACCACCGAGACGAACTCCGGGATGTCCTGGACCACCCGCTCCTTGAGCCGGCTCACCGCGTCCACGCCCTTGAACCGGGCCGCGGCGGCCTCCGTGGTCTTGCGCACCCGGGAGTTCAGCCGCTCCGAGCGCACCTTGGCGGCGATGTCCACCGCCTGCTCGGCCATCACCACCGCCTGCTCGGCCTCCTTCTGCAGCAGGTGGACGCTGGCCATGCCGATCAGGTTGAAGGCGTACGAGCGCACGTGGTCGGCGTCCTGGCGGAACAGGTCGACCGCGCGCTCCATCACCGGCGCGGACATCGAGGCGTAGAGCTCGGCGTTGTCCGAGTGGTACGCGAGGTCGCGGAAGGAGTGCGCGTTCTCGGCGTTCAGCTCGGCCGGTGAGAAGAACTTCAGCCAGTCCGGATCCCCGTCCCCCTCCCGGATGTCGGTGAAGGTGTCCTCGGCCAGCCGGATCGCCCGGGCGCAGCGGTTGACCTCGCCGATGGTGGCGTAGGCGCGCGCCTCCATCGCGTACAGCAGGGACTGCTGGCGCGGGGTGGCGGTGTCGCGGCTGCCGTACTGGGCCAGGTGGATGAGCTCCAGGGCGTCCTCGCCCCGGTTGAGGTGGATCATCTGGCGGCTCATGTCGGTGAGGATCAGTGCGCCGAACGGGCGGTCGCCCGCCTCCTTGGCCGCGTGCAGGGCGAGCACGTAGTACTTCTGCGCGCTCGGGTGCATCCCGACGTCGTACGACATCCACCCGGCCAGGTGGGCGAGTTCGGCGGTGAGCCGGAACAGCCGCTTGGTGGTGTCCTCGCTGTACGTCTCCTGGAGCAGGTCGGTGACCTCGTGCAGCTGGCCGACGACGGCCTTGCGGCGCAGACCGCCGCCGTTCTGCGCATCCCACTGCCGGAACATGACCGTGGTCTGTTCGAGCAGTTCGAGCTCGGGTTCGGAGAGCCGACCGGTGAACGCCTCACCGCCGTTGGCCGCGGTGAGGATCGGGGTGGGGACGCCGGACGGGCCGGGGGCGAGCCAGCGCTGCATCGGCTCGATCAGCGCGGCACCCGCGGTCAGCGCCAGCGAGGTGCCGAGGAAGCCCCGGCGGTTGAGCATGAGGTCGCTGCGGGAGTAGTCACTGATCAGCTGGACGGTCTGCGGACCGCTCCACGGCAGGTCGACGCCGCCGCCCACGGTCGAGACCGGGATCGCGGCGCGCAGGCCGAGGTCCTCGACCGAGACCACCGAGCCGAACCGCTCGGAGAAGAGTTCCGACATGATCTTGGGAATCGGCTCGCGGGGCTGCTCGCCGTCGAGCCATCGGCGCACCCGCGAGGTGTCGGTGGACACGTGGTGGGCGCCGATCTGCCGGGCCCGGCGGTTGACCTGGCGAGCCAACTCACCCTTGGACCAGCCACTGCGGGCGAACCACGTGGTCAGCTTCTCATTCGGTTGCTTCTCTGCCATGGGTAACGTCCCCATCCCGCCCGGCCCCTAGCGGGGCCCCCGATCGTGACCGCCCGACGGTTGCGGGCTCTTGCCAGACGTGCCGTGCCTGAGGTGTTGCGGCGCCGCGGTGCTGCCGTACCGCAGCGCCCTCGCACTGGTGTGCCATCGTTGCGGACGATCCGTCAGATTCCCAACTCCCGCTCCTCGACGGCCCGGAACGGACTCCTCGACGACATCCGCGTGCTGAACGTAATGCCCCGCGAGGGAGCCACGGGAGCGGCCCTGGCGAAACGCCACCTTTCGCCACCCCCAGGAGTGAACCGAAGCCCGGGGGCACACGCTTCACTTGGGGAGTCCCGGTGGCCCGGCATATGCGGGCCACCAAGTCCCCCGGCCCATCCCGGAGGACCCGGAAGACTCCGCAACCAACCGCAGCCACAGGCGAGTTCACCGTCCACTCGGGACGGCGGCAGTCTCACGCACACGACGATCCGGCATCGGCGCCGCCCCCACAAGGCGGCGCCCGAGGCGTGCCTGCGGAACAGGCGCACACCACGCGCTGCGCGCCGCCACTGCACTACGCACCACACAGCTGACAATCGACACACAGTCACCGTCCCGTAACCATCGGCAACGAGATCCTGTTGGGGGAGGCATGGACAACCTGTTCGGCGAACTTCGGCTGGGGCACCTGCGGCTGGTACCGCTGGGCGCGCGCCGCCGCACCAAGGTCACCGCGTCCCAGGCCGCCGCGGAGTACACCGGCCGCTGGGGCTGGGCGGTCGCCACCGGCGACCCGGCCGGCTCCGCCACCGCCCCGACCCGCTGTCCCTGCGGTTCCCCCCGCTGCGCCGCGCCCGGCCTCCACCCCGTGCCGGGTTGCGGCCGCCCGGCCCGCGCCACCCGCGCCGAGGGCTCGGTGCTGTTCCCCACCGGCCGCGCCTTCGACGTCCTGGACGTCCCCGAGCAGGCCGGCCTCCAGGCGCTGGTCCGCCTGGAGCGGATGGGCACGCAGGTGGGCCCGGTGCTCGCCGCCCCCACCGGCCGGCTCCAGTTCCTCGTCGCTGCCGGCACCGCCCGGCGCCTGCCCGACCTGCTGTACCGGATGGGCTGGGACGACGCCGCGCTCGACCTGACCTGCCACGGCGAGGGCAGCTACGTCGCGGCCCCGCCCACCGTGCTCGGCGGCCTCGGCCCGGTCCGCTGGCTGCGCCGCCCCACCCGCGACAACGCGGGCTGCCCGCCCGAGGCCCGGCTGCTGCTCGGCACCCTCGCCTACGCCTGCCACCGCAGCCGCGAGCGCACCGCCGAGCCGGCCTGGATGGCCTCCTGACCCACCGGCCCGGCCGTCCGGACACGCGAGAGGGCCCGCCCCCCGGAGGGAGCGGGCCCTTCGTGCGGCCTTCGCACGGTCCACGTACCGCCTTCGTACGCTCGTCGTACGCGGGGAGCCTCAGTCCCCGATCAGCGCGTCCACGAACGCCCCCGGCTCGAACGGAGCCAGGTCGTCCGCGCCTTCGCCCAGGCCGATCAGCTTGACCGGCACGCCCAGGTCGCGCTGGACCGCGACCACGATGCCGCCCTTGGCGGTGCCGTCCAGCTTGGTCAGCACGATGCCGGTGATGTCGACCACCTCGGCGAACACCCGGGCCTGGATCAGGCCGTTCTGGCCGGTGGTGGCGTCCAGCACCAGCAGCACCTCGTCCACCGGGCCGTGCTTCTCGACGACCCGCTTGACCTTGCCCAGCTCGTCCATCAGGCCGGTCTTGGTGTGCAGGCGGCCGGCGGTGTCGATCAGCACGGTGTCCGCGCCCTCGGCGATGCCCTCCTTGACCGCGTCGAAGGCGATCGAGGCCGGGTCCCCGCCCTCCGGGCCGCGCACGGTGCGCGCACCCACCCGCTCGCCCCAGGTCTGGAGCTGGTCGGCGGCGGCAGCGCGGAAGGTGTCGGCGGCGCCGAGCACCACCTTGCGGCCGTCGGCGACCAGGACCCGGGCCAGCTTGCCGGTGGTGGTGGTCTTGCCGACGCCGTTGACGCCGACCACCAGGACCACCGCCGGGCCCTCCTCGTGCCTGGTGGAGCGGACGGTGCGGTCGGCGTCCTTGCCGATCAGCTCGACCAGCTCCTCGCGCAGCAGCGCGCGCAGCTCCTCGGGCGTACGGGTGCCGAGCACCTTCACCCGGGTGCGCAGCCGCTCGACCAGCTCCTGGGTGGGGGCGACGCCGACGTCGGCGGTGAGCAGCGTGTCCTCGATCTCCTCCCAGGTGTCCTCGTCCAGGTGCTCCCGGGAGAGCAGCGAGAGCAGGCCCTTGCCGAGCGAGTTCTGCGAGCGGGAGAGCCGCGAGCGCAGCCGGACCAGCCGGCCCGCGGTGGGCTCGGGGACCTCGACGGCGGGCGCCGCCTCGGCCTCGGCGGGCGCGACCTCAACGGCCTCGACGGCCTCGGGTGCCTCGGCCTCCGCCGGGAGTTCCACCTCCTCGACGGTGCGGCGGGGCGCCTCGGTCGGCGGCGCGGCCTCCTCGCCGACCTGGGGCTCCTGCGGGGTGGGCTTCGGCGCCGTGATGACCGGCGCCTGCGACTTCGGGGGCAGCTGCCGGCGTCGTCTGCCGGAAACGATGAGGCCTGTGATCGCGACGATGGCGACCACGGCGATGACTACGGCGAGGATCACGTATTCCACATAAATCTCCTTCGTTGGGTCCCTCGATAGAGTGATCCTTCGGTCACCGACGCACGAGCGTCCCCGCCTCCCCTACGCTGGCCGCTGTGCCGTCCGGCACCGGTCAGGGCTTGGCCGTCACGAGGTTGTCCGACGGCTGAGTGAGAAGCCCCCTCACACGAGGGGGAGGAGTCACAACCGCTCCAGTATCCGGGATCGGTCCCGCCGAGGGCAGCTGCCCCGGCTCGGGCTGTCGGGTCAGTGCCCCGTCAGCCCGGAGGCACTCGCCTCCTCTCGCTTCCGAGGTGGCACCGCACGCGATCTGCGCTCCCGGTGCTCTCCCCCGGCCTGGCGGCCGGGAGGTGCCCCCACGCGCAACCGCTGGCTGATCACCTGCGAAATGCCGTCCCCCTTCATAGTCACCCCGTACAGCGCGTCGGCCGACTCCATGGTGAGCTTCTGGTGGGTGATGACGATCAGCTGGGAGCTCTCCCGCAGCTCCTCCATGATCCCGATCAGCCGCCGCAGGTTGGTCTCGTCCAGCGCCGCCTCCACCTCGTCCATCACGTAGAACGGACTGGGCCGGGCCTTGAAGATCGCCACCAGCAGCGCCACCGCGGTCAGCGAGCGCTCGCCGCCGGACAGCAGCGACAGCCGCTTGACCTTCTTGCCCGGCGGGCGGGCCTCCACCTCGACCCCGGTGGCCAGCATGTCGTCCGGGTCGGTCAGCACCAGCCTGCCCTCCCCGCCCGGGAAGAGCCGGGCGAAGACGCCCTCGAACTGGGCGGCGGTGTCGTGGTACGCCGAGGTGAACAGCTGCTCGACCCGCTGGTCCACGTCCCGGACGATGTCCAGCAGGTCGCGCCGGCTGCGCTTGAGGTCGTCCAGTTGCTCGCCGAGGAACCGGTGGCGCTCCTCCAGCGCGGCGAACTCCTCCAGCGCCAGCGGGTTGACCTTGCCGAGCTGCTGGTACGCCTTCTCGGCCGCCCGCAGCCGCTTCTCCTGCTCCGCCCGGACGTACGGGTGCGGCTCCCCCGGCTCCGTCCCGTCCTCGGGCGTCGAGGGCGGGACGGGCTGGTCCGGTCCGTACGAGGCGAGCAGCTCGCCGCCGTCGATGCCGAACTCCTCCAGCGCCCGGGCCTCCAGCTGCTCGATCCGCAGCCGCTTCTCGGCGCGCAGCACCTCGTCCCGGTGGCCGGCGTCGACCAGCTTGTCCAGCTCCTCCTTGAGGCCGCGGCCGTGCTCGCGGTGCTCGCGCAGCTCCTGCTCGCGCCCGGCGCGCGCCTGCTCGACCGCCGCCCGCCCGGCGTCCGCGCGGGCCAGCGACACCTCCAGGCAGGCCAGCAGCTGCCGGGCGCCCGCCGCGACGGCGTTCGCCACCGCGGCGTCGTGCTCGGCGCGCCGGCGGCGCTCGGCGGCACGGGCGCGCGCCTCGCGCTCGGCGCGGGCGGCCCGGTCCAGCTGGTCGGCCCGGCCGGCCAGGGCGCGGACCCGCTCCTCGTGGGTGCGCACCGCGAGCCGGGCCTCCAGTTCGGCCTGCCGGGCGGCGCTCGCGGCCTCGGTCAGTCGCTGCTGCTCGGCGGTGTCCGGCTCGTCCTCCCCCGCCTCGGCCGACTCCTCGGCAGCGGCCAGGCGCTCCACCAACTCCTCGGCACCGTCGAGCAGTTCGGTCAGCCCCTGCTCGGCCCGCGCGGCGGCGGCCGACAGCCGATCGGCCTCCCCGGCGGCGGCGCGGGCCTGCCCGCCGAGCCGGCCGAGTGCCCCGGCGACCTGGGCCCGCTCCTTCTCCGCCTGCCGCCGCCGCTCGGCCAGTTGCTCCACCTCGGCGGCCGACTCCCGCCGCCGCCCGGTGAGTTCCGCCAGCCGCTCGGCCGACTCGGCGCAGCGCGCGGTGAGTTCCCGGATCGCCCGGGCCGCCTCGTCCACCGCTGCCTGGGTCTCCAGCAGGCTCGGCGCACCGCCGGACCCGCCCTGGGCGAAGCCGGCGCCGAGCCGGTCCCCCTCGGCGGTGACGGCGCAGAGTCCGGGGTGCTCGTCGACCAGCCGCAGCGCCTGGTCGAGGTCCGCGACCACCGCCACCCCGGCCAGCAGCCGCCGGACCGCCCCGAGCAACTCGGCCGGGCCGTCCACCAGCTCGGCCGCCCAGCGGGCCCCGACCGGCAACTCCCCAGCCGCATAGGCCACTTCGGCGAAACCGGCGATCAGCAGCGCGGCCCGGCCTGCGTCCTCGGCCCGCAGCAGCCGCAGCGCCCCGGCAGCAGCAGACGGCGAGTCGACGGCCACCGCGTCGGCCGCCGCACCGAGCGCCGCGGCGAGCGGCACCTCGTACCCGGCCTCGATCCGCAGCAGCGCGGCCGCCGGGCCGAGCAGCCCGCCCAGCCGCTCCCCCGCGTCCAGCAGCGCGCCGGTGCCGTCCTTGCGGCGCAGCCCGAGGGAGAGCGCCTCGTGCCGCGCAGTCAGCCCGGCCCGCTCGCGCTCGGCGGCGCCGGCCACCTCCCGCGCCGCGGCCAGTTCCGCTTCGACGGCGGCCAGCTCCTCGCGCGCCTGCCGGTACCGGGCCTCGGCCTGCGCGTCGTCCCCGGCCAGGCCGTCCACCTGCTGCTGGAGTTCGTCCAGCTCGCCCTGCGCGGCCTCGGCGCGCAGCAGCGCCTCGTCCCTGGCCTCGGTGAGCCGGCCGATCTCGGCCTGCGCCGCGGCGGCCCTGGACCGGGCGGCGGCGGCCTGCCCCTGCAG
This sequence comes from Kitasatospora sp. NPDC101235, assembly GCF_044767505.1. Taxonomy (NCBI): domain Bacteria; kingdom Bacillati; phylum Actinomycetota; class Actinomycetes; order Kitasatosporales; family Streptomycetaceae; genus Kitasatospora; species Kitasatospora sp. NPDC101235. Next base: position 70,449 of record NZ_JBIWNZ010000032.1, read on the forward strand.
CCGGGCCAGGCCCTCCCGACGGTCGGCGATGGCCCGGGCGGCGTCCCGCAGCCGGCGCTCCTCCGCGGCCAGCTCCCGTTCCAGTCCGTCCTTGCGCTCGACCGCCTCGGCCAACGCGTACCGGGCCTCCTCCAGCGCCTCGGTCAGCGCGGCCTCCTCCTCGCGGACCCGTTCGGCCTCCCGTTCCAGCTCCTCCGGGTCACGCCCGCGCCGCTCCTCGCCCCGGCCCCCGGCGGCGGCGTGCCGGGCCCGGGCCTCGGCCAGCCCGATGGTGCCACGGGTGCGCTCGGCGAGCGCGGAGAGCCGGTACCAGGTCTGCCGGGCCGTCTCCAGACCGGGACCGAGCTGCTGGACCTGCGCCTCCAGAACGCGCTCGCGCTGCACCGCGGCGGCCAGCTCCTGCTCGACGGTGGTACGGCGCAGCCGCAGCGCCAGCTCGTCCGCGACCTCGGCCTCGACGGCCCGGCGGAGCGTGCACAGGTCGTCGGCGAGCAGCCGCAGCCGGGCGTCGCGCAGGTCCGCCTGGATGCCGGCGGCCCGGCGGGCGATCCGGGCCTGCCGGCCGAGCGGTCCGAGCTGGCGGCGCAGTTCGGCCACCAGGTCCTGGACCCGGTTGAGGTTGGCCTGCATCGCGTCCAGCTTGCGCAGCGCCTTCTCCTTGCGCTTGCGGTGCTTGAGGACGCCGGCCGCCTCCTCGATGAAGGCGCGCCGGCCCATCGGGTCGGCGTGCAGCACGGAGTCCAGCTGGCCCTGCCCGACGATGACGTGCATCTCGCGGCCGATGCCGGAGTCGGAGAGCAGCTCCTGGATGTCCAGCAGGCGGCAGGTCTCGCCGTTGAGCGCGTACTCGCTGCCGCCGTTGCGGAACATGGTCCGGGTGATGGTCACCTCGGAGTAGTCGATCGGCAGGGCGCCGTCGCTGTTGTCGACGGTGAGGCTGACCTCGGCACGGCCGAGCGGGGCGCGCCCGCTGGTCCCGGCGAAGATGACGTCCTCCATCTTGCCGCCGCGCAGCGACTTGGCCCCCTGCTCGCCCATCACCCAGGACAGCGCGTCGACCACGTTCGACTTGCCGGAGCCGTTCGGGCCGACGACGCAGGTGATGCCGGGCTCGAAGCGCAGGGTGGTGCTGGAGGCGAAGGACTTGAACCCGCGCAGCGTCAGACTCTTCAGGTGCACGCGGCCGGTCTCCTCGTCACTCGCCAGGGCCCCAGCGTGCGACTGTATCCGGAGTCGGACACGACGAAGGGACGCCACATCCGGGCGTCCCTTGCAAGCTGCGTCCCTTTCGGGGCGGCTCAGTGCACAGCGGCGTCGATCTGCGAGGACCGGGCGGGACTCAGGTGAGAGCCGGCTCCCGCTGATCCAGATCGATGCTGTTGAGCAGCGAGTGCTCGCCGGTGACAGCGGTCAGAGCGTCGTTCTCAGCCTGCATCCGAAGGAGCTCTGCTTCAAGCTCCTGGACGCGCTGCTGAAGCCGCCGCATCTCGGAGAGCATTCGCGGGTCGGGGCCGCCGACGTACCCGAGAAGCGCCTTTGCCATGATGAATGGTCCTCCACGCTGAGTGACCGAACCGGAACGGTACAGGTCTAGGGGGAAGGGGGACGCACGCGCGGCGCGCCACCGGAAGTGCTGGCTGGGCACTACGGCGCAACCACCGTGAGCTGGGCTCACGAGGGCATGCACCTGCCGGGAAAACGCGATCGTGTGCGCGGGCTTCCAGCGTCTCACCAAAGACGGTACGGGTCAACACGATCACCGCACGCTACCGCCCCCCTGTCACCTGCCCGGCGGTGTCGTCACGCCTGGGGGCCTCGGGACGGATCCACCACGTGCTCGTGGATCATCGTTCGATGCGGAGTCAACCACGAGTCTGCCCGGATGGCAACCTCGTGACACCGACTGTTCCGGATCTTTTCCCGGAAGCCCGCGCGGCGGGCCTCCGACGGGCCGCCGAAGGGCCGGGTCGGGGCGGGCTCAGCGGATCTCGAAACCCTCGTAGCCAGGGCCGACGGCCGTCCAGATCTCGGTGACCCCGCTGACGTTGCCCGGGGTCCCCTGGCCGCGCAGCAGCGCCAGCAACTGCTCGCAGTCGGCCGCGAGCCCCTCGGCCACCACCTGCACCCGGCCGTCGCCGAGGTTGCTCGCGTAGCCGGTCAGGCCGATCTCCAACGCCCGCGCCCTGGTCCACCAGCGGAACCCGACCTCCTGGACCTTCCCCCGGACCCAGGCGGTCACCCGGACCGGTTCCTCACTGTGGGCGTCGCGACCGTGCATGCCCCCGACCCTAGCCGCCCACGCGCCCGGTCACAGCGCGGCCCGGCCCGCCCCGCGGACGCCTGCCGCGCACCCGGACGGGAGCGGCCCCGCCGGAGGACCGGCGGGGCCGCTGAAGTGGACGTCGGCTCGGGCGGGTTACCAGTCCCCGCCGCCGAAGTCCCCGCCGCCGAAGTCGCCGCCACCACCGAAGTCGCCGCCGCTGAAGTCGGCCGGGTTGAAGTCGGCGCCGGTGAAGTCGCCGCCCTCGTACTGGTCCTGGTAGCCCCCGCCCATCATCGGCGCCGCCGCGTAGGCCGGGGAGCTCATCATGGAGCCGAGCATGGTGCCGACCAGCAGGCCGGGCAGCAGACCGCCGCCGAAGCTGCTGTAGTAGCCGCCCGCGTACGGGGCGTACGCCGGGCCGGCGTTCCAGTACGGCTGCGGGCCCTGGTCGGTGTCCACGGTGCGGACGGCCGGGTCGAGGCCGGCCGCCACCCGGTCCGCGTCGGCCTGGCAGACCGGCACGGAACGGGCGGAGCCGCCGCCCGGGGCCCAGTCCACGTCCTTGACGGACGGGCCGTGGCGCGGGTCCATGAAGCACGGGGGACGGCGCTCGGGCAGCGGGCGCTTGTCCCGCCGGGCGCTCAGGGTGGCCAGCGCGAACCGGCCGTCCTCGATCGCCTCGGTGACCTGCTTGACGTCCTCGGGCTTCTTGGCCTCGTCCATCAGCCGCTTGGACTTCTCGTACGAGTCCAGGGCGTGGCTGTAGTCGGTGCGCTGGGCCTCGTCGGCGTCCGCCGCGCCCGGGTTGAAGTCGAGCCGGTCCAGTTCCTCACCGAAGGCGGTGATGTCCTCGTCCACCACCCGGCGCAGCTGCTCCAGCTCGGCCCGGGCCTGCTCCTCCTTGTGCTTCTTGGCGCGGCGGAACAGCAGGAAGACGCCGGTGCCGGCGAGCGCGACCAGCACGAGCGGGATGACTACCCAGGCGATCGAGGTGCTGTGGTTGACCCCGGTGCCCTTGGTCTGCGGGACGGCCTGGTCGACGAAGGAGTTCAGGGTGGCGCCGATGTCGCCGCCGTTCGAGCGGAAGGCCGCGCCGGCGATGCGCTGCGGCTGGCCCGCGCCGATCGCGCCGCGGTCGCCGCCGGCTTCGAACTTGTCGCCGTGCCAGACCGCGTAGACGCCGTCGATGCCCACCAGGGTGCGGAGGTCCTGGAGGTTGGACTTCGCGTAGGCCGGAGCGTCGGGGATGACCGCGATGAAGATCGGCTTGTCGGCCTTGTCGATCTTCTTGGTCAGGTCGTCGGCCTGGGCCTGGCTGAAGCGGCTCGTCATGGCCGGGTCGACGTAGACCTGGCCCTTCTTCAGGGTGGCTGCGGCGTCACTCAGACCGGCGGCCGCCGAGGCCGCGGGTGCCAGCAGGAGCAGCAGCCCGAGCAGCGCCGCCACCAGGGCAAGCGGCCCGGCGCCCCGGGAACGTCGTGCAAGGGTTCTCATGCCCCGACGCTACCGTGACCGGCCCCCGAGAACGCCATACCCTTCGCATACTGGTCTTGACAAGACTCCCCGCCGACCGCCGGGGCCGCTCCCCTCCTCGGGGATGATGTTTCCCTCAGCCACCCCTGAAACGGGGCCCGCGCGGGAACCGCGGGAGGCCGTCGGACGTACGTTCCGGCAGGCCCGCCCCGGTTTCCGGGGCACTCCGGGGGGCGTGCCGACCGTACCGTGCGAACGGGCATAGTGGTCCCGGACCGCCGGTCCCATTACCTGATCTTGACCCAACTCCCGATCGGAGCGCTCGGTGATCATCGGCCTCGTCACTGCCGTGGCGGCATCCGCCTGCTACGGCACCGGCTCGGTCCTCCAGGCCGTCGGATCCCGCCGCTCGGCCCGGGAGGAGGCGGCCAAGGGCGCCACCACCTCGACCACCGAGCACGGCGGCCCGAGCCTGTCCTCGACCGCGAAGGCCGCCGTCACCTGGGAGTTCATCCTCGGCACGGTGCTCGACCTGATCGGTTTCGGGCTCGGCGCGCTGGCCGCCCGGCTGCTGCCGCTGTTCCTCTCCCAGACCATCATCAGCGCCAACCTGGTGATCACCGCGGTGCTCAGCATCAAGCTGCTGGGCATCCGGCTCAAGCAGCTGGAGTGGGCCTCGATCGCCGTGCTCTGCTCGGCGCTGGTGCTGCTGGCCGTCTCGGCCGGACCGGAGGGCGGCCACCACGCGGCGATGCCCTTCCACTGGTGGCTGCTGATCATCACCACCGTGCTGCTGGTCGGCGGCAGCCTGCTGGTGCGGTGGATGGGCTCCAACGGCGCGATCGTCGCCGGTCTGCTCTCCGGCCTCGGCTTCGGCGCCCTGGGCGTCGGGGTGCGCATCCTCAACGGCATCGAGCCGTTCGACCTCGGCTCGCTGCTCTCCGACCCGGCGCTGTACGCGGTGCTGGTCGGCGGCATCGGCGGGATGTACATCCACACCGTGGCGCTCCAGATCGGCTCGGTGAACGGTGCGACCGCCGCACTGGTGGTCGGCGAGACGGTGCTGCCCGGCGCGGTCGGCGTGCTCTGGCTCGGCGACTCCTCCAAGGCCGGCCTGGGCTGGCTCGGCGTGATCGGCTTCCTGCTCGCGGTGGTCGCCGCGGTCGGGGTCGCCTACTTCGGCCAGGACACCCACGGCGCGCCCGGGGAGGCGGCCTCGGAGGAGGCCGAACTCGCCCGGAGGTAGCGCGGGCTCAGCCCCCGCTGCGGGTGCGCGGCACGCGCTGGCAGCGGGGGCAGAAGTAGCTGGAGCGGTTCATCCAGGCCGCCCGCCGGATCGGGGTGCCGCAGCGGCGGCAGGGCTCCTGCTCGCGGCCGTAGGCGTCGAGGTCCCGGGAGAAGTAGCCGCTCTCGCCGTTCACGTTGACGTAGAGGCTGTCGAAGCTGGTGCCGCCGACGGCGAGCGCCGAGGTCATCACGTCCCGGGCGTTGGCCAGCAGGAGCAGGGCCTTCGGGCGGGTGAGCGTCGCGGTCGGGCGGTCGTAGTGCAGCCCGGAGCGCCACAGCGCCTCGTCGGCGTAGATGTTGCCGACGCCGCTGATGAGGGTCTGGTCGAGCAGGGCGCGCTTGACCGTGGTCCGCTTGGCGCGCAGCGCGGCCACGAAGGCGGCGTCGTCGAAGCGCGGGTCGAGCGGGTCGCGGGCGATGTGCGCGATGGAGACCGGGGTGCCCTCCGGGTCCCCGTCCTCGGCCTCCTCGACCGCCAGGCCGCCGAAGGTCCGCTGATCAACGAAGCGCAGTTCGCGCCCGCCGTCGGCGAAGCGCAGCCGCACCCGCAGGTGCGTCTCGTCGGGTACGGACGGGTCCTGGACGAGGAGTTGGCCGCTCATCCCGAGGTGGCCGATCAGCGAGAATCCTGCCCCGGTACCGGCCAGCGGCACCCACAGGTACTTGCCGCGCCGCTGCGCGGTGCCGAGGGTGGTGCCGGTCAGCCGGGCCGTGAAGTCGGCCGAGCCGGCCGGCTGGCGGCGCACCGCGCGCGGGTGCAGCACCTGGACGTCGGTGACGGTGCGCCCGGCCACCCAGTTGGCCAGACCACGGCGGACGACCTCGACCTCGGGAAGTTCGGGCACGGGAACACGCCTCCTGCTCGGTACGGATCACCAGGAGTGAAGGCTACTTCGACACACCTCTGCCCGGGGCGCTCGCTGCGCTCCGCGCTATGCCCCGGCGGGCAGCCGGTCGGCGTACTTCTCCTTGATCGCGCGCCAGGCGCTCTCGGCGGCCTTCTGCTCGGCTTCCTTCTTCGAGCGGCCGACGCCACTGCCGAAGTCCTCGCCGGCGACCCGGGCCGCCGCGGTGAAGGTCTTCTCGTGGTCCGGACCGGACTCCATGACCACGTACTCCGGCACTCCGATGCCCACCGAGGCGGTGAGCTCCTGGAGGCTGGTCTTCCAGTCCAGGCCGGCGCCCAGCTGAGAGGACTCCTCGATCAGCGGGTCGAACAGCCGGTGGACGAACTCGGTGGCCGCGTCCAGCCCCTGGTCCAGGTAGATGGCGCCGATCACGGCCTCGACGGTGTCGGCGAGGATCGACGACTTGTCGCGGCCGCCGGTGCCCTCCTCGCCCTTGCCGAGCCGGATGAACGCGCCGAGCTCCAGGCCGCGGCCGACGTCCGCGAGCGCGCGGGAGTTGACCACCGCGGCGCGCAGCTTGGCGAGCGTGCCCTCCGGGACGTCCGGGTGGACGCGGTAGAGGGTGTCGGTCACCACCAGGCCCAGCACCGAGTCGCCGAGGAACTCCAGGCGTTCGTTGGTGGGCAGCCCACCGTTCTCGTACGCGTACGAGCGGTGGGTCAGGGCACGTACCAGAAGGGCGCGCTCAAGCGTGTACCCGAGGCGCCCTTCCAGGACGTCGTATTCGGTCGAAGCCGGCCCGCCGGCCTTGCCGCCGCCCGAAGAACCCTTCGGGGCGGTGGACGCCTTGCGGGTGGAGTTACCGTCCGACATCGATCCGTACACCCCGCCGATCAGACCGAGAGGACCTGGCGACGGTTGTACGTGCCGCAGCTCGGGCACGCGATGTGCGCCAGCTTCGGCTCGTGGCAGCGGTCGCACGCCACGAGGGCCGGGGCAACGGCCTTCCAGTTGGAACGGCGGTGGCGCGTGTTGCTGCGCGACATCTTCCGCTTCGGAACAGCCACGGCTACTTCTCCTGGTTCTCGGCGAGACCCTCACGGGTGTCGCTGTTCTTAGATCCGTCACCCTCGTCGCCGGGGGCGGCGGAGAGTCCCTGCAGAGCCGCCCACCGGGGGTCGGCGGCATCGTGGTGGTGCGCCGGGTCGTCACTCAGGCGCGCTCCGCACTCGGAGCACAGGCCCAGGCAGTCTTCCTGGCACACCGGCTGCAGCGGCAGTGCGAGCACCACCGCGTCACGCAGCACCGGCTGGAGGTCGAAGAAGTCGCCCTCCAGACGGTAAGTCTCTTCTTCCGAGTCCTCGTCGAGGTCCTCGGCCCCGGCGGTCCGGGCGCGATGACGCTCGTCGGACTCCGGGTAGTAGTACAGCTCCTGGAAGTCCACGTCGACGTCGAACTCGACGGGCTCCAGGCACCGGACGCACTCGCCCTCGACGTGGGTCTCGGCGGTGCCGGTGACCAGCACGCCCTCGACCACGGACTCCAGGCGGAGCTCCAGCTCGATCGGGCTCTTCTCCGGCACGCCGATCACGTCGATGATCCCGAAGCCCTCGGGGGCCTCCAGGGTCCGGCTCACCTTGCGCATCGAGCCCGGGCGACGACCGAGCTCGTGCGTGTCGAACACGAGGGGGTCGCGGTGGTCGAGGCGGTTCACGGTGTCCTGACTTCCATGGGGAATCTTCGATTGCGTCTCCGTCCGGTCGGCGTTGCGAGGGCAAGCCGACAGCCGGACATGGAGAGGCCGGAGTGGTCAGACTACCGGAGTCTCCCGCCAGGCCCAACTTCGGTCCCGTCAGGAGACTCCCGCACGGTCCGCTCAGCGGCCGCCGAGCTCCCGCAGCCTGGTCATGTCGATCATGCTGGTGTCGAAGAAGCTGGTCTCGTCCAGGCCCTGGCCCTGGCCCTGGCCCTGGCCCTGGCCCTGTCCCTGGCCCTGTCCCTGGCCCTGCTGCGGGTGCGGCACGGCCGGCGGGGCGGCGGGCGGCTGGGGATAGGTGTAGCCGTCGTACGACTGCGCGGCGTAGCCCGGCTGCTGCTGGGGATAGCCGTAGCCCCCCTGCTGCTGCTCCGGGTAGCCCTGCTGCCCGTAGCCGCCCTGGCCCCACTGGGTGTTGTACGGATCACCCTGGCCGGCCGGGTCGTAGCCGCCGCCGTACACCTCGGCGTACTGCCCGCCCGGCTGCTGCCCGCCAGGCTGCTGGGCGGCCGCGTACTGGTCGGTGCCGGGGGCCTGCCAGCCGGCCGCGGCCGGGGTCTGCTCCGGCCAGGTCTGCTGCTGCGGGACGTCCTCGCGGTACCAGGCGATGTCCTCGCCCTCGGCGTCCTGGGCGAAGCCCGCCGCCACCGCCTCGGCCCGCTCCTTGGCCTGCTGGGCCTGGTCGGCGGCGGCCAGGTAGGCGCCGAGCTCGTCGATGGGGCGCTTGCCGAGCAGCTTGTCCCGGCCCTTGCCGACCGCCTCCAGGGTGGCGCCGAGCACGTTCTCCAGGGTGGCGAGCTTCACATCGACGTACTCGTCCACCTCGGGGCTCGGGCTGATCCGCTGCGGGCGGAACTCCTCGCCGTCGCTCTCGCCCTCGGGCTCGGTCTCGAAGACGCTGGAGTCACCGCGCAGCTTGGTGCGGCCGCGGCCGACCGCGCCGAGCGTCTTGGTGAGCACGACCTCGAAGTTGGCGAGCTTGCTGTCCACGTAGTCGTCGGCCTCGGCCCGCTTGGTGTCGACCTCGGCGCGCGCCTCGGCGAGGATCCGGTCGGCCTGGGCCTGGGCCTGGCGGACCACCTCGGTGTCCGAGATCAGCGAGCCGCGCTCGGCGTGCGCGCCCTGGATGATCCGCTCGGCCTCGGCCTGGGCACCCGCCACCACCTGCTCGTGGTCGGCCATCACCGACTGGGCGTGGGCGAGTTCGGCGGGCAGGGCCGACTTGAGGTCGTTGAGCAGGCCGATCAGCTCGGCCCGGTTCACCACGCAGGAGGCCGACATCGGCATCGAGCGGGCGTTCTCGACCGCCGCCACGATCTCGTCGACCTTGTTCTGCACGTCCACGGGGCTTCGTCTTTCCGTGTGCCGCCGACGGTCCGGCGGAGGCAGGCCCGACGCGGTGGACCTCACCGCAGGGCAGGAATACAGACTGTACGGCCACGGCCGGGCGGGGTCACAACGCCTGAGCCGAACCGGTCTTCCGCCCGCGGGACAATCCGTGACGAACCGGCAGAAACGGACAGGCAGCGGACTACTGCGCGGCCTTGCGCTCCGCGATCCGCTCGACCAGCCGGCGGTGCACCGTCGCAGGCAGCAGGTGCGAGACGTCGCCACCGTACGAGGCGACCTCCTTGGCCAGCGTCGAGGAGAGGAAGCTGTACGTCGGCGAGGTCGGCAGGAACAGCGTCTCCACGCCGGTCAGGCCGTTGTTCATGTGCGCCATCTGCAGTTCGTAGTCGAAGTCGCTGACCGCGCGCAGGCCCTTGACGATCGCCGGGATGCCGCGCTCGCGGCAGTAGTCCACCAGCAGGCCCTGGTGCGACTCGACCGCCACGTTGCCGAAGTCCGCGGTGACCTCCTCGATCAGGCCGATCCGCTCCGCGATGCTGAACATGCCCTGCTTGTTCGGGTTCACCAGGACCGCGACGTGCACCACGTCGTACAGCTTCGAGGCGCGCTCGATGATGTCGAGGTGGCCGTTGTGGATCGGGTCGAACGAACCGGGACAGACGGCTCGACGCATGGCGTGTGTGCTCCCTCGTGGGGTGACGGCTGCTGCGGGCCGCGGCCTGTTACTCCTGCTCACCGGCCGCGGCGGCGCGACCGTACCAGAGCGTGCCCTCGCCGTAGCGGCGGGAGCGCAGCTCCTCGAAACCCTCGGGCCAGTCGAACCTGCCGCCGCGGGTGCTGCGCTCCACGGTGACGAGTACGTCCTCCGCGAGCCAGCCCCCGGCCAGGAGTGTGATCAGCATCTCGCGGACCTCCTCGTCCGTCACCACGTACGGCGGGTCGAGGAAGACCAGGTCGTACGGGCTCTGCGGGGGCGGGCCGATGATCACCTTCTCCGCCTTGGCGGCCCGCACCTCGGCCCCCGGCAGGCCGATCGCCCGGACGTTCTCCCGGATCACCCGGGCCGCCTGGCCGTCCGCCTCGACCAGCAGGACGTGCTCGGCGCCGCGCGACAGCGCCTCCAGTCCGACCGCGCCCGATCCGCCGAACAGGTCCAGCATCCGGGTCCCGTGCAGGGTGCCGCGCAGCGCCTCCAGGGTGGAGAACATCGCCTCACGGGCCTTGTCGGAGGTCGGGCGGGTGCCCCGGCCGGGCGGTACGGCCAGTCGGCGGCCGCCGGCCGCCCCGGCGATCACGCGGGTCATGGTGGTGGGAGGTCCTTTCGTCGCTGCCCGACCACGCTATCCCGATCACCGCACCGCGCTCACGCCGAACGGGTGCGGCCCGGCGGGAGCATCCCGCCGGGCCGCGCTGTGGCACGCGGTGCTCAGCTCGCCTCGGAGCCCGCCGACTGGGCCGGGACGCCCGCGCCGAGCAGGGCCGGCGAGGCGTAGCGGGACCAGGACAGGCAGCCGTCGGGCGGGCAGAACTCGGGGCGGCGCGGGTCGTGCCCGAGCTCACGCAGCTTGGTCCGGACGGAGTCGGGCGTGCGGCCGAAGCGGGCGGCGATCCGGGCGATGGTCTCGCCGTCGTGGAAGCGCCGGACCAGTTCCTCCTCGTGCTGCGGCACCCAGGGGGCGCCGTGGCCGGGGTACAGCTCGCGCAGCACGTCGCGGTCGGGGATGGGCTCGGAGACGTCGGCGACGATCGCCAGCGCCCGCAGCGCGCGGTTGAGCGCGATCCGCAGCGAGGCGACGTCCTCGACCGGCAGGCGGAGCTTGCCCGAGGCGAGCGGCGAGGCGGCCGCCCCCTCGCGCCAGCCGGTCAGGGTGAGGGTGACTTCGCGGTCGTCGTCGCTGGCGAGTTCGATCCGGAAGACCTTGTCGCCCAGCGGGAGCTCGTTGAGATGACGGAATGCCATGGCATGACCCCCAAGTGTCGTGCCAGGTACGCACCTTGGGGGTGCGCCCTGAACACCTTCATTCTCTCCCGGGGGTCTGACAATCCGGCCCGTCCGAGGCCCTCTCAGCCCTTCTCCATGTAGGCCGCGCGGTCCTCGTCGAGCAGGCTCTCCAGCGCGGTGCGCAGCTCCGGGTGGGCGGCCAGGTCCGGGTCCTCGGCGACCAGCCGGGTGGCCTCGGTGCGGGCGGTGAGGATGACCTCCTCGTCCTCCAGCACCGAGAGCACCTTGAGCGAGGACTTCACCCCGGACTGGGCCTGGCCCAGCACGTCGCCCTCGCGGCGCTGTTCGAGGTCGATCCGGGACAGCTCGAAGCCGTCCAGGGTGCCCGCCACCGCGTCCAGCCGGGCCCTTGCGGCGCTGCCCCCGGGCATCTCGCTGACCAGCAGGCACAGGCCCGCCGCGCTGCCGCGACCGACCCGGCCACGCAGCTGGTGGAGCTGGGAGACGCCGAAGCGGTCGGCGTCCATGATGACCATCGCGGTGGAGTTGGGGACGTTGACGCCGACCTCGATCACCGTGGTGGCGACCAGCACGTCCACCTCGCCGGCCGCGAACCGGCGCATCACCTCGTCCTTGGCCTCCGGCGCGAGCCGACCGTGCAGGATCTCCACCCGCAGGCCGCTCAGCGGGCCCTTCGTCAGCTTCTCCGCCGTCTCCACCACCGAGAGCGGGGGCCGCCGTTCGTCGCTCGCGGCGCCTTCGTCGGCGACCTCCTCGAAGTCCTCCTCGGCGGCCTTGCGGCGCTTCTTCTTCGGGTCGGTGGCGGGCTCCTCGTCCCCGATCCGGGGGCAGACCACGTACGCCTGGTGGCCCTTGGCGACCTCCTCGCGGACCCGCTCCCAGGCCCGGGTGAGGAAGTTGGGCTTCTCCAGCGCCGGGACGACGTGGGTGGAGATCGGCGAGCGGCCGGCCGGCAGCTGGTCCAGGACGGAGGTCTCCAGGTCCCCGAAGACCGTCATCGCGACGGTGCGCGGGATCGGGGTGGCGGTCATCACCAGCAGATGCGGCGGCTGCTCGCCCTTGGCGCGCAGCGCGTCCCGCTGCTCGACGCCGAAGCGGTGCTGCTCGTCCACCACGACCAGGCCGAGGTCCTGGAACTGCACCTTGTCCTCGATCAGCGCGTGGGTGCCGATGGCGATCCCGGCGTCCCCGCAGGCCATGTCGAGCAGCGCCTGACGGCGGGCGGCGACGCCCATCGAGCCGGTCAGCAGCACCACCCGGGTGCCGAGGTCGGAGCCTCCGAGCATTCCGCCCTCGGCGAGGTCCCCCATCATCTCGACGATCGAGCGGTGGTGCTGCTGGGCGAGCACCTCGGTGGGCGCCAGCAGCACCGCCTGGCCGCCCGAGTCCACCACGGCGAGCATGGCGCGCAGCGCGACCAGCGTCTTCCCGGAGCCGACCTCGCCCTGGAGCAGCCGGTGCATCGGGTGTTCGGTGGCGAGGTCGGCGGCGATCTCGGCGGAGACTTTTTGCTGGCCCTCGGTGAGGGTGAACGGCAGCCGGGCGTCGAAGGCGTCCAGCAGGCCGCCCTCGCGGGCCCTGCGCGGCTTGGCGGGCAGGGCGGAGTCGGCGGCCCGGCGCTGCGCGAGGGCGACCTGGAGCACGAAGGCCTCGTCCCAGCGCAGCCGGCTCTGGGCGCGCTCGCGGTCGGCGTGGCCGCGCGGGCGGTGGATCAGCTCCAGCGCCTCGGGCAGCGGGATCAGGTCGTGCCGCTCGCGCAGTTCGGCGGGCAGCGGTTCGCCGACGTCGCCGAGGTGCTTGGTGAGCGCGGTCTCGATGCAGATCGACAGCTTCCAGCTGGGCATCTGCGCGCTGGCGCCGTACACCGGGATGAGCCGGCCGGCGAACTGCTGCGCGGCGTCGCCAGCTCCGGTTGACGCAGTGGCGTCCTCGTCGAGCAGCTGGTAGTCCGGCGAGACCAGCTGGCGGGTCCGGTTGAAGACTCCGACCTTGCCCGCGAACAGGCCCTGTGCGCCGGGCTTGAGCTCCTTCTGCCGCCAGCCCTGGTTGAAGAAGACCAGCGAGAGCCGGCTGCGGCCGTCGGTGACGACGACCTCCAGCCGGTCGCCCTTGCGGCCGCGGAACGGGATCAGGGTGACCTTCTCGATCCGGGCCAGCACGGTGACGTGCTCGTCGATCTCCAGCTCGTCCAGGCTGGTGAGCTGGCCGCGTTCGACGTAGCGGCGCGGGTAGTGGTGCAGCAGGTCCCCGACCGTGCGCAGCTTGAGGCTGTCGGCGAGCACCTTCGCGGTGCGGTCGCCGACGAGCTTGGTCAGTGGTTCATCGAGAGCGCCCATCAGGCCCCTGTTTACACCAAGGCACCGACGAACAGTGCTGCTACTCGCCCGCTCGCCTCCCCAGGGGGCTCGGGGCGGCTACTCCACCCCGATGAGCAGCGGCGCCGGCTCCTGTCCGCCGTGGAAGACCACCGCGTCCACCTCGGGCCGCCGGTGCCGGACGTGGGAGACCAGCCGTTCGGCGAGCGCCTCGTCGGTGCCCTCGCCGAGGATCAGGGTGACCAGTTCGCCGCCCGCCCCGAGCATCCGGTCCAGCACGCTCTCGCCGACCTCGGCCAGCCCCGCGCCGATCACCGCGACATCGCCGTCGATCAGCCCGAGCACGTCCCCGGCCTGGCAGACCCCGGCCATCGTCCAGGACTCCCCCTCGGCGACGGCCAGTTCGGCGTACCGGGTGGCCCCGGCGGCGGAGGTCATGGCGACCACGTCCTCGTCGAAGCGGCGGCCGCCCTCGTGCACCGCCAGCGCCGCCAGGCCCTGCACCGGCGAGCGGGTGGGCAGGACGGCGATCCGCACCCCCTCCTCGCGCAGCTGGTCGGCGGCGGCCCCGGCGGCGGCGCGCAGTTCGGGGTCGTTGAGCAGCAGGACGACCTCGCGGGCGGCCGAGCGGCGCACTGCGGCGGCGAGTTCGGCGCTGGCCGGCGGGCGGTCCGGGTCGGCGTGCAGGACGACGGCGCCGGCCTGCTCGCAGAGTTCGGCCAGGCCCTCGCCGGAGACCACCGAGAGCACCGCGCGGGCACGTTCCTCGCGCTCGCCGCGCTCGGCGGTGGTGCCGGCCCGGGCGGCGGCCTCGGCGAAGTGGGTGATCCGGATCTGGTGCGGGCGCCCTGCCCCGACCCCGGCCTCCACGGCGGCGCCCGCGTCGTCCACGTGGACGTGCACGTTCCACAGGCCGTCGCCGCCGCCGATCACCAGCGAGTCGCCGAGCCCGCCGAGCCGCTCGCGCAGCGCGGGCAGCGCCTCGTCGGGGGCGTCCAGCAGGTAGATGACCTCGAAGGCGGGGTGGCCGGGGCCGGGCGGCCTGAGGTGCGTCTCGCAGCTCTCGACGGCCCGGATGTCCCCGCGCAGCGCGACCGGCCCCATCGGCTGCTGTCCGGCGACGGCGTCGGCGAGCGCGCCGAGGACGGCCACCAGGCCGCGCCCGCCGGCGTCCACCACCCCGTTCTCGGCCAGCACGGCGAGCTGCTCGGGGGTGTGCCGCAGCGCGTCCCGGGCGGCCCGGTAGGCGGTGTCGGCGACCTGCGCGAGCCCGTCCCCGGCCCGGACGGCCTCCCGGGCGGCGACCCGGGCGACGGTCAGCAGGGTGCCCTCGACGGGCTCCGCGACGGCCTGGTAGGCGGAGTCGGCGGCCCGTTGCAGGGCGGCCCGCAGCTGTTCGGCGCCGCCTCCCTCGGCCAGCGTCTCGGCGGTGCCGCGCAGCCACTGGGCGAGGATCACCCCGGAGTTGCCGCGGGCGCCGACCAGTGCGCCGCGGGCCATCGCCCGGACCGTGTCGGCCAGCCCGGGGGCCGGGTCGACGGCGGGGTCGGCGAAGCGGCTCTCCACCTCGGCGGCGGCGGACTCGACGGTCAGGTAGAGGTTGGTGCCGGTGTCGCCGTCCGGGACGGGATAGACGTTGAGCGCGTCGATCTCCTCGCGGGCCTGGCCGAGCGCGCGCAGCGCGAGCTGGCACCAGGTGCGCACGGCCGGGGCGTCGAGCGTGTGCAGCACCAGGTCTCCTCCGGATGGGACGCCGCGGTGGCCCGAGGGGCAGCGCACAGTCGGGCCTGCGGCAAGGGGTGATACCGGCAGGTTATCGGGGCGGGGCAGGGCCGTCCGTCCCGGCGACCGGAGCGATCACTCGGCCGGTCATGGTAGTTTCGTGGGACGGAAGCAAGCGTTGTATGCTCTTCCGGTTGCCTGGAACCGTCCAGGCTCACCCCATCGTCCGGTCCGGTTCACGTGAGTGTTCTGGTGGGTGAGTGGGGTTTTCGAAAGTATCTGATCTGAAGTCTTGGAGTGACTCCTGTGGCTGCCAACTGCGACGTCTGCGGCAAGGGGCCGGGCTTCGGCAACAGCATCTCCCACTCTCACCGCCGTACCCCCCGTCGTTGGAACCCCAACATCCAGACGGTGCGCGCTGTGATTGGGCGGACGCCGAAGCGGCTCAACGTCTGCACCTCGTGCATCAAGGCCGGTAAGGTCTCGCGCTGACGCGCAGACCGGCATGCCGGTCCTCCAGTGAGCCGGTTCATCCTCGGATGGGCCGGCTTCGCTGTTTCCGTGGCCGGCTACGCCGTTTTCCGGACTCACCGGTGGTGGGGGGGGGGGGGGGGGGGGGGGGGCCGCCCCCCCCCCCGGGGGGGGGGGGGGGGGCCCGGGCCGCCCC
>NZ_JBIWNZ010000032.1:86102-98679 GCF_044767505.1 Kitasatospora sp. NPDC101235
CCCGGCCGCGGCGGGGGCGCGCCTGGGGCGGGTTACCGCGGGGGGGGGGGGGGTTTGGTGTGGCCGGGCGGGGGGCGGGGCTTTTGCCGCGCCGGGGGGGGGGGGGGGGGCCCCCCCCCCCCCCCCCCCCCACCACCGTTTTTCCGGGGTGCTCAGCGCCAGCGCCAGGCGTGGTCGACCGGGCCGATGCCGGCGCCCAGGGCGAAGCCCCCGGCGATCGCGCCGGTGATGTACTCCTTGGCCGAGGCCACCGCCTGCGGCAGCGGCTCGCCCTTGGCCAGGCCGGCCGCGATCGCGCTGGCCAGGGTGCAGCCGGTGCCGTGGGTGTGCCGGTTGTCGTAGCGCGGCGCCCGGAACCAGTGCACCTCGTCCGGTCCGCCGTACAGCAGGTCGGCGGCCTCGCCTGCCAGGTGGCCGCCCTTGACCAGCGCCCAGCGCGGTCCGAGGTCGACCAGTGCCTTGGCGGCGTCCAGCATCTGCGACTCGGCCTCGACGGTCAGCCCGGTGAGCTGGGTCACCTCGTGCAGGTTGGGGGTGGCCAGGGTGGCGACCGGCAGCAGCTTCTCGCGGACGGTGGCGACGGCCTCGGCGACCAGCAGCGCGTCCCCGTGCTTGGAGACCCCGACCGGGTCGACCACCACCGGGGCGTCCACCCCGGCGAGCAGCTCGGAGACGGTCTCGACGAGTTCGACCGAGGCGAGCATGCCGGTCTTCACGGCCTGCACCCCGATGTCGTCCACCACGCTGCGGAACTGCGCCCGGACGGCTTCGGCGGGCAGTTCCCAGTAGCCCTGAACGCCGAGCGAGTTCTGTGCGGTGACGGCGGTGATCACGCTCATGCCGTGGACGCCGAGGGCGAGCATCGCCTTGAGGTCGGCCTGGATGCCGGCGCCGCCGCCGGAGTCGGAGCCGGCGACGGTGAGCACACGGGGAGGTGCCTCGGAGGGGCCGCGCGGTGGGGGTGCCCCCGGACAGAGTCCGGGGGAGGGTCGGCCGGGGGCTGGGGTGGGAGATGGGAGGGCCATGGGCCCCAACCTACCCGCGCGGTTTCAGAGCACCGCCTCGGACTCCGTCCAGCGGTCCTTCGGCACCGTCTTCAGCCGGGTCACCGCGTCGCCGAGCGGCAGCAGCTCGATGCCGGTCCGGCGCAACGCCGTGAAATGCCCGAACGCCCCCTGGTGGACGGCCTCCACCGCGTGCCAGCCGAACCGGGTGGCGAGCACCCGGTCCCGGGCGGTCGGGGTGCCGCCGCGCTGGACGTGGCCGAGGATGACCGGGCGGGCCTCCTTGCCGAGCAGGTTCTCCAGCTCGTGGGCGAGCCGGTTGCCGATCCCGCCGAAGGTCCGGTGGCCGTACTGGTCGACCTCGCCGTGGTCGAAGCGCATGGTGCCGGGCACCGGGGAGGCGCCCTCGGCGACGGCGATGATGGCGAACTTCTTGCCGCGCGCGAAGCGGTCCTCGATTATCCGGGCCACCGCCTCGATGTCGAAGGGCTTCTCCGGGATCAGGATGCCGTGCGCACCGCCCGCCATGCCCGCGGTGAGGGTGATCCAGCCGGTGTGCCGGCCCATCAACTCGACCACCATGACGCGCTGGTGGGACTCGGCGGTGGTCTTCAGCCGGTCGATCGCCTCGGTCGCGACGTGCACGGCGGTGTCGAAGCCGAAGGTCACGTCGGTGCCCTCGATGTCGTTGTCGATGGTCTTCGGCACCCCGACCACGGGCAGTCCGGCGTCGCTGAACTGCTTGGCGGCGGTCAGCGTCCCCTCGCCGCCGATCGCGATCAGCGCGTCGATGCCGATCTCCCGGGCCAGTGCCCCGGCGTTCTCCACCGCCCAGGCGATCCGGTCCCGCCGTACCCGGGCCGAGCCCAGGATGGTGCCGCCGAGGGTGAGCAGGCCGGTGACGTCGTCGTGCGAGACCGGCCGGGTGCGGCCCTCGATCAGCCCGAGGAAGCCGTCCAGGATGCCGACGATCTCGTCCCCGTGGACGTCGGTGCCCCGGTGCACCACCGAGCGGATCACCGCGTTGAGGCCGGGGCAGTCGCCGCCGCTGGTCAGTACACCGATCCGCATGTCTGGTGTGCTCCCGCTCGCCGTGGTTCGGACCACCCGCGCCGGACGGGCCGGCTGGGATGTCGCCAGCGTACGCAAAACGCACCCGCGAAGCCCGTCCCCCCGCACGCCGGGACGTCACGCGCCGCCCACCGTACGGGGATCCGCGCGGGCCGCGCGCTACTCGGCGAAGTGGTCCCAGCCGCCCACCCGGTCCCAGGGCGCGCCGTCCACCGTCACCCGGCCGCTGCGGCTGCCCGTCGGGCGGCCGGTCACCTCGCCCACCACCCGCCAGCGGGCCGGGAGTTGGACCCCTCGCGGGAAGGTGGCCACGATCGCGTGGTCCTCGCCTCCGGAGAGCACCCAGACCAGCGGGTCCACCCCGACCGCCTGGCCGATGTCGGCCATCTGCGCCGGGACGTCGAAGTCGGCGGCCCTGAGGTCGATGTCCACCTCGCTGGCCCGGGCCACGTGGCCGAGGTCGGCGACCAGCCCGTCGCTCACGTCGACCATCGAGGTCGCGCCCAGATCGGACGCCGCCGGACCCGCGTGGTACGGCGGTTCGGGCCGGCGGTGCGCCTCGACGAAGGCGCGCGGGGAGCGGAAGCCGCGCTGGAGCACGGTGAGGCCGGCGGCCGACCAGCCGAGCCAGCCGGTCACCGCGACCACGTCGCCGACCTGCGCACCGGCGCGTGTCACCGCCGCACGCCCCTGGAGGTCCCCGAGCGCCGTGATGGCGAGCGTGACGGTGTCGCCGCGCACCACGTCGCCGCCGACCACCGTCGCCCCGGCCACCTGGCACTCGTCGCGCAGTCCGTCCATCAACTCGGTGGCCCAGGTGGTCGGCAGGTCCGCGGGGGCGACCAGGCCGAGCAGTATGGCGGTCGGCACCGCCCCCATCGCGGCCACGTCGGCGAGGTTCTGGGCGGCGGCCTTGCGGCCCACGTCGTAGGCGGTGGACCAGTCCCGGCGGAAGTGCCGGTTCTCGATCAGGACGTCCGTGGTCGCCACCACCCGGCCGTCCGGAGCCCGCACCACCGCGGCGTCGTCACCGGGGCCGAGGTCGACCGCATCGGTGAGCGGTACCCGGGCGGTCAGCTCCCTGATGAGGCCGAACTCGCCGAGCTCGCCCACGGTCCCCTGCATCTGCCGTCCTCTCGCGTTTCCATCCGATTCGGTCCCCGTCGCGCTCCCCCGCGCGCAGCGTACGCCCTTCGGGGGCCTCGGGGTCTCCCCTCCCCGGCCCGCTGCGCGGTAGCGTGGTGATCAGCCTGCCGGTGAGCCCACCCACCCACACGCCTGACCGGGTGATCACGGCGGCGATCCCCCCTTAACCGGCCGCCGGGAGGTCCTCGTGGTACAGGCATACATCCTGATCCAGACCGAGGTTGGGAAGGCCACCGCCGTGGCCGGGACCATCTCCGAGATGCCCGGCGTGCTCACCGCCGAGGACGTCACCGGCCCCTACGACGTGATCGTCAAGGCCGAGGCCGAGACGGTGGACGAGCTGGGCCGCATGGTGGTGGCCCAGATCCAGAAGGTCGAGGGCATCACCCGCACCCTCACCTGTCCCGTGGTGCACCTGTAGGTCCGGGACGCCCGGGGCCTGTCGTCGGGCGCCCCGCAGTCGGAGTGCGACGACAGGTCCCGAGCCCCGGATACCATCGGCGGGTGGCCAGAGAACTGCGCGTCCCCAAGGCGCTGACCGCCCTGCCGGCCCCGGTCCGCTGGCTGGCCCTGCCCCTCGCGCTGACCTGCACGGTCGTGGTGCTGGTCGGCAGCTGGGGCCCGGCCGACCCGAAGGTCGAGGTCCCCCGGCCGAGCGGCAGGGCGGCCGAGTACTGCCGCTCGCTCGCCGCCGCGCTGCCCGCCGAACTGCTCGGGCAGGCCCGCAGGGACCCGTCGCCCGCCTCGCCGTACGTGGCCGCCTGGGGCGGTTCGCCCCGGACGGTGCTGCGCTGCGGCATCGACCGGCCGGAGGAGCTGGACGGCGATCACGCCGCGGACTGGTCCCCGAGCGTCGACGGCGTCACCTGGTGGTCGCAGAAGCTCGCCGACGGCGGCTACCGCTTCGTGACGACCATGCGCGCCGCCTACGTCGAGGTGACCGTCCCGGCCGGGGCCGCGCAGAACCCCTTCGACCCGGCGGCCGCCCTGAGCGGCGCGGTCAAGGCCAACGTCCCGGGCTGAGCCGGGCGACGGCCCGGGCCTGACGGGACGTACCGAGGGCGGGCCCGGACTTCCCGGCCCGCCCTTCGCCGCAGGACCCGCTAGCGCAGCCCGGTCGAACGCCGCAGCGCCGTCCCGAGCAGCCGGTCGATCAGCTCCGGGTACGTGACCCCGCTGGCCTCCCACATCTTGGGGAAGGCCGAGATCGGGGTGAAGCCGGGCATGGTGTTGATCTCGTTGATCATCCAGGTGCCGTCCTCCAGCAGGAAGAAGTCCACCCGGGCCAGGCCCTCGCAGCCGAGCGCCTCGAAGGCCTCGACCGCCTGGCGCTGGATCTCGGCGAGCTGCTCGGCGGTGAGCTTCGCCGGGATCTGCACCTCCGAGGAGTCGATGTACTTGGCCTCGAAGTCGTAGAAGTCGTAGCCCTCGCCGACCAGGACCTCGCCGGCCACGCTGGCCCGCGGGCCGTCCTCGAACTCCAGCACGCCGCACTCGATCTCGCGGCCGGTGACGCCCGCCTCGATGATCAGCTTGGGGTCGTGCCGGCGGGCCTCCTCGATCGCGGCGTCGAGGTCGGCCAGGTCCTTCACCTTGGTGATGCCGATGCTGGAGCCGGCCCGGCAGGGCTTCACGAACAGCGGCAGGCCCAGCTCGGCGGCCCGCTCGCGCACCGCCGCGCGGCCCGCCTCGGACTCCCACTCGCGCGGCCGCACGATGGTGTAGCGGCCGACGTCCAGACCGTGCGAGGCCAGGATCCGCTTGGCGAACTCCTTGTCCATCCCGGCCGCGCTGGCCAGCACGCCGTTGCCGACGTACGGGACGCCGGAGAGCTCCAGCAGGCCCTGGAGCGTGCCGTCCTCGCCCCACGGACCGTGCAGCAGCGGGAACACCACGTCGACCTCGCCGAGGGCCTTGGGGGCGCTGCCCGGCTCGGTCAGGACCACCTCGCGGTTGCCCGGGGCGGCCGGCAGCGCGACCTGACCGTCGACGCCCTCGGCGACATGTGCCACGTCCGGCAGCTTCCCGTCGGTGATGGCCATCCGGGCCGGCTCGTCGCTGGTCAGCGCCCAGCGGCCCTCGTGCGTGATGCCGATCGGCAGCACGTCGTACTTGTCGCGGTCGATCGCCCTGAGCACACTGCCCGCGGTGGAGACCGAGATCGCGTGCTCGGAGCTGCGCCCGCCGAAGACCAGCGCGACGCGCGGCTTCCGGTCGGACCGGTTCGGGGAGGTCTGTTCGATGCTCATATCGGGTTTGAGACTACCGTGCGAGTCCCTGCCGGAAGGTAGGCGGCGCCGGGGGCCAGGCGGCGCCGCGAACTCAGCGCCGCTCCGCCTTCGCCGAACGCGACATCAGCGTCTGCAGCGCCTCCTGGGTCGGCCGCCCGTTGTGCACCACGTCCACCACGGCCTCGACGATCGGCATGTCGACCCCGTTGCGCCGGGCCAGGTCCAGCACCGACTCGCAGGACTTGACGCCCTCGGCGGTCTGCCGGGTGGCCGCGATGGTCTCCGCGAGCGACATGCCCCGGCCCAGGTTCATGCCGAAGGTGTTGTTGCGCGACAGCGGCGAGGAGCAGGTGGCCACCAGGTCGCCCATCCCGGCGAGCCCCGCGAAGGTGTGCGGGTCCGCGCCCAGCACCTCGCCGAGCCGGGTGGTCTCGGCCAGCCCGCGGGTGATCAGGGTCGCCTTGGTGTTGTCGCCGAGCCCCATGCCGGCCGCCATGCCGACCGCCAGGCCGATCACGTTCTTGACCGCACCGCCGAGTTCGCAGCCCACCACGTCGGTGTTGGTGTACGGGCGGAAGTACGGCGTGTGGCAGGCCGCCTGGAGCCGCTTGGCGACCGCCTCGTCGGAACAGGCGACCACACTGGCCGCGGGCTGCCGGTTGGCGATCTCCTTGGCCAGGTTGGGCCCGCTGACCACCGCGACGCGCTCCGGGCCGACCCCGGTGACCTCGTCGATGACCTCGCTCATCCGCTTGGCGGTGCCGAGTTCGATGCCCTTCATCAGGCTCACCAGCACGGTCTGCGGCTCGATCAGCGGCGTCCAGGCGGCCAGGTTGTCGCGCAGCGTCTGCGAGGGCACCACGAGCACCGCGAAGTCGGCGCCGGCCAGCGCCTCGGCGGCGTCGGTGGTGGCCCGCACGGTGTCGGGCAGCCGGACGCCCGGCAGGTAGTCCGGGTTCTCGTGGGTGGAGTTGACGGCGTCCACCAGCTCCTGGCGACGGGCCCACAGCACGACCTCGCAGCCCGCGTCGGCGAGCACCATCGCGAACGCGGTGCCCCAGGAGCCTGTCCCCATCACGGCGCAGCGGGTCACTTGCCGGCCTCCCCGGTGCCCTTGCCCGGCTCGCCCTTGGCGCGCCGGCGCTCGGCCAGCGCGGCCGCGGCGCGCTCCCGGGCGGCCTTGCGCATGTCGTAGCGCTCGGCCGGCGGTTCCTCGCCCCGGACCTCGGCCAGCACGGCGGTGATCGCCGTCATGATGTCCTCGGTCGCGTCGGCGAGCACCTGGGCGGTGAGCTCCTGCCCCCGGTACTTGCTCAGGTCCACCGGCGGCCCGGCCGCGACGGTGACCTTGTGCCGCGGGAACAGGTTGAACTTGCCCTTCCCGTAACCGGGCCGGCCGTACGGCGGGATGATCTCGTGGGCACCCCAGTGCGCGACCGGGATGACCGGCGCACCGGTCATCAGCGCGACCCGGGCGACCCCGCTCTTGCCGGTCATCGGCCAGAGGTCCGGGTCCCGGGTGAGCGTGCCCTCCGGGTAGAACTGCACGCACTGGCCGCCGTTGACCGCGTCGATCGCGGCCCGGAACGCCTGCGCGGCGTCGGTGGACTCGCGGAACACCGGAATCTGGCCGGTCTTGCGCAGCATGAATCCGATGAAGGGGACCGAGAACAGCGAGGACTTGCCGAGAATGCGCGGCGGACGTCCGCTGTTGTACTGCCAGTGCGCGTAGATCACCGGATCGATGATCGAATTGTGGTTCACCGCGGCGATGAATCCGCCGTTCTTCGGAATGTGCTCCCAGCCCCGCCAGTCCGGCTTCACCAGGGCGGTCGTCACCGGCTTCACCAGCACGGCCGCGAAGCGGTACCAGATGCCGTAGTCGGCGTTGCCGAACTTGGCGTACGAGCGGCGGGCCACCCCAGCTCCTTCTCATCCGATGCGGCATCGAGTGCCGCGGTCATGGTGTCCCGGTGCCGCGCACCGATTCCACCGGCGCCCGGGCCACGGGTGCCGACCAGTGTCGCCCGCCCGCTCACCGGCTGTCGAGCAACCGCGCCAACCCGCCCGGCGGGCGTGATCAAACGCACGTCCGCACAGCTCGGACGGCCTGGCGAGGGCTCCGGGACCGGCGCCACAATGACGCCGATGACCCAGGACACCGTACGCCCCAGCGGGCCCGTCGCGCCCCCCGCACCCACGGCCGGCTGGTCGCTGGTACTTCCGCTCAAGCCGCTCGCCCTGGCCAAGAGCAGACTGGCGCCGTACGCCGGGCCGCACCGGGCTGACCTGGCGCTGTCCTTCGCGCTGGACACCGTCACCGCCGCCCTGGCCACCCCGGGCGTCGACCGGGTCCTGGCGGTCACCCGGGACTCCACGGCCGGCACCCGGCTGGCCGCGCTCGGCGCACTCGTGGTCGCCGACGAGCCCGGCGGCGGCCTCAACCGGGCACTGGCGCACGGCGCCGCGGCCGCCCTGGCACTGGCCCCACGGGCCCCGCTCGCGGCGCTCTCGGCGGACCTCCCGGCGCTGCGCCCGGCCGAACTGGCCCGGGTACTGGGCGCGGTGCCGCCGGACGGCCGGGCCTTCCTGCCGGACTCCCCGGGCCTCGGCACCACGCTGCTCGCCTGCACCCCCGGGCGCCCGCTCTCCCCCGCGTTCGGGGACGGCTCGCGGGCCCGGCACGCGGCCGGCGGAGCGCTCGAACTGCGTCTCGCGGACGTGGAGTCGGTGCGCCGGGACGTGGACACCGGGACGGACCTCGGCCAGGCCGCGGTGCTCGGCCTCGGCCCTCACACCAGCGCGCTGTTCGCCCGGCTGAGCCTGGCCTGAACCCTTCCCGGACGCCGCCCACGCGCCTCCTGCACGCCTCCCGGCCCGTCCCGGCCCGGCGTCGACCTGCCCCCGGGTCCGGGCCGGCCCGCTCGCTATGCTGCTCGCATGCAGGCCACCGCGTTCACCTTCGACCCCGCCACCCGGGCCGGCTCCGTGCTGCTCGACGACGGGACCCCGGTGCCGTTCGACGCGGCCGCCTTCGACGCCGGCGGCCTGCGGCTGCTGCGCCCCGGCCAGCGGGTGCGGATCCGCACCGAGGGCACCGGCGAGGCCCGCCGGGTGGTCTTCGTGACGCTCCAGACCTTCCCCGACCCGGCCGAGGGCTGACTGGCCCCACCCGGCACCGCCGGGCCGGTCCGTACCCCGCCGCACCCCGCCCGGGACACCTCCGGTGCCGCCGCACGCCGTCGATTCCTGACTAAGCGCCCGGAAATCGAAAGAGCCGCGGCGACCGGTTTCCGTGAATTCACGGAAGGGGTGCCGCGGCTCTGGACCGAAGGCCGTCCGGGGACGGTCACGCGGGACTTACTTGGCAGAGGTCTTGCGCGCGGTGGTCTTGCGGGTGGTGGTCTTCTTCGCCGGCGCCGTCTTCTTGGCCGTGGCGGTCGCCTTCTTGGCGGTGGCCGTGGTCTTCTTGGCGGCAGCCGTGGTGGTCGCCTTCTTCGCCGCGGCCGTCTTCTTGGTCGCGGCGGCCTTGGTCGCAGCCGCCGTGGTCTTCTTGGCGGCGGTGGTCTTCGCGGCCGTGGTGGCGGCCTTCTTGGCGGTGGCCGTGGTCTTCTTGGCAGCGGTGGTCTTCGCGGCCGTGGTGGCGGCCTTCTTGGCGGCGGCCGTGGTCTTCTTGGCAGCGGCCTTCTTGGCGGCCGGGGCGGCGGCGGCAGCGGCGGCACGCTTGGTGGCGGCACGCTTGGCGGCCGGGGTGGCGGCCACGCCGCTCTTGCCCGGGGTGAGGGAGCCCTTGGGGGCCTTCTTCACCGAGGGGCCTTCCTTCGGCAGCTTCTTGCTGCCGCTGACCAGGTCCTTGAAGCCCTGGCCCGGACGGAAGCGCGGGACCGAGGTCTTCTTGACCTTGACCCGCTCGCCGGTCTGCGGGTTGCGGGCGAAGCGCGCGGAGCGCTCCACCTTCTCGAAGGTGCCGAACCCGGTGACCGAAACCCGGTCACCGGCCACAACGGCACGGACCATGGTGTCGAGCACTGCGTCGACGGCCTCTGCGGCAGCCTTGCGACCGCCCAGCTGCTCGGCCACCGCTTCGACAAGCTGAGCCTTGTTCACGTCTTCCCCTTCGGAAACGGGCGCCGGATGATTCCATCCGTTCTTTTCGCACGTTAGGTATGTATCTGCGGACTTTCAATTACCAAACGCGCGAATCACCCTAGTGTCGCAATGGATTTGCGCGTCGGCGACCTCAGTCGAGCGGCGGGGGCCCCTCGTCGAGGTCATGTACAAAGCGACTCAACCGCCTTGCCGCCTCCGGAAGATCGCGCTTGGCGGTCTCGGTGACGATGAGGAGTTGACGGGTGAGAGCGGTCTTTGCATCGGCAGACACGTTCAGCGCATGCACGCGGGCGTGAGCTTGCTTCAACCGCTCGGCCACAAGCGCGTAGAGCGCTGCGACTTCCTGGTCGTCCGGCCCCTCAGCTGGCGCGGAGGTGACGTCCGGCCGATCGTCAATTCGGCGTTCGGATGGCCGGCCCATGGAGTCCTCAGCCGCGGGTTCGCCGCCCGCGTACGGAGGTTCATGGTGCCGGTGCATGTACTGATTGTGCCATCTACCCGCAGTTGTACTTGCGCGGGGCCCTCTTCCGCAAAGCCAAATGGGCAATCCGGGGCGGGCCCCGGCGCTAACTCGTGCTCCGGAACGACGGATGGCCCGGCCCCCCCGAGGGGGGCGCGGGCCATCCGGCGGATCGTCAGAATGCTTGTTCTGAAGGGAACTCAGGCGACCGGCAGAGTACGCGGCTTGAAGGCCGGGCGGGTCGCTTCGAAGGCTGCGATGTCGGCCTCGTTCCGCAGGGTGATGCTGATGTCGTCCAGGCCGTTGAGCAGCCGCCACCGGACGTTGTCGTCCAGTTCGAAGGTCGCCGTGACGCCTTCGGCACGCACTTCGCGCGCCTCCAGGTCAACGGTGATCTCGACCGAAGGGTCACTCTCGGTGAGCACCCAGAGCCGTTCCACGGTCTCCTGCGGCAGGACGACCGTCAGCAGGCCGTTCTTCAGCGAGTTGCCCCGGAAGATGTCGGCGAAGCGGGACGAGACGACCACGTGGAAGCCGTAGTTCTGGAGCGCCCAGACGGCGTGCTCCCGGGAGGAGCCGGTGCCGAACTCGGGGCCGGCCACCAGGACCGTGGCACCCTGCCGCTCGGGCCGGTTGAGGATGAACGACTCGTCCTTGCGCCAGGCTTCGAACAGGCCGTCCTCGAAACCGGACCGGGTGACCTTCTTGAGCCAGTGGGCCGGGATGATCTGGTCGGTGTCCACGTTGCTGCGGCGCAGCGGGACGGCCCGGCCGGTGTGGGTGGTGAACTTCTCCATGGCTCAGGCCTCCACGGCAGCGACGTCGGCGGTCAGGTCGGAGGGGGCCGCGAGGCGGCCCAGCACGGCGGTCGCGGCGGCGACCTGCGGGGAGACCAGGTGGGTGCGGCCCCCCTTGCCCTGCCGGCCCTCGAAGTTGCGGTTCGAGGTGGAGGCGCAACGCTCCCCCGGGGCGAGTTGGTCGGGGTTCATGCCCAGGCACATCGAGCAGCCCGCGTGGCGCCACTCGGCACCGGCCGCGGTGAAGACCCTGTCCAGGCCCTCCTCGACGGCCTGGAGAGCGACCCGGACGGACCCGGGGACCACCAGCATCCGCACGCCGTCGGCGATCCGGCGGCCCTCCACGACGGCCGCGGCGGCCCGCAGGTCCTCGATCCGGCCGTTGGTGCAGGAGCCGACGAAGACGGCGTCGACCTTCACCTCGCGCAGCGGGGTGCCGGCCTCCAGGCCCATGTACGCCAGGGCGTTCTCGGCGGCCTGGCGCTCCTGGGGGTCGGCGAAGGAGGCCGGGTCCGGCACGTTCGAGCCCAGCGGGGCGCCCTGGCCCGGGTTGGTGCCCCAGGTGACGAACGGGGTCAGTTCGCTCGCGTCGATGAAGATCTCGTGGTCGAAGACCGCGTCCTCGTCGGTGCCCAGCGTCTTCCAGTACGCGACGGCGGCGTCCCAGTCCTCGCCCTGCGGGGCGTGCGGGCGGCCCTGGAGGTAGGCGAAGGTGGTCTCGTCCGGGGCGATCATGCCGGCCCGGGCGCCGGCCTCGATCGACATGTTGCAGATGGTCATCCGGGCCTCCATGGACAGGCTCCGGATCGCCGAACCGCGGTACTCCAGAACGTAGCCCTGGCCGCCGCCGGTGCCGATCTTCGCGATGACGGCCAGGATCAGGTCCTTGGCGGTGACGCCCTCGGGCAGTTCGCCCTCGACGGTGACCGCCATGGTCCGGAACGGCGCCAGCGGCAGGGTCTGGGTGGCCAGCACGTGCTCGACCTGGCTGGTGCCGATGCCGAACGCCAGCGCGCCGAAGGCGCCGTGGGTCGAGGTGTGGGAGTCGCCGCAGACCACGGTCATGCCGGGCTGGGTCAGGCCGAGCTGCGGGCCGACGACGTGCACGACGCCCTGCTCGACGTCGCCGAGCGAGTGGATCCGGACGCCGAACTCGGCGGCGTTCCTGCGCAGGGTCTCCAACTGCACCCTGGAGACCGGGTCGGCGATCGGCTTGTCGATGTCCAGGGTGGGGGTGTTGTGGTCCTCGGTGGCGATCGTCAGATCGGTGCGGCGGACCGTGCGGCCGGCCAGCCGCAGCCCGTCGAAGGCCTGCGGGCTGGTGACCTCGTGGAGCAGGTGCAGGTCGATGAAGAGGAGGTCGGGTTCGCCCTCCGCACGCCGCACGACGTGGTCGTCCCAGACCTTCTCTGCGAGTGTCCGTCCCATCGGATTCCCTCCAGCCGGCCGCGTTGCCGGCCTTCTCGTGTCGTCGGGGTCAAAGCGTGTGCGCCGCCCGGTGCGGGGCGCGTTCGCGAGACCTGCACGCCGGATCGCCGTCCACCATGCGGACGCCCGAACGGGGCCGCATCCTGGATGCCTCCCGGGCTGCTCCCCTCCAGAGTGGCGCTTTTCCCGGAAGTTTGAACTTGCGTCTCGCAGAATGAGACCGCAGTCTTAGCGCATGGACAACACTAGCGGCGTCGGCGTTCTCGACAAGGCCGCTCTGGTGCTCAGCGCACTGGAGTCGGGCCCCGCCACGCTGGCGGGGCTGGTCGC